>NZ_CP133778.1:4855000-5177500 GCF_034347405.1 Pseudomonas sp. CCC3.1
CTACGACAGCGGCCGCGACGGCCTGGTGATTGGTGAAGGCGGCGGCATGCTGGTGCTCGAAGAGCTGGAACATGCGCTGGCTCGCGGCGCGCATATCCATGCCGAAATCGTCGGCTTTGGCAGCAACGCCGATGGCCAGCACACCACCCGCCCAGAAGTCAGCACCATGCGCCGAGCCATGGAACTGGCGCTGGAAGATGCAGGCATTGGCGCTCACGCCATCGGTTATGTGAACGGCCACGGCACCGCCACTGAACAGGGCGACATTGCCGAAACCCAGGCCACCAGCGAGTTGTTCGGCAAACACATGCCCATCAGTTCGCAGAAGAGCTTTTTGGGCCACACGCTGGGTGCCTGCGGGGCGCTGGAGTCGTGGTTCAGCATCGAAATGATGAACCGCGATCGTTATGTGCCGACGCTCAATCTGGATCAAGTTGACCCGCGCTGCGGCGAGCTGGATTACCTGCGCGGCGAAGTTCGCGTGATGCACAACGACTACGTCATGAACAACAACTTTGCCTTTGGCGGGGTCAACACATCGTTGATATTCCGTCGCTGGCCTTAAGGTCAAGGAGACCTCAGTTATGCAATTCAAGACTCTGGCAACGACCGCTGTTCTGCTGTGCGCACTGCCTGCTGTGAGCCAGGCACGCGATGACACCTTGTACCTGCCCTTTGATCAGGTGGTCACCGAAGCCATCAGCACCGGCAAAATTGATGGCAGCGTAAAGTTCTATCTGGCGGGTAACACACCGAGCGGCAAAGTGACCGTTATCAGCCCTGGCGCCGTGACCAACAAAAAGACCAACGCCTTTAACAAAACCGATTACCAGGCGTGCTCCTGGGCGCTGCAATCGGCGTTGATCACCCTGCATGACGCGGCCAAAAAAGCCGGTGCCAACGCCGTGACCGACATCAGCAGCTTCTACAAACGCAACGAGCGCAAAGACCCGAAAACCTACGAGTGCCATGCGGGCGCAGTCATTGCAGGCGTGGCGTTGAAAGGGGATTTGTCGAAGGTGAATTGAGGGCTTGGCGCCCCTGTGAAAGCGGGCTTGCCCGCGAGAGTATCGACGCGGTTTAACAGAAAAACCGCATCGCCTGCATCGCTGGCAAGCCAGGCTCCCACAGGTTTCTCGCTGCATATAAAACAGCGTTCGCTTAACTGACTGGCATTACTCCAGAGACAGCCCTCCCCCGTTCACTTGGAGATATGCAGCTTTAGCCCAAGCGCCTTGGCTACTTTAAGAATGGTCCCAAACTCCGGGTTGCCTTCCCCGGACAGCGCTCGATACAGGCTTTCTCTTGAAAGACCTGCATCCCGCGCTACTTGACTCATGCCCCGCGCTCGCGCAATGGTGCCAAGCGCTTTGGCAATGAAAGCAGGGTCATCGCCAGCCTCCTCCATGCAGGCTTCCAGGTAATAACCTATATCCTCTTCAGTTTTGAGGAATTCGGCGCTGTCCCAGCGGGTGAACTTTTCGGTCAAAGGTTGTACTCCTTCCAGTCTTTGGCAATCAGTCGCGCTTGTTTGATATCGCGGGTTTGGCTGCTTTTATCACCGGCACACAATAGAACCACCCAACATTGGCCTTGCTGGATGAAGTACAAGCGGTAACCCGGACCGTAATCGATACGAGCCTCTTTCAATCCTGCGCCAACAAATTTGGTATCACCCAAATTGCCTTCAGCCATTCGATCAAGCCTGAGCAAGATACGCGCCCGCGCCCGACTGTCTGGCAAATCTGCCAACCAACGCGAAAATATTGTGCTGCGGATAATTTCAATCATCCACAAAATGTAGCCCAAAGGTTACACCCAAAGAATCAGTCCCTAACACTCCCTCTCGTCAGGAAGGCCGCTTTGTTATGTCAGCTATATCCGTTCACTCCTAGGGCTTCACCATCTTGCGCGTCACCAGCTCAGCAAACGCCTTGGCCATCGGCGAGGGGTTGCCTTTGCGTTGCACCAGCCACACGGCGGTGCTGGCGTCTGTGTCGAGCAGGGGCCTGTACACCACGCCTTTGATGCGCATGTGCTGGAACGACGCGGGCAACACGGACACACCCAACCCCGCTGAAACCAGCCCAATGATGGTCATGGCTTCGCCCGCTTCTTGTGCGATGTGCGGGCTGAAACCCGCTTGGCGCGCCAGGCTCAGCAGTTGCGCATACAACCCGCTGCCGTAGCTGCGCGGGAAGAAGACGAACGGTTCGTCAGCCAATGCCCCGATGTAGAGGCCGTTTTCGCTGCCTTCGGCCAATGGGTGCTCGGCCTGAATGACCGCCACCAAGGGCTCGCTGAACAGTTCCACGGCCACCAGCGAGTCTGCCAAGGGGAACGGGCGCATGACGCCGATTTCGATCGACTCTTCCACCAACGCCTCCGCCACGTCGCGGCTGCTCATTTCCTTGAGGTTGAGGTGCACCGCTGGGAAGGCCTGGCGAAAGGCAAAAATGGCCTGCGGAATGCTTGAGTTGAACGGCGCTGAAGAGGTGAAGCCAATTTTCATTTCGCCCAGTTCACCCAACTGCGCACGGCGGGCGACGTCGGCGGCTTTGTCGACTTGCGCCAGCACCTGACGCGCCTCGTCGAGAAACAATCGCCCGGCTTCGCTGAGCGCGACCCGACGGTTGGTACGCTCGAACAGCCGCGCCCCCAGCTCTTGTTCCAGCGCCTGTATTTGCTGGCTCAACGGCGGTTGAGAGATGCCCAGCAACTGGGCGGCCCGGCCAAAGTGCAGTTCTTCGGCGACAGCGATGAAATAGCGTAAATGGCGCAGTTCCATGCAAACTCCATTAAGTCGTTAAACCTATCAAACAGGTCGAATAATATATTGGAAAGAATCGTTAGCGGGCTATATTCTTTTGCCATTGCCGTTTGGCTGCACGCGTTATGAGGTCCCCGTGAAAACTGCTGTCGCCCCCCTCGCTCACGAAATCCCGCCCACTGCACTGGATGATGTTGTCGCTCAACTCAATGACGTGTTTATCGAGAAAGGCACGCCGATGTTCATGCGAACGGTGCTGGCGCTGTTCTCGGGCGGTTTTGCGACGTTTGCCCTGCTGTATTGCGTGCAGCCAATGATGCCGATGCTGTCCCATGAATACGGGATTAACGCCGCGCAAAGCAGCCTGATTTTGTCGGTGGCCACCGGGATGCTGGCTATCGGCTTGTTGGTGACCGGGCCTATTTCTGATGCCATCGGGCGTAAGCCGGTGATGGTGTTTGCATTGTTCAGTGCAGCTGTTTTTACGTTGCTCAGTGCATTTATGCCGAGCTGGGAAGGCGTGCTGATTACCCGCGCGCTGGTGGGGTTGTCGCTGAGCGGGCTGGCCGCTGTCGCCATGACGTATTTGAGCGAGGAAATTCACCCGCAACACATTGGCCTGGCGATGGGGTTGTACATCGGCGGCAATGCGATTGGCGGGATGAGCGGGCGGTTGATCACGGGGGTGTTGATCGACTTCGTCAGTTGGCACACCGCGATGCTGGTGATCGGCGGCCTGGCATTGGTGCTGGCCCTGGTGTTTGTGAAGATCTTGCCGGAGTCGCGTAACTTCCGCCCGCAAACCATGAACCCGCGCAGCCTGTTGAACGGCTTCACCATGCACTTTCGCGATGCCGGTTTGCCGTGGCTGTTTCTGGAAGCGTTTTTGCTGATGGGCAGCTTTGTGACGCTGTTCAATTACATCGGTTATCGCTTGCTGGCCGATCCGTACAACATGAACCAGGCCGTGGTGGGCTTGCTCTCGGTGGTGTACCTGTCGGGCATTTACAGCTCGGCACAAATTGGCGCGCTGGCTGACAAACTGGGCCGTCGCAAAGTGCTGTGGGCAGTGATTGTGCTGATGCTGGCGGGTATCGCGCTGACCCTGTTCGAACCCATCGCGCTGGTGATTATCGGCATGCTGCTGTTCACCTTTGGCTTCTTTGGTGCGCACTCGGTGGCCAGCAGCTGGATCGGCCGCCGTGCAACTAAAGCCAAGGGCCAAGCCTCGTCGCTGTACCTGTTCTGTTACTACGCCGGGTCGAGCGTGGCCGGGACCGCAGGGGGCTTTTTCTGGCACTACGCGGGCTGGAACGGCATCGGTGCGTTCATCGGCGCTTTGCTGGTGATCGCCCTGCTGGTGGCGCTGCGTCTGGCCAAACTGCCCGCGTTGCCGGGTAATAGCCAGCCTGTGTAGCCGCTGCCGCAGGCTGCGATGGGTTGCGCAGCGACCCTGCTTTAAAGCGAAGGCCCTTCGGTCCTTATCGCAGCCTGCGGCAGCGGCTACAGAGGTTATGGGTTATTGATCTGTAGTTGCACGTGCAGAACCTGAGCGCTTTTTTCCAGGCTCAGGCTCTCGAATTCGGCGCCTTCTTGCTCGATGCGATTAAGCCACTCCAGTACCGTCAGGGCATTGCCGCTCAAGCTGATGCGCAACCTCTGCGTGTCCACGTCAAACTGCTGCACAGTCAGCCCCGCACTCGCGGCGCTTTCGCTGAGGCGGCTGCTCAAGGGTTGCGTGTAAACCCGGGTCGCTCGCGTGGGCTGCGCTCGCTGTACCTCTGCCGCTTGTGCAACGCGTTGGGCATACAGCGTTTGCGCCACGGCCAGCCGTTGCTGCGCAGGCTGCCACACCCCGTAGAAGCCAAAGACAGCCAACAGAAATACCGCGAGCACCCCACACAATTGGCGATCACGGCGTGGCAGTTGCAGCCAGCGCTCACGCACACGGGCCTTCATAAAGCGTCCTCCAGGGTGAGTAAAGCCTGCACCCGGTTGCCCTGCTGGCTGGCGTTGCCCAAGGTGATCGGCAGTGCGCTTTGCAAGCCTCGCTCGCGCAGTTGCTCAAGCTCGGCAAAGTTGTTGGCGGTGATGGTTAAGGTCCAGCCGACGGCGGCGCGCCATTCCATGCGTTGCACGTCCACGCTGCTGGCACCGATCACGTGCTGGGTTAACTGAAGCAAGCGCGCCATGTGCCCGTTTTGCCGGGCTGCGCCTTGCTGCTGCAGGGCGTTGAGTTGCGCAGACAAATCGACGATGCGGGTGTGCTCCGGGTACAGCGCTTTAAAACGCTGTTCGCTCAGGGCATAAATCCGCGCCGCCTCGCTCTCAAGGAAGCTGCTGCGCAGATGGCTCGCCCCCACGGCCAGGGCAACGATCAGTAAGGCGGCAACACTGAAACCTCGCCAAGGCAGACCCTGCGAGGTGCGCCGAAACTCGCCTTGCAGCAGGTTGATGGCATCAGGCGGCGCGGCACTGAGATCAAACGTTTGCTCAACCGCTGTACCGAGCGGCCCGTCTTTCAGGGCGTCCAGCGCCTGAAGGGTTAACGCCAGCCGCAGGTCCAGCGCGCCGCCTGCCAACCAACGCCCGTCCCACTCTGCAATGCTCGGTTGCTCGCGGGGCAACAGGTCGGCGTCCACGTGCACGCTGACGATGTTCAAGCCGCGCGCCTGCAACTGCGCCAAGATATTTTTGAAGTGCTGACGGTTAATCACTAGCAACGGGTAGCGCCGCTGTGCATCCATGGGGCCGACGGCGATGTGCAGGTCATCAAGGTCATCCGCCAGTTGATCTTCCACTGCAAAGGCCAAGGCCTGAACGCTCGGTCGGCGCCTGCCCGGCCAGGGCTCGGTCAGCAGCCAACTGCACATTTCCATGGGCAGAATCAGTTGCACATCGCGCGCGCCCAGGGCCTCGGCGGCCTCGTTCAGTGAGGTTTCGTAGGCGGTTTTTTCGTCGTGCCACAGGTAGACCCGCGTATCGCTGTGCGAGGTGAGATAAAGCCGGCTGTTCATCAAGAAGCTTCGCTGTGTTCAGGGGCTAAAAAGCGCCGTTGTAGAAGGTGCCATCGGCCGGTTTTGAGGTCGCGGGCCATGTCGCTTTCGAGGCGCAAGCGGCTTTGCCCCACACGTACGCGGGTGGTGATGCGAAACCAGCGGCTGCCAGTGCCCAACCCGGCCGCTTGAAGCCCCAGGCCGATCAGCGCCGGGGTGAAGGTGAAGTCCTCGACGCTGGCGAACCCCTGCAACGGCCGCTCGCTCAGCAAGCGATGAGCCATGCTTGGTGTGACGCCTTCGAGGGTGGCGAGCAACGTGGAGGAAGCGGTGTTGATGTTGAGCGTCGCGTCTTTGCCCAGCAGGGCGATCCAGGGATGCATGCGTGCGTACCAGCGGGCGTCGGCACCCGGTACCCGACGCAATTGGCTGATGTCACTCAGGTTCAGGCCTTGCAGCGCGCTGGCGTCTACGGGTGGCAGCTCAAGCTGGGTTTGCAGGCGCAACCAACGCTGTTTCAGCACCTCGTCGACAGCGCCTTGAGTGAGCAAGGTGCTGACGTTGAAACGGGCGGCCAAGTCTTCGATTTCGACCTCGATGTGGCCGTTGTCGATCAGCCATTCGGGCCGACCTTTGGCCCAGGCCTGGCCTGCTGCAACGGGCAATTTGGGGTCAGGCAACAGCGTGTACAAACGCTCTCGCGCCCAGGCTTCCCCGGCAAACGCCCATTGGCGCAATTGCAGTTGATGGAGTTGCTGAGCGCTGCTGTGCAGGGCCAGACGGTGGTTGCGCAACATGCCTGCGGTCACCAGCAGCGCAAGGCTCATCACCAGCAGCACGGTGAGCAATGCAATGCCTTGCTGCCCCTTGCGCATCACTCGCCCTCCGGCAGCAGAATCACGCGGCGAAGCTGTTCAAATCGGCCCGCTGAGAACTGCATTTCAAGGGCTTGGGGCATCCCTTTGGGGGCCGCTTTGCCGCTCGGCCAATCGATGCGCCAGCCCAGGTTGCGGTCGTACAGCCGCCAGCGCAGATCGCGCACGTCTGTGAGCAGTTTTTGTTTTTGCAGTTCGCCGCCTTCAAGGCCCTGGCTGTAGCGCCAAAGCACACCGTTTTCCAGCTTGTAACTGACGTCTTGCAGTTCGCTGCGCGGCTGGCCCAGCGGGTTGCGCCAGTTGGCGCGGCGCACGTTGAGTTGGTTGGGGTAAAGCGCCAGCCCGGGAAGCTTGGCCGAGGTGTGCAGGTGCAATGCATCGCGCTCGATCAGGGCCACGGCGCGCTGCAAGCCGCGCAAGGTCTGCTCGTGGGCGCTGCTGCTGCGTTCGGCGCGCAGCACGCCATCAAACAGCCGCCAGCAAGCCACTCCCAGCAAGGCAAAAATGGCGATGGCGATCACCAGTTCGAGCAACGTAAAACCCGCTTGCGGCTTAGTCATGACTGCGCGCCAGCCAGTGCGTCACGCTGAGCAAGGCCGGATCACTGCCCGCCGGGCTGACGCTCAGTTCTACCCGTAACAGGCCCGTGTCGGGCTCGCTGACGATGCGTTGAACCAGACGCCACTCGCGTTGAGCAAAACGCTGCGTGAGTGTTTTCGATCCTATGGCCAAAGTAGCGCTTTGAAGGTGCAGTTCACTCAGATGATTGTCTGCTAACCAACCTGCCAGCAGTCGGGCTTCGACCCGTGCGCTTTGCCTCAATACGTATTGGCTGGCAGACATGACAGCCGCCGCCAAGGTCGCGAACACGGCCAGGGCGATCATGACTTCCAGCAAGGTAAAGCCTTTTTCAGTACGCATCGGTGACCTCGGACGCTTCGAGCAGCGGGTTGCCAAGGCCATCGCTGTACAGGCTCTGCCAGCGCAGCGGCGGGCTGTCGAAGTGCAAGGCAAAGGGGGTGTTTTCATCACTGCTGAGCCACAGCAACTGTGGGATCTGTTCGCCTGCGGCAAGGCTGTGCACACGCCCCTCCAACACCAGAGTCAGCAGCACACCGGCGGACAGTTTTACCGGCGCCTCGACGGCCTGCCAGGTCGCCCCTTGCAGACGCATCTGCTGGTAGGCTTCGGGCTCCAGCCGCAGGCCGTATTCCTGCCCGTCCAGCACCGCCTTCTCGCGCAGCCCTTGCATCAAGGCGAGCATGGCCCGGGCTTCTTGTTGCGCATCACGGGCGCGGTTGTCACCCAGGCTGATATGCACCATTGAGACCAGCACGCCGATCAGCACCATCACGACCATCAGCTCGATCAAGGTGAAGCCCAGCGATGAATAACGCATGCCTCAGTTGCTCCAGTTGCCAATGTCAGCGGCATGCTCTTCACCGCCAAGCACACCATCTGACCCCAACGAAAACAGGTCATAACCCGCCGAGTGGGTCCCCGGATTGAGGTATTGATACGGCGTGCCCCAAGGGTCGACCGGCACGTTTTTGAGGTAGCCCTGCGGGTTCCAGTTTTTCGCCACCGGCGTGCCGGACGGGCGGCTGACCAGCGCCTCAAGGCCTTGCTGGGTAGAGGGGTAGTTGAAGGTGTCGAGGCGGTACATTTCCAGCGCAGTGCTGATGGCCTGAATGTCGGTGTGCGCAGCAGTGACTTTGGCCTGGTCGGGGCGGCTCATGAACTGCGGCACGACAATGGCGCCCAGCACGCCGATGATGACGACCACCACCATGATTTCAATCAGGGTAAAGCCACGTTGAGTTGATGTTCGAAGGGTATTCATCGGTCAATTCACCAGTTGATTGAGGCTAAGAATCGGCAACAAGATGGCCATGACGATCAGCAAAACCACGCCGCCCATCAGTACCAACATGATTGGTTCAAACAAACTCACCACCAGCGCAATGCGCGCTGCGAGGGTTTTTTCCTGCTGCTCGGCAGCCCGCGCCAGCATGCTGTCCAGCTCACCGGCACGTTCGCCGCTGGCAATCAGGTGCAGCATCATCGGTGGGATGTCACCGCTGCGTTCCAGCCCACGGGCCAGCGTTGCGCCTTCACGAACGGTGCGCGCGACATCGAGCATGCGTTGGCGAATAGCGAGGTTGGCGATCACCGTGGCCGAGATTTCCAGGGCATCCACCAGCGGCACGGCGCTCTTGCCCAGAATCGACAAGGTGCTGGCAAATCGTGCAGCCTCCATCGCCCGCAAGACCCCGCCAACCATGGGCAGGTTGAGCAGCAGCGCATGCCAGCGCAGTTTCAAGGCAGGCTGCTGCAATGCCCAGCGCGCCGCACCCGTGACGGCGAGCAACAGCAGCAACAACAGCCAGCCGTAGTGACGCAAACCCGTGCTCAGGGCGATCAGCACCTGAGTCAGCGCGGGCAGCGGCTGGCCGCTGTTCACAAAGATTTTGACCACGTCCGGCACCACGTAGCCCAGCAGAAAGCCGACGATGGCGAACGAGGCAATTAACAGAATCAGCGGGTAAACCAGTGCCAACTGGATCTTCTGGCGCGAGGCATGACGGGCTTCGGTGTAGTCGGCGAGCTGTACGAGCACATGCCCCAAATGGCCACTGCGCTCGCCCGCCGCCACGGTGGCGCGAAACAGTTCCGGGAAGGCCCGAGGGAACGCTGACAGCGCCGTCGCCAAGGCATGGCCTTCGGTGACGCGGTTGCGCACGGCGAGCAACACGTTGCTCACGTGTCGCTTGGCACTCTGCGCTGCCACCGCGCCCAAGGCTTCTTCAAGGGGTAAACCGGCATGGATCAAGGTCGACAATTGCCGCGTGACAAGGGCCAGATCGGTGACACCCAGCCGCCCGCGCGTGCGCGCCGCACGGTTTTTTCTGGCTTCGTTCAACTGGGTCGGGCGCAAACCGCGCTCGCGCAATAGCTGCCGCGCATGCCGCGCATTGTCGGCTTCTTGCTGGCCTCGGCAGTTACGCCCATTGGCGCCCTGCGCCCGGTACTCAAAGGTCGGCATGCTCAGTCCTCCAGGGTCACGCGCAGCAGTTCGTCAAAGCTGGTCAGGCCTTGGAGCACCAGACGTTGGCCGTCCTGAAACAAACTGGGGGCGTGTTCGCGCGCCTCACGGATCAGGTCCGGCTCGCTGGCCCCCTGATGAATCAGTTCTGCCAGTGCCGGGGTGATGCCGACCAGTTCATAAATCCCGGTGCGCCCGCGATAACCCTGCTGGCAATGGCGACAGCCCTGCGGCTGGTACAAGGTGACGTCAGCCTGTGGATCGAGCCCCAGCCGCTGGCATTGCTGCGGGTCGGCGCGATAAGGGGTTTTGCAGTCGGCGCACAGGGTGCGCAATAAGCGTTGGGCCAGCACGCCGACCAGCGAAGACGCCAGCAGGTAGGCATCGACGCCCATGTCGACCAGACGAGTGACCGCGCCCACCGCACTGTTGGTGTGCAGGGTCGACAGCACCAAGTGCCCGGTGAGCGAGGCTTGTACGGCGATTTCAGCGGTTTCGTGGTCGCGGATTTCACCGACCATGACCACGTCCGGGTCCTGCCGCAAAATCGCCCGCAAGCCACGGGCGAAGGTCATGTTGGCCTTGCTGTTGACCGGCGTTTGGCCGATGCCGGGCAGGTGGTATTCCACCGGGTCTTCGACGGTCAGGATGTTGCGGGTCGGGGCGTTGAGGTGGCTGAGCGCGGCATACAGACTGGTGGTTTTGCCCGAGCCGGTGGGCCCGGTGACCAGAAAAATCCCGTGGGGCCGGGCCAGTATGTGTTCAAAGCGGCTCAGGGTTGACGCGGGCATGCCCAGGCATTCCAGGTCGAGGCGCCCGGCCTGTTTGTCGAGCAGGCGCATCACCACGCGCTCGCCATGCGCTGACGGCAAGGTCGAGACGCGTACATCGACTTCATGCCCGGCCAGCCGCAGGCTGATGCGGCCGTCTTGCGGCACGCGTTTTTCGGCGATGTCCAGCCGCGCCATGACTTTGATCCGCGATACCAGCAAGTTCGCCAGTTCGCGTTTTGGTCGCAGCACTTCGCGCAGTTGGCCGTCGATGCGCATGCGCACCGACAAGTAGTGCTCGAAGGTTTCCAGGTGCACATCCGAGGCTTTTTCACGCATGGCTTCACGCAGCAGCGCGTTGATCAAACGAATGATCGGCGCGTCGCCCTCCTGCTCCAGCAAGTCGGCGGTTTGCGGCACCTGTTCGGCCACGCTCATCAGGTCGAGTTCGCTGTCCAGCCCCTGCGCCACTTGCTCGGCGGCGCTTTGCCCGGCGCTGTAGCTGCTGGTCAGGCGCTCGTTGAACTGTGCATCCGGTACGCGTTGCAGCCGCATTTCAACACCCGCCCAGCGCTGTACTTCGGCCAGCACGGTCAACGGCGTGTCGCTGCGTATCAACAGGCTCGCAGGCTGGGTCGCGGTGTCCAGCAGCACCCCGAAACGTCGAGCAAAGCTGTAGGGCAAGCGCACCGGCGACAGGCTCATGGACGGGCTGCTTTGGGGCGGCGCAGGTCAACGGCATCCGGGTCTTGCAGGTTGCCGTCAAACATTTGGTGCGGGTCACTGGGCAGCAACAGCGAGTTGCTGTCTTTGGACGACGGTTGGCTAAGGTTGCGCAACGCGTTGTAGCGGTCTTCGCTGATCTCGCGAATATCGTTTTTGCTGCGCACAATGGTTGGGCGCAAAAACACCATTAGGTTGGTTTTGGTGTGGGTGTCTTTGCTCCAGCGAAACAGCGCGCCCAAGTAAGGAATGTCACGCAGCAAAGGCACACCGCTGACCTGGGTGCGCACGCTGTCTTTGATCAAGCCGCCGATGACAATGATTTCGCCATCTTCCGCAAGGATGGTGCTCTTGAGAGCGCGTTTGTTGGTGATCAGGTCGGAAGAGTCCACCCCTTGCAGTGAAGGGGCCAGTTCGGAGTTTTCTTGCTCCACCTCCAGGCGCAACGAGCTGCCGTCATTGATGTGCGGCTTGATTTTGAGGCTGATGCCGATGTCCTGGCGGGTCACCGTGGTGAACGGGTTTTGCGAGCTTTCGCCCGTGCCGGTGTAGGAGCCGGTCTTGAAGGGCACGTTTTGCCCCACCAGAATCTCGGCTTCCTGATTGTCCAGCGTCAGCAAGCTGGGCGTGGACAGCACGTTGTTGTTGGTGTCACTGGCCAGCGCCGAGATCAACGCATTGAAGCGGTCACCGCCCAGTTGCAGCACAGCACCTTCGGGCAGCGCGGGATTAGGCCCCGAGAGTGCGCCGACCTGGATATTGGTGCCCGGGAAGTTGATAGCGCCTTGAACGCTGCCCCTGTTCACCCCCCATTGCACGCCGAGGGTATCGACAATGTCGCCGGAGATTTCGACGATGGCGGCATGGATCAACACTTGTGAGCGCGGCTGATCAAGCTGGCGCAAGATGTTTTCCAGGCTACGCACTTTCGCCGGGTCAGCCATGATCACCAAAGCGTTTTGGCTTTCATCGGCGGCCACCATCACCTCGCGGGCACTGGCCTTTTGCGTGGCACCGGCCAACGCGGCGTCCTGTTGCATGCCCTGGGCGACGGTTTCGAGCACCTCGGCCAATTGCTTGGCGTCACTGTGACGAAGACGTATGACCCGCGAGTTTTCGGACTGCCGGGCAGGCTTTGTATCCAGCGAGTGCGCCAGTTTGCTAAACCGTTCACGCACCGCTTTATTGCCCAGAATCACCAGCCGGTTGGCCGACGCATCGGCAATCACCTGACTGCTCGGCCCGGTGCTTTTTTTGTCCAGTGACTGCTGCATCACTTTGGCGACATCACTGGCCTGTGCATGCAGTAGCTCGACCACCGAATAGTCATGTCGCGTACCGCCATCCAGTTGGCGAACCAGTTCGGCAATACGCCGGGTATTGGAGGCGGTGTCGGTAATGATCAGCGCATTGGCTGAGGCGGAAGGCCCGACATAACCGCTGGTCGACACCAAGGGGCGCAGCAGCCCCGCCACGTCAGCCGCCACGCTGGCATTGAGCTCGATGACTTGCGTGACAAAGCCCTGCTCGGACCCGTCAGGATTGCCCGCGCGGGCTTTGGCCTCGGCAGCGGGAATGATCAATAAACGATCACCTTGATCGACGACGGCAAAACCATGCGCATCCAGCACCGCGTAAAACAGCTCACGCACGCCATCACGGTCCAGCGGTGCTTCAGACATAACGGTAATGCGACCCTGCACCCTTGGGTCGAGCACGATGGTGGCGCCCAATACCGATGACATTTCCTGCACGACATCGCGCAGCTCGGCGTCTTTCATCGCCAACAGCCAATACGGCTCCTCGGCCAGCACATCGCTTTGCAATAGCGCTGTACTGAGCACAACACCACACATTAAAAGACGGCCGATGCCGAACACGTTGGGCCTGGTCATGATGTTTCTCTAAGGTTGTTCGGCAAGGGGCCGCAGATAAAGGGAGGTTGCCTGAGCCGGTGTAGCAGGCGTTTGGCGGGCAGGTAGCAGGTGACGGCCCGGTGGTTTGAGCAGCAGACGCTCTTCGCGGTTGTTGCGCCAAAGCACCACGTGCGAGACCTCAATACGACGCAACACACTGCCCCCCGGCAGCCGTTCACCGACGCGGTAAAAGCGCGCTTGCTGGCTGCCCACCAGCAACGCCTGCGACGCGCCATGGCTGGACACGAGGCTGGCACGCAGCTCCAACGGCTCGGCGCTGCTTGCCAATGCACCTTGAGGTTGCAGGCCCAACACGGCTGCGATGGCATCCGGTTCAAATGGATCAGGCGCAGGTACTGAAGCAGGACGAGCAGGTGCCACGGCCGGAACCACCAGCGATTGGCGGTACAACCCCTCTTGCCAGGCTAAATGCACGCCATACCCCAAACATACCCCCCACAGCAGCACCTTCAGAATGAGCGGTAAGTAGCGCGTTATTGCACCCAAAAAATTATTCAAAACCTTTTCATCTGCAAGCCATTAATAAATAAAAAATTACTCACTGTTAAAACGAACCCTGTAGGAGCGAGCTTGTCTCGCGATCTTTTAATTGTTTAAAAGATCGCGAGACAAGCTCGCTCCTACAGTTGTCGGTGGATAACGATTAAATTAAAAGCATTACCCAGCCTTGATCACACGGACTTACTTCTCAGTCCACGCCATGTTCCAGCTCGCGCCGACACCCGGCTCGAAACCATTGGCATTGATGTTGTATTGAATGCAGTAGCCCGAACTCGGGAACGGCTGGCACTCATAGACTTTGTCGTTTTTAGGTTGAAGCACCAACGTGCCCGCCTTGTAACCCGCAATGCCTTCAGGGAAAACAAAGTCGTATTCCTGAGCACCGCCTTCACCGGTCAGGTTGATCGACTTGAGGTCCTGGAAGTTTTCACGGCCATCTTGACTGGTCGCAATCAGCTTCAAGGAATGCTCGCCCGGCGCGCTGATCACCGCAATGCTGACAGGTGCGGTGGTGGCGCTCACGGTTTGCTTGGTGTAACCCACTTGCTTGTTGGCGGCGTTGAACACTGTCGCTTCCAGCGTGACGTTTTTGTTGGTCATCACGGTTAAACCAACGGTGCCACGGCCTTTTTCCAGCACGTACTCCGGCGCAACATCATGCAGGTGCAGATAAGCGCCCGGATCTGGAACCATCACGGTCTGCATTTCGTAGCGGGTTACGCCACTTTCGGCTTTCGCGTAGAAGGTATTTGCGCCTTTGATTGGCTCAATGTCTCCGTTTTCATTACGCACGCCTGCACGCACCAAAGGCTTGTTGGCCGCGTTCACGACATTTGCCAGTTTGTACGACCAATTGGCTGGCTGGCCTTCTTCTGGCTTCTCAATGGCGACACCGAAGCTGTATTCAGCGCTCTCGGAGCTGCCGGTAAAGGCACGAGCCTTGACCGAGTCACCTGGCAGCAATGTTTGGGTTTGCGAAATCGAACCGACGTTTTTCCAGCCATCCGGGTCGGCAATCTGCGCGGTGATGTTGACATCCACGACGTCATAGAACGAAGCGGCAGTGTCATCCACTGTCCAGACACCCAAAATAAGGTGGTGGCCACTGCGGTCTGACGGGATCGAGCAGCTGTGTTTGTCCTTGCCCTGGCCATTACCACCGGCTGCGCCGTCGATAGGCACTGCGCCGCCACCTTCAACCTGGCAGAACGGTGTCAGCTCAAAGCTATCGCGAGAAATTGGCAGGTTGGGGTTCCAGCCGCTTTTGGTGATGAAGTACTGCCAGCGAGTACTTTTGTGGGCTGCGGTATAGAACCAACTGAATTCGATGTTGTGATCCTTGATTTCAGTCAGGTGCCAACGGTTGGCAGACTGGGCATCCAGTGCCGCGAAGCTGGCATGGCCACCACTTGCGATCTTGCCGTCGGCTGGACCGAATTCAGGAAACCCCTTAGGGGCTTCGCCGACGGTCTGCGGCTCATACTGAGCTTGGCCGCAATCAATGTTCAGCCCTTGCTGGCAAGCATAAGCCCGCGATGGCGGTGAGTTCATGTAGCCGTGAGCGGCTGCGTGTTGAGCCGTAAACAGGGTCGCCATCAGCGTCAGCGATGATGCGCACAGCATCAGATTGCGCGGCTTTGAAAGTGCAATATTCATTTACAACCTCGGTCTATTTATTATTTAAAAAGATAAAACTCGCGCTCTCTGTTCAACGCACAGCGATATAAACAACGCGATATGACAGAGAGAGCCCTACCACAGGTAATTACAGCAAACTAAGAAAATTCCTACGCGACAGACTATAAGTTTTAAAAGACTCATGACTGCCCGCAATCGGGTGGGAAGATTTATTTATTCCGACAACTTAATATGTAGGATTATTCCTAAATACATACGGGGAAAATCTGAATTGCTTTATTTATAAACAATTAAAACAAAAACGCCCGGCATTGGCCGGGCGCTCTAACGATAGATACTCGTAAAACTGCACTTACTCGTGATATTGCCCCGAGAACTCATGTACGGCGCTGATAAACGCACCGGCGTGCTCAGGCTTCACTTCCGGGGTAATGCCGTGACCCAGGTTGAACACATGGCCCGAACCTTTGCCGTAACTGGCCAGAATGCGTTTGACCTCGGTGCGGATGGCTTCCGGGTTCGCGTACAGCACGGTGGGGTCCATGTTGCCTTGCAGTGCCACTTTGTGGCCCACGCGGCGGCGGGCTTCACCCAGGTCACACGTCCAGTCCAGACCCAGCGCATCGGCACCCGCGTCGGCGATGCTTTCAAGCCACAGGCCACCGTTTTTAGTGAACAGGATCACCGGCACCTTGCGGCCCTCGTGCTCGCGGATCAGGCCGCTGACGATTTTGCGCATGTAAGCCAGTGAGAATTCCTGATACGCCGCCGATGACAGGTTGCCGCCCCACGTGTCGAAAATCTGCACGGCCTGAGCGCCCGCCAGGATCTGACCGTTCAGGTACGAAGTCACGGACTGCGCCAGCTTGTCGAGCAACAAGTGCATGGCTTGCGGGGTGTCGTAGAGCATGGCCTTGGTTTTGCGGAAGTCTTTGGACGAGCCGCCTTCCACCATATAAGTGGCCAGGGTCCATGGGCTGCCCGAGAAGCCGATCAGCGGCACACGGCCATTGAGTTCGCGGCGAATGGTGCTGACCGCGTTCATCACGTAGCCAAGGTCTTTTTGTGGATCAGGGATCGGCAACGCTTCGATGTCCGCCAGCGTGCTCACGACTTTTTTGAAACGCGGACCTTCGCCGGTTTCGAAGTACAAGCCTTGGCCCATCGCATCGGGAATGGTCAGGATGTCGGAAAACAAAATGGCCGCATCCAGCTGAGGGAAACGGTCCAGAGGCTGCATCGTGACTTCGCAGGCGAATTCGGCGTTCTTGCACAAGCTCATGAAATCACCGGCCTTGGCGCGGCTGGCGCGGTATTCCGGCAGGTAGCGACCGGCCTGACGCATCATCCAGACAGGCGTTACGTCTACGGGTTGCTTGAGCAAAGCGCGAAGGAAACGGTCATTCTTGAGATCAGTCATGTCAGCATCCGGAAAAAAAGTGGGGGCATTTTCTCAGAGACGGACGCAAAAGGCACGGCAAGAGCCGTGCCTTTTATCTATCGGGGCGATTTGACGCGGGGTGACACACTTTTTGCTGTAGGAGCGAGCTTGTCTCGCGATCTTTTAAACGATCAAAAGATCGCGAGGCAAGCTCGCTCCTACAGGGGTCAGGTTAAACGCCCAGGTAATCCATGATCCCTTCTGCCGCCGTGCGGCCTTCGAAGATCGCGGTCACTACCAGGTCAGAACCGCGCACCATGTCACCACCGGCAAAAATCTTCGGGTGGCTGGTCTGGTGCTTGAACTGCGACTGCTCAGGCGCAATCACGCGGCCCTGGCTGTCGGTCTGGATGTCGAACTGCTCAAACCACGAAGCCGGGCTTGGACGGAAACCGAACGCGATGATCACGGCGTCTGCCGGGATGATCTCTTCGGAACCCGGAATCGGCTCAGGGCTGCGACGGCCACGGGCATCCGGCTCGCCGAGACGGGTCTCGACCACTTTCACGCCTTGAACCTTGCCTTCACCCACGATGGCAATCGGCTGACGGTTGTAGAGGAATTTCACGCCTTCTTCTTTGGCGTTTTTCACCTCTTTGCGCGAGCCGGGCATGTTGGCTTCGTCACGACGATACGCACAGGTCACCGATTTGGCGCCCTGACGGATCGACGTCCGATTGCAGTCCATGGCCGTGTCACCACCACCGAGCACCACCACCTTTTTGCCTTTCATGTCGACGAAGTCTTCCGGCGACTTTTCAAAGCCCAGGTTGCGGTTGACGTTGGCGATCAGGAAGTCCAGCGCGTCGTGCACGCCCGGCAAGTCTTCACCGGCAAAGCCACCTTTCATGTAGGTGTAGGTGCCCATGCCCATGAAGACCGCGTCGTACTCGGCCAGCAGTTCTTCCATGCTGATGTCTTTGCCGATTTCGGTATTGAGACGGAACTCGATACCCATGCCGGTAAACACTTCGCGACGATGGCTCAGAACGGTTTTTTCGAGTTTGAACTCCGGGATGCCGAAGGTCAGCAGACCGCCGATTTCCGGGTTTTTGTCGAAGACCACCGGGGTTACTCCACCACGCACCAGCACGTCAGCACAGCCCAGGCCCGCAGGCCCGGCGCCGATGATCGCCACGCGCTTGCCGGTCGGCACCACTTTGGACATGTCCGGGCGCCAGCCCATGGCGAAGGCGGTGTCGGTGATGTACTTCTCGACCGAACCGATGGTCACTGCGCCAAAACCGTCGTTGAGGGTGCAAGCACCCTCGCACAGCCGGTCTTGCGGGCACACCCGGCCACACACTTCGGGCAGGGTGTTGGTTTGGTGCGACAGTTCAGCGGCGGCGAGGATGTTGCCCTCGGCCACCAGCTTGAGCCAGTTGGGAATGAAGTTATGCACAGGGCATTTCCATTCACAGTACGGGTTACCGCACCCCAGGCAGCGGTGGGCCTGGTCGGCCGACTGCTGGGGTTTGAAGGGTTCGTAGATTTCCACGAACTCTTTTTTGCGTTGACGTAACAGTTTCTTCTTCGGATCTTTGCGCCCGACATCGATGAACTGGAAGTCGTTACTCAGACGTTCAGCCATTGTTAAAACCTCATCAAACTCTTCAGGCGCATATCACTGCGGGTTGGCACGGATGCTGGATAGCAACGTTTTCAAGCTGGCAGCCTTAGGCTTGACCATCCAGAAACGACGCAGATAATCATCGAGGTTTTCCGCGAGATTACGGCCCCACTCGCTGTTGGTTTCCTCAACGTATTCGTCCAGCACGTGTTGCAGATGGTTGCGATAGGCTTCCATCGCTTCGCCGCTGATACGCTGGATCTCCACCAATTCGTGGTTCACCTTGTCGACGAAGGTGTTGTCCTGATCCAGCACGTAGGCGAAACCGCCGGTCATGCCCGAGCCGAAGTTGTAACCGGTTTTGCCCAATACGCAGACGAACCCGCCTGTCATGTATTCGCAGCAGTGATCGCCAGTGCCTTCAACCACGGTGTGAGCACCGGAGTTACGCACTGCGAAACGCTCACCTGCGGTGCCCGCGGCGAACAGCTTGCCGCCAGTGGCGCCGTACAGACAGGTGTTGCCAATAATCGCGCTGTCCTGGGTTTTGTAGACGCTGCCTGCAGGCGGCACAATCACCAGCTTGCCGCCGGTCATACCTTTGCCCACGTAGTCGTTGGCATCGCCTTGCAGGTACATGTTCAAACCACCGGCGTTCCACACACCAAAGCTCTGACCGGCAGTGCCTTTGAAGCGGAACGTGATCGGCGCCTTGGCCATGCCTTGGTTGCCGTGAGCGCGGGCGATTTCACCCGAGATACGCGCACCAATCGAACGGTCACAGTTGCAGATGTCCAGCGCGAACTCGGCACCGCTCAGGTCGTTGATGGCCGAGCTGGCCATCTCAACCATCTTCTCGGCCAGCAGGCCTTTGTCGAACGGCGGGTTGCGGTCAACCTGGCAGAACTGCGGCTTGTCAGCCGGGATGTGGTCGCTGCCCAGCAACGGCGTCAGGTCGAGGTGGTGCTGCTTGGCCGTCTCGCCTTGCAGGATGTCCAGCAAGTCAGTACGACCGATCAGTTCTTCGAGGCTGCGCACGCCCAGCTTGGCCAGCCATTCACGGGTTTCTTCGGCCACGTAGGTGAAGAAGTTGACCACCATGTCGACGGTGCCGATGTAGTGGTTTTTACGCAGCGATTCGTTTTGCGTGGCCACACCGGTCGCGCAGTTGTTGAGGTGGCAAATGCGCAGGTATTTGCAGCCCAGCGCGATCATTGGCGCGGTGCCGAAGCCGAAGCTTTCAGCACCCAGGATGGCCGCCTTGATCACGTCGAGGCCGGTTTTCAGGCCGCCGTCAGTCTGCACCCGCACTTTGCCACGCAGGTCATTGCCGCGCAGGGTCTGGTGGGTTTCAGCCAGACCCAGCTCCCACGGCGCGCCCGCGTATTTGATCGAAGTCAGGGGCGATGCGCCGGTGCCGCCGTCATAACCGGAGATGGTGATCAGGTCGGCATACGCCTTGGCCACGCCAGCGGCGATGGTGCCAACGCCCGCTTCCGCCACCAATTTGACCGAGACCAGCGCTTTAGGGTTGACCTGCTTGAGGTCAAAAATCAGCTGCGACAAGTCTTCGATGGAGTAGATGTCGTGGTGCGGCGGTGGCGAAATCAGGGTCACGCCGGGTACGGCGTAACGCAGTTTGGCGATCAGACCGTTGACCTTGCCGCCTGGCAGTTGTCCGCCCTCGCCCGGCTTGGCGCCTTGGGCAACCTTGATTTGCAACACTTCGGCGTTGACCAGGTATTCGGGGGTCACACCGAAACGGCCAGTCGCCACTTGTTTGATTTTCGAGCTTTTGATAGTGCCGTAACGCGCTGGGTCTTCGCCACCTTCACCGGAGTTGGAGCGGGCGCCCAAACGGTTCATGGCTTCGGCCAGGGCTTCGTGCGCTTCTGGCGACAGGGCGCCGAGCGAGATACCGGCCGAGTCAAAGCGCTTGAGGATCGAGTCCAGCGGTTCGATGTCGTCGATGGCCAATGGCGTGTCGAGGGTTTTGACCTGAAACAAGTCGCGGATCATCGACACCGGGCGTTTGTCGACCAGCGCGGTGTATTCCTTGAACTTGCTGTAGTCGCCCTGCTGCACAGCCGCTTGCAGGGTCGCGACCACGTCCGGGTTGTAGGCGTGGTATTCGCCGCCGTGCACGTACTTGAGCAGGCCGCCTTGCTGAATGGCCTTGCGCGGGCTCCAGGCTTCGGCTGCCAGCAGCTTTTGCTCGGCTTCGAGGTCGACAAAACGCGCGCCCTTGATGCGGCTTGGCACACCACGGAAGCTCAGGTTGCACACTTCTTCGGACAAGCCGATGGCTTCGAACAGTTGCGCACCGCGGTAGGAGGCAATGGTCGAGATGCCCATCTTCGACAGGATCTTGAGCAGGCCCTTGGTGATGCCCTTACGGTAGTTTTTGAACACTTCGTAAAGGTCGCCCAGCACTTCGCCGGTGCGGATCAAGTCACCCAGCACTTCATAGGCCAGGAACGGGTACACCGCCGAGGCGCCAAAACCGATCAGGACCGCAAAGTGGTGCGGGTCGCGAGCCGTAGCGGTTTCTACCAGGATGTTGCTGTCGCAACGCAGGCCTTTTTCGGTCAGGCGGTGGTGAACAGCACCGACTGCCAGCGCAGCGTGAACCGGCAACTTGCCCGGCGCGATATGACGGTCGGTCAGCACGATCTGGCTATGGCCAGCACGCGCAGCTTCTTCGGCCTGATCGGCGATGTTGCGCACGGCGGCTTCAAGGCCAATCGACTGGTCGTAGTTGAGGTCGATGATCTGACGCTCAAAGCCCGGCAGATCGAGGTTCATCAGCGAACGCCATTTGGCAGGCGAGATCACGGGCGAACTGAGGATGACGCGCGAGGCGTGCTCCGGCGATTCCTGGAAGATGTTGCGCTCGGCACCGAGGCAAATTTCCAGCGACATGACGATGGCTTCACGCAGCGGGTCGATCGGCGGGTTGGTGACCTGCGCGAACTGCTGGCGGAAGTAGTCGTACGGCGTGCGCACACGCTGGGACAGCACAGCCATTGGCGTGTCGTCACCCATCGAACCCACGGCTTCGTAGCCCTGCTCGCCCAGTGGACGCAGCACCTGATCGCGCTCTTCGAACGTGACCTGGTACATCTTCATGTATTGCTTGAGCTGATCGACGTCGTAAAACGCAGAACCGTGGTCGTTGTCCTCGATGGTGGCCTGAATGCGCAGGGCATTCTTGCGCAGCCACTGTTTATAAGGGTGGCGCGACTTCAAGCGATTATCGATGGAGTCGGTGTCGAGCACCTGGCCGGTTTCCGTGTCGACCGCGAGGATTTGCCCCGGGCCCACACGGCCTTTGGCGATTACGTCTTCAGGCTTGTAATCCCACACGCCGATTTCAGAGGCGATGGTGATGTAGCCATTGGTGGTCGTGACCCAGCGCGCCGGGCGCAGGCCGTTGCGGTCGAGCAGGCAGACCGCGTAACGACCGTCGGTCATGACCACGCCCGCCGGGCCGTCCCACGGCTCCATGTGCATGGAGTTGTACTCATAGAACGCCCGCAGATCGGGGTCCATGGTTTCAACGTTCTGCCACGCAGGTGGAATCAGCATGCGCACGCCACGGAACAGGTCGATGCCGCCGGTGACCATCAACTCCAGCATGTTGTCCATGCTGGAGGAGTCAGAACCCACGCGGTTAACCAGCGGGCCGAGCTCATCGAGGTCGCCGATCAGGTCATTGGCAAACTTGGTGCGACGGGCCAGTGCCCAGTTGCGGTTGCCGGTAATGGTGTTGATCTCGCCGTTGTGGGCAAGAAAGCGGAATGGCTGAGCCAGCGGCCATTTCGGCAGGGTGTTGGTGGAGAAGCGCTGGTGGAACACGCAGATCGCGGTTTGCAGGCGCTCATCGCTCAGGTCTGGATAGAAGGCGGTGAGGTCCGCCGGCATCATCAGGCCTTTATAAATGATGGTCTTGTGAGAAAAGCTGCAGATGTAGTGATCCGTGTCGGCCGCGTTGGCTACCGACGAGCGGCGACGGGCGCTGAACAGCTTGATCGCCATGTCCTGATCGCTCAGGCCTTCACCTGCGATGAACACTTGTTCGATTTGCGGCAGACGCTCCAGCGCCAGACGACCCAGCACGCTGGTATCAATCGGCACTTTGCGCCAGCCGACCAATTGCAGACCCGCCGCGAGGATTTCGCGGTTCATGTGGGTACGGGCTGCTTCGGCCTTGATCGGGTCCTGGTTGAAAAACACCATGCCGACCGCGTATTGCTTAGGCAAATCGGTGCCGAAGTGTTCTTTGGCGGTTGCACGCAAGAACAGATCAGGCTTTTGAATCAGCAGGCCACAACCGTCACCGGTCTTGCCGTCTGCGTTGATCCCACCGCGGTGGGTCATGCAGGTCAGGGCCTCAATGGCGGTTTGCAATAGGGTATGACTGGGTTCGCCCTGCATATGGGCAATCAGGCCGAAACCACAGTTATCCTTGAATTCATCGGGGTGGTACAGACCTGCTTTCATAGACACTTTCTCACCAGGCTGCCCCAAAAAAGGGCAAATTTCTTTTAATTCAACCACTTGCTTCCCGCGCTGAACGTACGCCAGCTTGGCAGGAGCAAAAGGGTGGTCATTCTACACACCGACACAGAGGCTCACAAATTAAGCGGCGACTGGCCGTAAATTTATGTCGCATTAATGAAGGTTTAAAGCGATTGCTCGTGCTAGTCAAAACATTTTTGATGTTGACCGCCACACGGCGCAGACACCACAAAGCACGCGGCTAAAAAGCCGCATGCTCGTGCGAGTATTTTTGATGTGTCAGAACGGCGGCCTGGGTAAGGCCGCCGGGGCATCAGCGAGCTGCTGCCAGTTCTTGTTGGACGCTGGCGACAGTGCGAGGCCAAGGTTTACCAGCCTGAGTCTTCGCTGGCAAGTTCTTGATTGCCGCAGTGGCTGCGGCATGGCTTGGGAAGTTGCCATAAGTGACGACGTACAGCGGCTTGCCATTCAAGGTTTTCTTGAAGTAACGGGCTTCGCCGCCCAGTTCTTTGGCCACGTTTTGAGCGGACGCCTCGGAGCTGGTGCCGACGATCTGCACCACGTAGTTGCTGGCAGGCTGGCTGGCGTACCAGCTACCACCCGGTGCGGCCTTGGCCACAGTGACCGGCTTCTCGGCGGGTTTCTCGGCCGCTTTGATCACAGGCTTGGGCGCAGGGGCTGGAGCCGGCTTGGCAACCGGCGCGGGTGCAGGTTTAGCGGCTGCAACGGCTGGCGCTGGGCGTGGCGCAGGTGTTGGACCGGCTGGCACGCCAACCGGCGGCGCAGTGGTGGTCACAGTGGGTGGCTGAGCAACGCCGCCGACAGATGGCACCGCACCATCATCGCCTTCAGCAATGCCACCTGCCTCTTCAGCCAGCGGCCCGCGCATCACAGGTTGCGACTGGCCCACCAGCGGCAGCGGCATTGGCTGTGAAGATCCGGCGAAATCTATCGACGGGTTGGCACCCACCTTCGGCGTAGCCTGACCCAACGGTAATTGCCCTTGTTCAGCTGTCGGCGCGGTTGGCGCCTTGCTGCGGCCTGGAATCAAAATGGCCGCGGCGACAGCCACTACCACTACTGCACCAATGGCCAATACGTGTTTCTTCGGCATCTTGAACCCCATACTTGGACGCTTGACCGCTGAACGGCTAGCAATCATGGCTTCGATCATTGCATCGCGGGCGACCTGATTGATGATGCCAGGCCAGCCTTCGGAGCTCTCGTGTATATCTGAGATCTGCTGCGCGCTAAAGAGTTCGATTCCGCGCCCTGCACCTTCAAGGCGCTGAGCCAGATACTCGCGGGTTTCCTCTTCGGTGTACGGCTGCAATTCGATCACGTGAAAGCGCTCTTCATCAGCGCTTAGCTGTTCAAGCCCGGCAATCATTGACGGCTCACCGAACAGGAATACGTGCGGGCGGCCTTCCGGCGTACCCGCCGCCAGCCCCAGCAGCGCTTCAAGAGCGGATTCGTCGAGTTGCTCGGCATCATCGACCAGCAAGTAGACTTCTTGCCCGGTGAGCGCCAATTGCACCACTTGCTTGAGAATCGCGTCGACTTCTGGCCGTGCCACGTTCAGGGTTTGCGCCACCTGGCGCAAGATACCCGCCGCATCGCCCGCACCGCGTGCCGATACCACCACACTCTGCACCGACTGCTTGTTGGTGCTCGCGACCAACGCCTGGCGCAACAAGGTCTTGCCACTGCCCTCAGGGCCAGTCACCACCAACAACAACTGACTGTAACGGGCAAGGTGATGCAACTGCCCCAGCACCGGTTTGCGTTGCGCAGGGAAAAACTTGAAGCCCGGCACCCGAGGGGCGAAGGGGTCGTGATTGAGCTGGAAGTGACCGAGGAACGCCTCGTCGGCATGCAAACTAGTCATCGCGATCTTATTAACCTTTAAGCTGAGCCAGTGCGCGGTAATCCGCACCCAGCGTGGCTTGTAGAACCTCTTGTGGATAATCGTCAGTCACTGTGGCTTCACCGATGCGACGCAACAGCACCAGGCGCATACGACCGTCGATCACTTTTTTATCAACTGCCATGTGTTGCATGAAATCGGCTTCGGTCATCTCGACAGGCGGCACCACCGGCAAGCCGGCGCGCTGGAACAGTCGGATCCCGCGGTCACGCTCAGCCTCGCTGATCCAGCCCAGACGTGCGGACATCTCCAGTGCCATCACGGTGCCCGTTGCCACCGCTTCGCCGTGCAGCCACACGCCATAACCCATATGGGTTTCGATGGCATGACCGAAAGTATGGCCGAGATTGAGTGTGGCGCGTACGCCCGACTCACGCTCGTCAGCGCCCACTACTTCGGCCTTGGCCTCGCATGAACGATGAATCGCAGCCGTCAGGGCTACTTGGTCAAGGCTGCGCAGGGCGTCCATGTTGTCTTCAAGCCAGGTCAGGAACGGCTCATCGCAGATCAGCCCGTATTTGATGACTTCGGCCAGGCCTGCCGACAACTCACGCGCAGGCAAGGTATTGAGCGTCTGGGTATCAATCAGCACCAGATTGGGCTGATAAAACGCGCCGACCATGTTTTTACCCAGCGGGTGGTTGATCCCGGTTTTGCCGCCCACCGACGAGTCCACCTGGGACAGCAAGGTGGTGGGCACCTGAATAAAATCAACACCGCGCTGGTAGCAGGCGGCTGCAAAACCGGCCATGTCCCCCACCACGCCGCCGCCCAGGGCGACCACGGTAGTACGGCGATCGTGGCGAGCAGTGAGCAGGCCATCGAAAATCAGTTGCAGGGTTTCCCAGTTTTTGAACGATTCACCGTCCGGCAGGATGATCGGCACCACTGAGAACTGCGCAAGGCTGCGGGTCAGACGCTCTAGATAGAGTGGCGCGACGGTTTCATTGGTCACAATCGCCACTTGGCGACCGGCGATATGCGGGGCCAGCAACTCCGGCTGATCCAACAAACCTTCGCCAATATGAATGGGGTAGCTGCGCTCGCCTAGATCAACCTTCAGTGTCTGCATGAAACCCCGCGTAGAAAGAGGGCGCTGGCGCCCTGCTTCGCAATTATCAAGTGATGACCACACCGCTGAACGGGCATGGTCGGCGCCGAGGATAACGCATTTCGTAGCGCACTTTAATCGCCTGTAGCCGCTGACGAGGCACGAAGGCTGCGAACGGGTGCGCAGCAGCCGCAAATAATGCACCACAGTCAATCAGATGTACTGAGGACTAAGGTTTTGCGGGCGCTACGCCCCCGTTCGCAGCCTTCGTGCCTTGACAGCGACTACAAGTAATAGAGTCAGCGGGGAGGCAACTGCGCCAGACGCTCGAGAATATCCAAAACGACCATTCGCGGCGGCCGCTCATCGGTTTCGACCACTAGGTCGGCGATTTCCCGATACAGCGGATCGCGCACGGCCAGCAGGTCACGCAGGGTTTTCTCCGGGTTGGCGGTGCGCAGCAAAGGCCGATTGCGGTCGCGCGCGGTGCGGGCGACCTGCTGCTCGACGGAGGCATGCAAATACACGACCCGCCCGCCCGCCCGCAGCGATTTGCGGTTTTCCGGCCGCATCACGGCACCCCCACCGGTCGCCAGCACCACGCCATCGGCCTCGCAGAGTTCGGCAATCATTGCCGCCTCGCGATCACGAAAACCCGGTTCGCCTTCTTTATCGAAGATCCACGGGATATTGGCACCGGTGCGCACTTCAATTTCCTTATCGGAATCTTTGAACGGCAGGTGCAGCTCTTTGGCCAGCAAACGTCCGATGGTGCTTTTACCAGCCCCCATAGGCCCAACAAGAATCAAATTTCGCACAGAATCAATGACTCACAGCAATCGCCTGGTTGTTCATGATACGCGGAGTCAGGAACACCAGCAGCTCGGATTTTTTTTCCAGGACAGCGTCATTACGGAAAAGTCGGCCAACATACGGCAGATCGCCCAAAAATGGCACTTTATCTACCACTTTGCTTTGAGTATTTGAGAACACACCGCCGATTACGATGGTTTCGCCGTCCTTGACCAGCACCTTGGCCTGCACCTCGTTCTTTTTGATCGGCGGCACGTTATTGACCATGTTCATGTAATCCGGCTCA
The DNA here is from genome assembly GCF_034347405.1 of Pseudomonas sp. CCC3.1. Lineage (NCBI taxonomy): Bacteria > Pseudomonadati > Pseudomonadota > Gammaproteobacteria > Pseudomonadales > Pseudomonadaceae > Pseudomonas > Pseudomonas sp. CCC3.1. Next base: position 4,881,866 of record NZ_CP133778.1, read on the forward strand.
TCCTTGGTAACCACCACCTCCATAATGACGCTGCTGTCCGGGGTGATTTGCGGTGTCACCTCCAGCGACAGCGAGGCCTCCTTGAACGACACCGACGTGGCACCGCTGGAGCTGGACTCTTGATAGGGAATTTCGGTGCCTTTAAGGATTTTGGCTGTTTCTTTGTCGGAGGTGACCACTTTGGGCTGAGAGATGATTTCACCGTTGCCGGTTTTTTCCATCGCGCTCAGTTCCAGGTCCAGCAAGACATTGTTGGAGATAAAAGCGATGCCCAACCCCGAGGTATTGCCCTTGACCCCCATGTCGACAAAAGGCGCACTCATATTCCCGGCCTCACCCCCCGCCCCAGTTGCCTGGGTAATACCGCCTGCGCTCCATTTGCCCCCCTTGTTCAAGGAACCGCCCCAGCGCACGCCCAGATTGCGCTCAAAGTCGACGCCCGCTTCCACGATGCGGGCCTCGATCATCACCTGACGTACCGGCACATCCAGTTGCGCCACGATGCGCCGCAACTCGTCCAGCTGCGCGCCAGACTGGAACGCGATGATGTTGTTGGTGCGCTCGTCGACAGTGATCGAGCCACGCGCGTCCTCGCTGGTCTGGCCGTCAGTCACGGACTGGAACAACTTAGCGATGTCTGCCGCTTTGGCGTAATTGACTTGCACCAGCTCGCGCCGCAAAGGAGCCAGTTCAGCCAATTGATTGCGCGCCTCCAATTCATATCGCTCTCGGGCGGCTAATTCTTCAGACGGGGCAATCAGCAGCACATTGCCTTCGAGACGCTTGCCGAGGTCTTTGCTTTTAAGCACCAGGTCCAGCGCCTGATCCCACGGCACATCCTGCAAGTTGAGGGTAATACTGCCTTGCACGGCGTCGCTGACCACCAGGTTAAATTGGGTGAAATCTGCCAATAACTGAAGCACCGTGCGCACTTCAATGGCTTGGAAGTTCAGCGACACTTTCTCCCCGGTATACACCGGGTTCGGCGCGCTAATGGTTGGGTTTACAAGGGCCGAATGCTGGACCACAGCCAGCACCGACAGCGAATTCAGCGCACTCCATAGCGCCAGTCCGCAGACCGGGAAAATCCTTTTCATGGTGTATATCCGTTAAGACTGCTGTTTCAAAGGGATGCTCAGGGAGCGCTCCAGCCAACCGCCCTGACCATCTGAAATCACTTCAAACACTTCAACGTGCGCGGGGTCAATAAAGGCCACCTGACCGTTATTGCGCCCCAGGTAATCGCCGACTTTCAAGCGATGGACAATCCCGTCAGCACGCAGCAAGGCGCTGGCCCCCTGGTCATTGGAAAACGTACCGACCATCTCGAACTGCTCAAGATCCAGCCCCTCCAGAAACTGCCGGGACCGGTCGATGTCCAGCTCATCAGCCACCAGAAGGCTGACCTGCCAACTGCCCGAGCCACCTTCGCGCACGACCTGAAAAGGGCTGCGCAACGCGCTCGCTTCATAAGCGACCGCACGGGCAGGCTCAACGCTGGGAACAGGCGCGATAAAGGCTGGCGTGCTTTGCGGGGCCGCCTGCAAATACGCGTGCAATTGCGCAGTGCTTTGCGCGTCATCGCAGCCCGCCAGCGCTGCCATCAATCCAAGACTAAACAGCCGAAAGACAACACTCATGGGATCAATCCTTGATCGTGGGTGCGGTAGGTCTTGGCCAACAGTGTCATGCGCAGTTGGCCGTCACCCGTTTCATTGAGCGGCGCAAGGGCGAAGTCGTGCAGGGTAACGATGCGCGGCAGGCTCGCCAGGCTACTGACGAAAAGTCCGAGTTCGTGATAACCGCCGACCAGCACCATCTTTAAGGGTAATTCGGCATAAAACGGCTGAAGCACCTCGGGCGACCACTGAATGTGCTCGATCAACAAGCCGCTGGTCAGGCCAATACGGGACACCTCATCCAGCAGGCCGGGCACTTCAGCCTGACCGGGCAGTTGCTTCAACACATCACTGAATGCCGTTTCAAGCTCGCTCAGATGCATCAGCCAAGCTTCCAGACCTGCTGCCTGGGCGGCTTTAGTAGCAAATTCGGTTTTCAGCGCGACTTCGACTTCGCGCTGTTGGGCAAGCTGGTTGACCGGTGATTGCAGTTGCAACCCATAACCCACGATCAGCAGCACGCCCACCAAGAGCAGCGCCACCAGGGTTTTAAATCTGAGCGACCACCAGCCCACACGCTCGAAGTCCAGGTCCCGCAGCTCGAATTGGCCCAAACGTGCCAGCCATTGGACCGCGCTCACAGTTGGCCGCCGCTGTGCACATGTCGGGTTTGGCGCACGGTCATTTCAAATAACCGTTCCGGCCCCTCTGCATGGACAGGCCCCGCTTGCACGTCAATCAGCACGGGCGTTTCGAGCCAGTGCGAGGCATCGAGGTTGCGCATCAGCTCCGCGACAAGCTTATTGGACTGAGCCACCCCCGTGATCACGAGCGTCTGGTCAGTCATTTTCACATCAGTGAAATACACGCCTTGGGGCAGGCTGCGCGCCAGTTGCTCCAAAATGATTCCGCTGTCAGACCGATTGCCCTGAAGCGTCTCTATGGTCTGCATGCGTTCGAGCAACTGCTCTCGACGCACTTTCAACTGATCGATCTGCTCAGCACGACCATCCAGTTGCACCATGGCACTTCTGATCAAATCATTGCGCGCCAACTGGCGCTCCACCGCCCGGTCAATAAAGTGGTCAATCACAAACAATCCACCGACTGCCATCGCTGACAGCGCGAGCAATACGATCACAAAACGCTTACGTCGTTTTTCTCGCAACAATGCGCGCCACGGCAGTAAGTTGATTCTTGCCATTAATCAAACCCCCTTAAGGCCAGACCGCAGGCAGTCAACAACATAGGAGCATCGCAAAGCAAGGTTTGAGGTGTTAGCAAAGGATTAATACTCATGAGCGCAAACGGATTGGCGACCTGCGTATGCACGCCAAGTTGAGCCTCCAGCCACTCACTCAAGCCGCTGCGTGACGCCGCCGAGCCAGACAGCACGAGCGATGCAAGGGGTTCGACAAACGGCTCAAGGCCGCGTCTGATGTGTTGCAGCGCAATGCTGTTGAATGCTTCATCCTCAAGCGCATCGCAACCAAACAGCAATTCTCGGGAATAAAGCACCTGCCCCTGCTGCACAACGCTCAATAGCGTCGTATGGGGGGCAAAATCGACCACTGCCACCGCCCCCGGCGCCTGCAAACCTGTCGCATAAGGCGTTAACGCCTCAACCGCCCGGGCCACAGCATGAGCTTGCACAGCAATCACCCGCGCCTTGAGCCCGGCGAGGCTCAAAACCGCCTCGTACCAGTCAAGCGTCTGCTGACGACACGTCACCAGCAGCACGTTCAACCGTTCAGGGTTGTTCTCGACACAGCCCATGACCTCGAAATCCAGCGCGACCTCATCCAGTGCATACGGAATGTATTGCTCAGCCTCAAGGCGAACGTAAAGCTCCAGGTCGTCTTCACTCAGGCCAGCATCCAACTCAAGATTTTTACAGATGACCTGCGTGTCAGGGACTGCCACCACCGTATTACGTGCCACCACCGAAGCCGCGCCCAGCACTTTTACCAATGCCTGCGCGGCACTTTTCGGATCGACACGGGTCAGATCGTCCATGAGCACGGCAGCTAATGGCTCAATGCCATATCTCTCCAGTTGGAAGGTGCCGCGCGAACGGCTCAACTCGACGACTTTTACCGCGTGTAAACCGATGTCGACACCCAAATACCGCTGGCGGGCGTTGCGAAAATATCCGAACACTGTGGTTTTCCCTAATGCAATCCGTGACTTACGGAGGGTAAATAATGAGATCCGTTCATAACCCGTTCTGACATGCGGTCCCTGACGCTTGCAGCTGAAAAATGCTTATAATGCCGGGCGTTTTTTTCCGCACCGTCGACCCCGCATAACTGCGCACTACCCTGACGTGCACACCCATTTCTTAATCTGGAAATCCAAAAGCCTTGATTCGTCTGCTGAAGTTTTTCGGGTGGTCTTTCGTTGCCGTGTTCTGCGGGCTCTTGCTCGTGCTTAGCGGCGCGTATCTCTATCTTAGTCCTGGCTTGCCGTCCGTAGAGTCGCTGAGAAGCATCCAGTTGCAGATTCCTTTGCGGGTCTACACCAGCGACGGCAAATTGATTGCAGAGTTTGGCGAAATGCGCCGTTCTCCGATCAAGTTCGCCGACATTCCACCCAATTTCATCAATGCTTTGCTCTCGGCAGAGGATGACAACTTCGCCAATCATTACGGGGTCGACCCCAGCAGCCTGATGCGTGCCGCGACCCAGTTGGTAAAAAGCGGACACATACAATCGGGTGGCAGCACCATCACGATGCAGGTGGCGAAGAACTATTTCCTGACCAGTGAGCGGAGCTTTTCCCGCAAAACCAACGAAATCCTGTTGGCCCTGGAAATTGAACGCGAGCTGACCAAGGACGAAATCCTTGAGCTGTACGTGAACAAGATTTACCTCGGCAACCGCGCTTACGGCATCGAGTCCGCGGCGCAGGTTTACTACGGCAAATCGATCCGTGACCTGAGCCTGGCGCAGATGGCAATGATTGCCGGCCTGCCGAAAGCCCCTTCGCGCTTTAACCCGCTGGCCAACCCGGTGCGCAGCAAAGAACGCCGCGACTGGATCCTGGGCCGCATGTACAAGCTGGGCAAAATCGATCAGGCCAGCTACGAAGCCGCCATTGCCGAGCCGGTCAACGCCAGCTATCACGTGCAAAGTCCGGAAGTGAACGCCCCTTACATCGCCGAAATGGCCCGCGCCGAAATGGTCGGCCGTTATGGCAGCGAGGCGTACACCGAAGGTTATCGGGTGACCACGACTGTGCCGAGCGACCTGCAAGCGTTGGCCAACAAGTCGGTTGAAGACGGCCTGATGACCTACGACCAGCGCCACGGCTATCGCGGCCCAGAATCGCGCTTTGCGGGTAAAACCCAGGCAGTCTGGACCCAAGAACTTGCCAAACAACGGCCGATCAGCGGGCTTGAGCCTGCCATCGTGACCCAGGTCGACAAAGACGGCCTGCAAGTGCTGACCCGTAATGGCGCAGCCCACGTCCCGTGGGACAGCATGAAATGGGCCCGCAAGTTCCTGAACACCAACAGCATGGGCCCGATGCCCAAGCAGCCTTCAGACGTGGCGCAAGTGGGCGATTTGATTCGCGTGCAGCCGCAAGCTGACGGCGCGCTCAAGTTCAGCCAAGTGCCAAACGTGCAAGGTGCGCTGGTATCGCTTGCCCCGGACAACGGCGCCATTCGCGCACTGGTCGGGGGTTTCGCCTTCGAGCAAAGCAACTACAACCGGGCGATGCAGGCCAAGCGCCAACCTGGCTCCAGCTTCAAGCCGTTCATCTACAGCGCAGCACTGGACAACGGCTACACCGCCGCCACGCTGGTGAACGACGCCCCGATCGTGTTTGTCGACGAGTACCTGGACAAAGTCTGGCGCCCGAAAAACGACACCAACACCTTCCTCGGCCCGATTCGCCTGCGTGAGGCGCTATACAAGTCGCGCAACCTGGTCTCGATCCGCGTGCTGCAAAGCCTGGGCGTTGACCGCACCATCGACTACATCAGCAAGTTCGGCTTTAACAAGCAGGACCTGCCGCGCAACCTGTCGCTGGCCTTGGGGACTGCCACTCTGACCCCAATGGAAATCGCCACCGGCTGGAGCACCTTTGCCAACGGCGGTTACAAAATCACGCCGTACCTGATCGACAAAATCGAAAGCCGCAACGGCGAGACCCTGTTCGTGGCCAATCCGCCAAGCGTGCCGAAAAACGCCAGCAAAGACGCGCCTCCAGAGGCCGCAGCGCTGACCATCGACACCATCAACGCCGCACCCGGCCTGCCGACCACCGAAACCCAGGCGGTCGCCGAGCGCATCGTTGACGGGCGCACCACCTACATCCTCACCAGCATGTTGCAAGACGTGATCAAACTCGGCACCGGCCGCCGCGCCCTGGCGCTGGGCCGCACTGATCTGTCGGGCAAAACCGGTACCACCAACGAATCCAAAGATGCGTGGTTCTCCGGTTACAACGCCGATTATGTGACCACCGTGTGGACCGGTTTCGACCAACCCGAAAGCCTCGGGCGTCGCGAATACGGCGGCACCGTGGCCTTGCCAATCTGGATGAGCTACATGGGCGGCGCGCTCAAAGGCAAGCCTGCACACAGCCAGGCCGAACCCGAAGGCATCCTCAGCCTGCGCATCGACCCTGCCAGCGGGCGCATTGCCTCGCCAGGCACACCGGGCGCCTACTTTGAACTGTTCAAAAGCGAAGACACCCCGCCGACCAACAGTGAACTGGGCAACAACCCTGCACCGGGCAGCCCGCTGCCCGCAGAAGATAGCGCGCCAATAGATCTCTTCTGACGAAGAGAGCGGCAAGAGGGTTAGCTGCAAGTTACAGGCGGTTTTACGCGTGTGGCTTGCGGCTAACCTAAATCCAAAATATCCCCGGTGTAGCACGCCCCTACAACGTGATCAGTCAGGGGATCATCCAGCGAAGCAATACGTACACGCACCTCTAATGCTTGCGGTGCCATCGCCAGCTGCTCGGGCCGGGTGTTTTCGGCATGCGCAAGCCAACGCTGCAGGCTGTGAGCCAATTGTTCGGGGCGCATTGCGCATTGGCCGTATACATCTGCGGGGCTTGGTACGCTGAACTTCAATTGTTTCAAACGCTCACGGGTCGCCGTGATTTTGTCGACTTCGCGTACCAGCAGCACCTTGTTGCTCTCGTGGCCTTGGACTTTTTTGTCTGGCAGCGTCATCTCTTGACGGTACTCAACGCGCAACTGTTGAGTAATGTGCCCAAACACGTCGTCCACAAAGTCGAACTCGCGCTTTGTCACCAATGAGCTATTGCCATCCAGTGCTTCTTTATGGCGACGCAAAGCGGCCCAGCAACCGGGGATATAGCTGTCCACCATATAGTGATGGCCCATGGAAAATAGCTGCCGGACAAAGTGCTCACGCTGAGGTAAACCGTCCTGCTGCCCAAGCGCAGCGCGGCTCACGGCATGCTGAATAACGGTATCGCACACCGGCGTCCATAAAAGGTGCGACACCCGCCCTTGGCCAAACTCCACCGGCATAAAGTGGCGTAGCGTGCCGTGATGCTGATAAGGCTCCCCGGTTAAATTGGCCAACCCAGTGGCAAACACAGAAAGCCCAACGGGCACATTGACAAAGGTAAGCACCACGCCTGAGCCATACACGGCGGTCTTGGTGTTCATCCAGGTTGCCGGCACGCTTGGGATCGGGTCGTTATGGTTGACCGTGCGGTGATGCACCAGTGACTCGGCAGCGTTGACAAAGGTCGTGTCCGCCGCGCGCGGGGCGCCGTAGGTGTAGAGCAGCACGTCGTAATCAAACCCCTTCCTGCAACGCAGCATTTGCGAAAGAATCAGCGCAATCGCGCCACCCAAGCTGTGGCCACAGACCAGTACCTTTTGCCCGGAATAGAATTTATCGAGGTACTTGGAAGCGAAGGCCGCGACCACTTGCGCCGCTTCATAAAAACCTCGATGCACCTGGCCTTCACCTTCCACAAAAGGCACCTGGAGTGCGTCCACGTCGCGCAAGAAATCCGCCCCCGCGCTGGTACCCCGTACAGCAATCAGAATGACCTCATCGTTGTGCGTCACAAAAGCTTGGGTGTCAGTGCCCTCCACGCCTTCCTTGGTATCGTCAAGAAAATGAATATTGGCTGGGTTTTCCTGATCCAGTCCCAGAGAAGGATCATTGGCCGGGTAGAGAACAGGATCAAACGGCACAATTTCCAAGCGCTTTGAGTAAGGTACATCCTCATACAACGGGTAATACGCTTGGGTTTGCTCGGGGTTTACTTGCCACGTTTCTGTAAAGGTTGCGAGTTTGTCGCCAAACCAATTGCCCATGCTCGGCACTTGTTTAAAGCTGACGCCGGGGGTGGTCACGGGCTGCTCATCGGGCGCTTGCCCAAATGGGCAATAGCTCAGCGTGGCCATTAAAGCCAACTGGTACAGGTTGAGTGCGCAGAATTCTGACCCCGTCGACAACAAGGGGCGCAATGCCCGCAAGGGGCGAACCTCCAACACCGTATGGCATTCAGGCGACATACAAACACCGCGCACGCCAAACTTGCCCATCAGCCGACGGTCAGCCACATTCAATGGGAAGTGGCTTTTCACTTCGGGCGGTAAATGCGATACATGCTCGACCAAATGACGGACTTCAACTTGACAGTACACAAACTGCTCACGGTCCATGATGGGCTTTACTGAGCTACGTGAGCCGTCTTTATTGATGCAGTGAGTCTGTTCAGCCCTGACTTGAAGTTCGGTAATTTTGAGTGGATAATGCGGCCTTGACTGTAAAAACGTATACGTTTTATTTTCACCTGCGTAAACCGCATCGAGCAATAACGCAATAGCTCCAGAACAATGGTTTACGACCCTACTTACGCCTACTGAATCTAAAAAACCGTTATATATCAAGCCTTTTGAATCTACAACTTTATACGCTAATCCCGCGTATGGCTCTCCCCTACCAAACTCGTCTACCAATTGAAAACTGGTTGTTTTACCCATCGCAGGACAAGAAAGCACGCGCCCCTTCAAGTCAACACCTTTCACGCCATTTTTAATATTCACTTTCGATCCTTGTTTATTCTGTACACCCCGGATAAATAGTGCACTGCTTTCCGTCCGGCATCATAAAGCTACTAAAGCGCTTATAATCGCCATAACAGAATGCATATTGATCTTCAAAGTTATCACCCATACAACGCTTCCAACCGTTAGGGACTTTGACCCAGGTATCTTTAATGGCAGGCATCTCTTCTTCAACCAACTTAATTTTCAACTTAACCGTTTTACCCGGTAGCTGATCCAGCGTGTAGGCAACGCCAGGGCGACCACGGGCTAACACTCCCTTGGCATCTATACCTTTACAATCCAGAATTTTAACTATTCGTCGCTTCCCTCCAGATGTTCTAAACAAAAACTGGCACTGCCCATAAAAACCACTTTCACCCTCAACACTAAATTCTCTTTTATAGTCAGCCGGTAAAACTTCATAAATCATTACACTTGCGTTATCTCCGCCTATATCACCCCAATCATCCCCATAGACAGCGTTAATCTCTAACTTCACTTTACTAATCACCATCGGGCACCCGCTCACGGTGCGATACAGGGCGATTTCTGAATCAGGTTTATACTCCTTGCGCCAATGACGATTGAAGCCTACGTGTGTATTTTTACCTCCCGGCACCGTACACGTCTCGCCTTTTGCGGGCACATAAACAGCCGAAGCCCGGTAATAAAAATTCGGCGGTAAGTCGGCAGTAAAAATAAAAGTATCCGACTTGCCTAAAGAGCACCCGGAGACAATAACACTCAGTGCCAACAAGGCTACGCGCTTAACTATTCGCTGCATGTGCACAACCTCTTATTCGGTACAACCTGGATAAATAGTGCATTGCTTTCCGTCTGGCATCATAAAGCCACTAAAGTCTTTATAATTTCCGTTACAGAAAGCGTATTGATCCTCAAAACCTTTTCCCATGCATCGCTTCCAGCCATTTTTGACTTTCACCCATGTATCGCCCATGTAAGGTTTTTCTTCTTTTACCAGTTTTATCTGTAACTTCACCGTTTTACCTTGCAACTGATCCAAGGTATATCCAGCCACAGGACGACCACGGGCCAGCACTCCGTTTTCATCTTCACCCTTACAGTCTAAAATTTTAACTATCCGACGTTTTCCTCCTGACGTACGGAACAAAAACTGGCACTGCCCATGAAAATAACTTTCATCGTTAACACTGAACTCTTTTTGGAATTTAGCCGGTAATTCTTCACGGATGACAACCGTGGCTTTATCCACGCCAAAGTCCCCTCGATCATTGCCGTATGTAGAGTAAATTTGAAGTTGCAGATGACTAACAACCATCGGGCAGCCGCTCACGGTGCGATACAAGGCGATTTCTGAATCAGGTTTATACTCCTTGCGCCAATGACGATTGAAGCCTACGTGTGTATTTTTACCTCCCGGCACCGTACACGTCTCGCCTTTGGCGGGCACATAAACAGCCGAAGCCCGGTAATAAAAATTCGGCGGTAAGTCGGCAGTAAAAATAAAAGTATCCGACTTAACTAAAGAGCACCCTACAAGCAGTACTGCGCTAATTAATAGAAAGAGATGTGCACGTAGCAACTTCATAGTTGCACCCCGCCATAAGCCTGTTCTGCCGCTTGACTCACGCGTTCAAAATGCAAGGCTGCCGTTTCATGAGGGTGCGGATGCCACGCCTTGGGCAGTTCGAAACCTGGATGTTTCAAGCTGTGTAACAACAGAAACACTAACTGCGCTTCTTCAACCCACCCCCACTGGAGCGCCTGTGTCTGTTTGCCGCTCAGCCACTCGCAGGGTTTGAGCTGTCCGGCCAGTCGATGATAGGCCGGGAAATGTTTCTCTAACAAAATCCAACGGGCGTTGTGGGCATGTATCGACGCCAGGTGACGAGACGGTGCGGGCACACTCATCCAAGCCGCAGCCTCGGGCAGCGCGTATTCGCCGGGCGCTGGGTTGTCAGTGGTAGCCCACTGCTCGCCCTGCCAGTAGCACACGCTGATGGCTTGCCCCAGGTAGGCCGGGAGCAGGTCCGCAGGCAGATGCCGCAGCGCTCGGGTCAGCACGCGGTTGTCCTGGAACCGATACAAGACACGCTCAGGACGTTCGCCGACCAGAAAGCGTACACGCCAATGTTCGAGCCACATGGGCAAATCGCCCGGTGCGAGGCTGGCCAGCCAACCCCAATTGCGTTCGGGGGCGTTGAGCAGTTCGGCCAAGCGCTCGGTATCCGTGCTGTCGAGCCCAATCAAAAAAGGCCCGGCGCTGGCCAGTTCGGCCACCGGGGTTTGGCTGTATACGCTGTGATAACGCTCGTGGGCGCGCCCATTCAGCAAACCTTGGCAGGCTTCGGTTTCGTTTTGAGAGTCCAGCACCAAGCACACGTCGCGACCTTGGCCGCGCTGCTCATCCATCCACTGGCGTGGCAATACAGGGCTCATTGCGACGCTCCTTCAGGCAGGCACACGCCGTTTTTGCAGGCCTCGCACACGGGGCAGAAATCAGCGCCCGCTGCGTGGGCGTTGGCCATTAGCGCCTGTTGTGTCGGCGCGATGGTCGTGGGCAAGGCTTCAGGGGGCAGCAAGCGCTCTGACTCTCCCGGTAGCAGCGGCACCGCTGGCAGCCCCGGCAACGGCACACCGCCCAGCAGGATCGGGCAACTGGCGTAAATGCCCGCTGCGCCAATCAACAGGTGCTGCCCGCCGGCCATGAGAGTGATGTTGGCCCCCGCATCCATGACCACACTCGCTCCGCCCTTGAGGTGCACGTGCATTCCGGCTTCGGCGATCATCGCCACCCCGACGCGGGTATGGCTGCTGACCGCGACCACCAGGTGGTCGTTGGCGTTGAGTTGGACTTTGCGATCAAGGCTGACGGTACATTGTTCTTCGGCGTCAAACACCGACACGCTGTTACCGGTGATGGTTTCTTCGCGCTTGCCATCGACCTGCAACACGCTGTCGTTTTTGATGTGTTGCGCCATATCGCGCTGGGCGTGGAGGTAGATCTGCTCCTGGCCTTTGCGGTCTTCGATGCGCAACTCGTTGTAGCCACCGCCCCCTGGGGTGCTGCGGCTGCGGAACACGCTTTGGGTTTTGTTGGCAGGCAGCGCGAGTGGCGCCGGGTTGAGGCTGTTGATCAGGCAGGCAGAGATAACCGGTTGATCCGGGTCGCCGTCCAGATAAACCACCAAGACTTCCATGCCCACGCGCGGGATGACCACGCCGCCATGGCGGTCGCCCGCCCAGCTCGACGACACGCGCAGCCAGCAACTGCTTTGGTCGTCGTCGATGCCGCTGCGGTCCCAATGAAATTTGACCCGGACCCGGCCGTACTCATCGCAATGAATTTCTTCACCCGCAGGCCCGGTGACGCGGGCGGTTTGACCGCCGAGAATGCGCGGTTTGGCGAAGATTTCCTGCGGGCGGTAGGTCACGTCTTCGGGGATCGCGTGAAAGGTGTTGCGGTAGCCTTGGATAAAGCCATCTGCTGGGGCCGGTTGCGGGCTGGCGCCCTGCTCTTCCAGGACTTGTGGCTGCTTGCCTTCGTGGATGACCTGCGTCAGCAACCAGCCGGTGTTGAGCGCAGTGTTGGCATGCTCGCTCATCGTCAAAAAGTGGCCACTGCTCAGGGTTGGCTGATCACTGCGCCCGTTTGCCTGGCGATAACCGGCTTGATGGTGTTCCAGCATGCGCTGGCTTTGCTCTTGGCCTTGGGCGGTCTGGCTGAAACGGCCGGGGTAGCTGTAGTTCTCAAATACGCGCCCGTTAAGGATCGGGTGGCTATCAGCCTCTAATGTACGGCTGGCTTTTTGGAAATCGTAATCACGGCGTGCCGTGCGATTGGTGCGGGTTTTAAAACGCAGTTCAAAGTGATTGATCGAGGGTTCTGCCGCCACCATGCCTGCACCTTGCACGTACGACGTCGGGCGCTTGAGCGAGGTAAACGCTTGCTGTTTGTCGCCGAATACCAATTGATGTCCGTCAGGCGAATGCCGAAAGCAGTAGTGAAAACCTTCTTCAAAACACAGACGTTGGATAAAGCGCAGATCAGACTCGCCGTACTGCACGCAGTATTCCCGTGGCGCGTAAGACGAGAGTGAGTTGAAGGTGTAGGAATTGCCGAGAATGCCGTGCTCTTCCAGGATCTCTTCGATGATTTGCTGCACGGTCAGGTGCTGAAAAATACGGTGATTGGTGCGATAGGCCAGGTAGGCCAACTGCGGTTCCAGCGTCAGCCAGTAGTGAGTCAGGCGCTTGCCGGGGCTGCTGATACCGATACTGGAAATATGCCCGTGAATGCCGTTGCCCTGCGTGTCAAATGCCAGAAAAGCAGGCTGATGCAGCAGGGTTTCGAGGTCCAGATCAGAGCGTTCACTGACCAGTTCGACATCAAAGACAAAGGGCTTGCTGATGGCTTCATTGCCGATGAAGGCCAAGACGCGAAGCTCATGTTCAACACCGCTGATGCTCAGGCTAAAGCGGGATTGGCGATCAAAAGTGGACATCCGTGGCTCCTCAGACGCTGAGGGCACGCTTGCGAACAAAGCCACCCCTTGACAAAGGGAAGGACGTTAGCGGACAGGCATCAAAACAAATGTAGGAGGCTTCTCTATTACTCATGGGAAGCGAGCAATTCAATACAAGATCGTTCAATAACGCACTTAAGCTCGCTCTTACCGGGGGATGTCGCTGTTAGGCCGGGGCCATTAATCCTATGACGCAGACGCCACCGCCAATGGCTCGCTGCACACACTCGCATCATCCGCCAGCCAGCGCTCCAGACTCTGTGCCAGCACCTGCGGCTGTTGCGCGTACTCGCCGTAAACATCCGCTGCACTCGGCACTTTGAACCGCAAACTGCACAAGCGCTTGCGGGTTGTATGGAGCCGACAGAGTTCGCGCATCAGCACATTAATGGCGCGCTCTTGCACCTGAGTATCCTTGTCGGGCCATGTCATGACTCGCTGATACTCGGCACGCAGTTGCTGGGCGATGCTTTCGAACGCTTGATCGATAAACCTCACTTCTGGCTCAGTGACCAGCGAACGCCGCACCTCTAGCGCTTCTTGAGCACTTCGCAGGGCAGTCCGGCAATCCGCGAGGTAGCTGTCGATGCCATGAGAGTGATCCACGCGGATTAACGACTCTCGCGCCCGTTCAAACACTGCGCGGCTCAACGCATGCTGGGTCACGATGTCGCTCGTCGGCGCCCACATTACATGCGAGACCTGGCCTTGGCCCCGATCAATGGGCATGAAATGGCACAAGGTGCCGTGATGCTGATAAAGCTCGCCCGTCAATGGACTGAGGCCCGCGACAAAGACCCCAAGCTCGGGCGGCACATGCATAAATTCAAGCATTGGCTGCGCGCCATCAGTCGACAGCCGGGTATTCATCCAACGGCTCGGCCCGCTGGGCAACGGGTCGTGATGGTTGACCATCCGGTAATGCATCAATGACTCAGCCGCTTTGACAAAGGCTGCGTCTGCCGCGCGGGGTGCGCCGTAGGTGTAGAGCTGCAGGTCGGTAATACGCTGACGAATACGCAGCATTTGGCTAAGGATCAACGCCACAGCCCCATTTAGCCCGTGGCCGCAGACCAGCACTTTTTGATTGACGCAGAATGTATCCAGATAGGCGCCCACGCACTCATAAACGTGCCTCGCCGCCTCGTAAAAACCGTGATGCACGCAACCCTCGCCTTCTGCAAAAGGCACTTGATGCATATCGGTGTCGCGCATGAAGTCTGCCGCCAGGCGCGGGCCGCGAACGGCGATCAATAACACGTCATCGTTATGAGCGATCAGGATCTGAGCTGTCGACACCGGCGCGACCTGCAAACGCTTCGAGTACGCCACGTCTTCGTATAGCGGCCGATAGGCCCCAAGAGCAGTGCTGCCTGGCGTGTGCGCAAAAGGGCAATCACCCGCCGCGGCCATCAATGCCATTTGGTACCGATTGAGTGCAGACAACGGTGCAGCGGCGCAGAGCATGGGGCTCAGTGCCCGTAAAGGCCGAACCTGAAGCACCGTGCACCGACCCACGGCCAGGCACACCCCGAACTGGCCACCTGTCTGCATGCGTTGTTGAGCCTGAGCTTCAAGCGGATAGCGGCATTCGACCACAGGCGGCAAGTGCGAAACATGCTCGACCAAGTGTCGGACTTCAATTTGGTAATAGTCCGTGTCCACGCTTTTTTTAGTTGGATTGTGACGCGTCCGGGCCCCGTCTTTATTGGCATATCGGGTGTGTTCAGCCCTGAACTGAAGCTCTGTGATGTGCAGAGCACCCTGCAATCGGGTAAACCGCACAACAACAGGCCCGCTAAAAGGGCCGCCAATCGCACCACAGCCGGTGGCATCCAGATAACCGGGAGTGAGCCCCCCTTCGCTATTTACAACCTCGTAAGCCAGCCCGGCAAAAGGCTCACCGACCCCCTGCTCATCGACCAGTTGAAAACAGGTGCGCGCGCGCGCAATAGAGAGAGAGTGCGTATCCATGTGCGTCATAGGAGGGTCAAAAAAGAGAGGGCTGACGCTAACGGATCGCTGCAATGCTGGATGTAGGACGGTTCCCAAAATAAAACCAGAAGAAGACCAAACACAAGACAGGCAAAGACACCAAAAAGCAAAAAGCCCCGACTCTTTCGAGCCGGGGCTTTTGGTTTGACGCTATCGCGGCTTAGCCGTTGAACACGTCATCCACGCTTTTCAGCGGGTAGTTTTTCGGGTACGGCAGGGTTGCCACGCCAGTCTCGATAGCGGCTTTAGCCACCGCATCGGAGATCAGGGTGATCAGGCGCGAATCCATTGGTTTCGGGATGATGTACTCACGACCGAACTCCAGCTTGATGCCGCCATAGGCGTCGCACACGTCTTGCGGCACTGGCAGTTTGGCCAGTTCACGCAGTGCGTTGGCCGCTGCGATTTTCATTTCTTCGTTGATGCGCTTGGCGCGAACGTCCAAAGCACCACGGAAGATGAACGGGAAGCCCAGTACGTTGTTGACCTGGTTCGGGTAGTCCGAACGGCCAGTGGCCATGATCACGTCATCACGGGTGGCGTGAGCCAGTTCCGGGGAGATTTCCGGGTCCGGGTTGGAGCACGCGAACACAATCGGGTTCGCTGCCATGGACTTCAGGCCTTCAGCGCTCAGCAGGTTCGGGCCCGACAGGCCAACGAACACGTCAGCACCGTGCAGGGCATCAGCCAGGCTGCGTTTTTCAGTGGCGTGAGCGAACACAGCTTTGTACTGGTTCAGGTCATCACGGCCGGAGTGGATCACACCGGTACGGTCAACCATGAAGATGTTTTCGATGGTTGCGCCCATGCTCACCAGCAGTTTCATGCAGGAGATGGCCGCAGCGCCGGCGCCCAAGCAAACGATCTTGGCGTCAGCCAGGGTTTTGCCAGCGATTTCCAGTGCGTTGATCATGCCGGCAGCGGTAACGATCGCGGTGCCGTGCTGGTCATCGTGGAAAACCGGGATGTCGCACTGCTCGATCAGGGCACGTTCGATCTCAAAGCACTCAGGTGCTTTGATGTCTTCGAGGTTGATACCGCCGAAGGTGATGGAGATGCGCTTAACAGTATCGATAAAAGCTTGCGGGCTTTCGGCGTCGACTTCGATGTCGAACACATCAACACCGGCAAAGCGCTTGAACAGTACGCCTTTGCCTTCCATAACAGGCTTGGAAGCCAATGGGCCGAGGTTACCCAGGCCCAGAATTGCGGTGCCGTCAGAAATTACGGCGACCAGGTTGCCCTTGCCAGTGTATTTGTAGGCCAGTTCAGGATCGCGGGCGATTTCGCGTACTGGTTCGGCTACACCCGGGCTGTAAGCCAGCGCTAGATCGCGGGCCGTAGCGGTAGGTTTGGTGAGCTCGACACTCAGTTTCCCTGGACGGGGCTGGGCATGATATTCGAGAGCGGCGGTTTTCAAATCAGACATATGGGCATTCCGCTTTTTTTCTGTTGGACGACGGATCGCCGAGCATACGCGTGTCGCAAAGTCCCGACAAGACTGCCCAGTCAGCAGTGTCAAGGGCTTTACCCTACGACTTTGGGCCAAGAGCCGCGCCCTGCAAGGGCTGAGTGTCCACAATCTGCATTTAAAATTGTCTACAATTTTTAATGCTCAGCCACTTTCAGCATTCCGGGATGCGTCAATGACAACATCCAGCGAGCCTGCCCCGTTTTCAGGCCGCCGCGCTGTGCGCGATCCAGCACCCAACCCCGCACTTCAACCTCTCTACCACGAAGGTTTGAGAGGTTTTCTTGCTCGAAATTGCCCAATTGATCTGGAGCGATGCGCACCACTAAGCCGCCCTCTAGATCGATCCAGAGCCCGCCGCGATTGCGCTGAACCTTGCTGACTGTGCCGCCGACCAGTGCGAAGCCCGAACGACTGATTTGCGACGGCGCCTGCACCGGCGATTGTCGCCACACACCCCGTTTGGCCACACGAGCGCCACGCTCAGCCGCTTGCTGGCAGTCGAGCATTTCAACGTTAGGCGCCAGCGCGACTTGAAACCCCAAGCCATCGGCCAGCAACTGCGCTTCGAAGTTGCTGCCATTGGCGCCAAAGACATGGGCCAGCGTGCGGCCATAACGGTCTTGAGGCTGCTTGCCCGGCAATAAACCGACACGCCCGTCGCTCTGCGATACCAGGCTTTGCAGGCGTTTGCGCGCTGCATCGGCAAACGGCTCGTCGGAACGACCCTTTTTACCGGTCTCGGGAGCATTGAGGCCGATCAAGCGCACGCTGCGGCCATCTTTAAGGCGCAGCGAATCACCATCGACCACCCGCTCAACCTGTGCGTAAGTCACCGCGCGCGGCGCCGGGCACAGCTCTTGGGCCTGAGCGGCCGAAAACCAAATCGCAGGTACAAAAAAGGCGCCCGCGAGGGACGCCTTTTTCATTAACCCGGCCAGACCAGAAAGGCTGTCCAAAGTCATCAGCCTTACTCGGCTGCTTTTTCTGCTTCTGCTGCTGCTGGAGCTGCTTTAGCGCCGAAAGCACCAAAACGAGTCTTGAAGCGATCAACACGACCGCCAATGTCCAGAGTTTTTTGCTTACCGGTGTAGAACGGGTGGCACTCGTTGCATACGTCAGTACCCAGTGGCTTGCACAGGTTCGAACGAGTTTCGAACTTGTTGCCGCAGCTGCAAGTTACTTGGATGACTTCGTACGCTGGATGGATATCGGCTTTCATGGGGTATTCCTCAGGCTAGCGTGCCGCCACTCAACACCATTGTTGAATACCGCACGTAAATTAGGGCGGGAATGATACCAGACCTTTAAACAGACGCAAGCACCGGGAGTCGGGTCTTTCTTCATCCAGATCCAGGCGTTTGAACTGCCTCAGGCCTGCTTCCGGGCGCGTTGTCTGCTAGGCTCCCGGCCATATTGACCGTCCATCACATGAGAGCCCCGCGTGCCCGACGCCATTTTGCGCCTTGCCCTGCCTTCACCCTTGCGCCGCCTGTTTGATTACCGAGCGCCTGCGGGCGTGTTGCGCAATCAATTACAGCCAGGCATGCGCTTGCGGGTGCCGTTCGGGCGGCGCGAGATGATCGGCATCCTGGTCGAGGTGGTCGATCACAGCGAGGTCCCGGCGGACAAGCTTAAACCCGCCATCGCCTTGCTTGACGCCACACCGCCACTGCCCGCGTCGCTGTTCAAGCTGTGCCTGTGGACGTCGCAGTACTACCAGCACAGCCTGGGCGACACGTTGAGTTGGGCGTTGCCCGTGCTGCTGCGCCAGGGCGAACTGGCCGAAACCCGTCAGGAACGCTTTTGGCAGATCGCCCACGGCGCCAAGCCGGATGATCCGCGCATCGCCCGTGCTCCGCGCCAGCGTGAAGCCTTGGCCACACTCGCCCAGCACCCGCATGGCGTGGCCCATCAGTTACTGAGCAAGTTAAAGCTGAACAAAGACAGCCTCGACCTGCTGCTGGCCAAAGAACTGGTGACCGTCGAAATTCGTCGCCACGCGCCAAGCGCACGGCATGAACACTGGTTGGCCCAGCCTGAACTGCCACTCAACGATGAACAACGCGCTGCCCGCGAAGCGATTCGCGCCGGGTTCGACAGCTTTCATGCTTTTTTGCTGGCCGGGGTGACGGGCAGCGGCAAGACCGAAGTGTATTTGCAACTGATCCGCGAAACCCTCGAAGCCGGCAAACAGGCATTGGTATTGATCCCAGAGATCAACCTGGGGCCGCAAACCCTGGCCCGCTTCGAGCAGCGTTTCAATGCGCGCATCGCGCTGGTGCACTCAGCGGTCAATGACCGTGAGCGACTGGAAAGCTGGCTGGCGGCGCGCGACGGCGAAGCCGACATTATTATTGGCACCCGCTCGGCACTGTTTACCCCGATGAAGAACCCGGGGCTGATCATCATCGACGAAGAGCACGACGGCTCTTATAAACAGCAAGAAGGTTTGCGCTACCACGCCCGCGACCTGGCGCTGGTGCGCGCCCGTCAGGAAAACATCCCGATTGTGCTCGGCTCTGCCACGCCGTCCCTCGAAAGCCTGCATAACGCCTACACCGGTCGTTATGGCCTGCTGCGCCTGAATGAACGTGCAGGCGGGGCCAAACAGCCGCGTTTCCTGCGCCTGGACGTAAAAAGTCGCCCGCTGGACAGCGGTATTTCCGGCCCGATGCAACAAGCCATTGGCCAGACCTTGGCTGCGGGCCAGCAAGTGCTGGTGTTTCTCAACCGCCGCGGCTTCGCGCCGACACTGCTGTGCCATGACTGCGGCTGGATGTCGGAATGCCAGCGCTGCGATGCGCGCATGACCGTTCATCAGCGTTCTGGCGAGCTGCGCTGCCATCACTGCGGCCACGTCGAACGCGTGCCGCGCAACTGCCCGCAATGTGGCAAGGTCGACCTGCGGCCAGTGGGCGCAGGCACCGAGCGTGCCGAGGAGCGGTTGGGCATTTTATTCCCCGACTACCCGGTACTGCGCGTCGACCGCGACAGCACATCGCGCAAAGACGCGATGAACCAGCTGTTTGCGACGATTCTAAAAGGTCAGCCCTGCATTTTGGTGGGCACGCAAATGCTTGCCAAAGGCCATCACTTTCCACGGGTGACACTGGTGTCGATTCTGGATGCCGATGGCGGCTTGTTCTCCGGCGATTTTCGCGCCAGCGAGCGCATGGCGCAGTTGATCGTTCAGGTTGCAGGCCGTGCGGGTCGGGCTGAAGAGCCGGGCAGAGTGATTATCCAAACTCACCTGGCCGACCACCCGCTGCTGATTCAGCTGACTGAACAGGGTTACTTTGCCTTTGCCGAACAGGCCTTGAGCGAACGCCGGGCCGCGGGCTTGCCACCCTTTGCGCACTTGGCGCTGCTGCGCGCTGAGGCCCACAAGCCAGGGCAGGCCGAAGGTTTTCTGGATGAGGCGTGCAGTGAAGCCGAGCGCTTGCTGGGCGAGATGAACCTGGGCGGTATTGAATTGCTCGGCCCCGTGCCTGCGCCAATGGAACGCAGGGCCGGACGTTACCGCGCTCAACTACTCTTACAAGCCAACGCCCGAGCGCCGCTGCATCGACTGCTCAGCCACTGGTTGCTGATCCTTGAGCAAATGCCCAGTGGCAGACAAGTCCGCTGGTCGCTGGATGTGGATCCTGTGGACCTTTATTGACCCACGGCCTGTAGGAACGAGCTTGCCTCGCGATCTTTTGATTGTTTAAAAGATCGCGAGGCAAGCTCGCTCCTACAGGCTTGCAGCTCGCCACTTACGGCGAAAGGCTTGAAGCTTGCCGCTCCGTTAGCGGACAATGCCCAGTTTTTCCACCTGCGCACTGAAGCGCTACCGCGCTTGCGGTCGAAAGAGAAGACCATGAAAGACACCATTCGCCAGCTGATTCAACAAGCCCTCGCTCAACTCGTCACAGAAGGTGTGTTGCCTGAAGGCCTGACGCCAGCGATTCAGGTGGAAAACGCCCGTGACAAGACTCACGGCGACTTCGCCAGCAACATCGCCATGATGCTGGCCAAGCCTGCCGGCATGAAGCCGCGTGACCTGGCTGAAAAAATCATCGCTGCCCTGCCGGCCGATGAGCAGATCAGCAAGACCGAGATCGCCGGTCCTGGCTTCCTGAACTTCTTCCAGAACACCCAAGCCCTGGCTTCGCGCCTGGACGCGGCACTGGCCAACCCGAAAATCGGCGTGCACAAGTCTGGCCCAGCCAAACGCACAGTGGTCGACATGTCGGCGCCTAACCTGGCCAAAGAGATGCACGTGGGCCACCTGCGCTCGACCATCATTGGCGACGGCGTGGCGCGAGTGCTTGAGTTTCTGGGCGACGAAGTGATCCGTCAAAACCACGTGGGCGACTGGGGCACCCAGTTCGGCATGCTGATGGCGTATCTGGAAGAAAATCCGATCACCAGCGAAGAGCTGTCTGACCTCGAAAACTTCTACCGCGCCGCCAAACAGCGTTTCGACGAGTCCCCCGAGTTTGCTGACCGCGCCCGTAGCCTGGTGGTCAAGCTGCAAGCCGGTGATCCGGACTGCCTGGCGCTGTGGACCAAATTCAAAGACATCTCGCTGTCGCACTGCCAGAAAATCTACGAACTGCTGAACGTTAAATTGACCATGGCTGACGTGATGGGCGAAAGCGCCTACAACGACGACCTGATCAACGTGGTCAACGATCTCAAGGCCAAAGGCATGCTGGTCGAGAGCAACGGCGCCCAGTGCGTGTTCCTCGACGAGTTCAAAAATGCCGAAGGCGAGCCATTGCCGGTGATTATCGTCAAGGCAGACGGCGGCTACCTGTACGCCACCACTGACCTGGCGGCCATCCGCTATCGCAGCGGCGTACTAAAAGCCGACCGCGCGCTCTACTTCGTCGACCAGCGTCAGGCCCTGCACTTCCAGCAAGTGTTTGCCGTGGCGCGCAAGGCCGGTTTTGTGACCCATCCGATGGAAATGGAACACATGGGCTTCGGCACCATGAACGGCGCTGATGGCCGTCCGTTCAAGACCCGTGATGGTGGCACTGTCAAACTGATCGACCTGCTCAACGAAGCCAAAGAGCGCGCCTACGCACTGGTGAAAGAGAAGAACCCTGAGCTGCCAGAAGATGAACTGCGCGCCATCGCCAAGGTCGTCGGGATCGGCGCGGTGAAATACGCCGACTTGTCCAAGCACCGCGCCAGCGATTACAGCTTTAACTTTGACCTGATGTTGAACTTTGAAGGCAATACTGCGCCTTACCTGCTGTATGCCTACACCCGTGTCGCGGGCGTGTTCCGTAAACTGGGCAAGACCTTCGACCAAGTGGAAGGCCACATCGTACTGGCTGCACCGCAAGAGCAAGAGTTGGCGGCCAAATTGGCGCAGTTCGGTGAAGTACTGAACAACGTTGCCGAAAAAGGCACACCGCACACGCTGTGCACCTACTTGTACGAAGTAGCAGGTCTGTTCTCCAGCTTCTATGAGAACTGCCCGATCCTGAACGCTGAAGACGAAGCACAAAAACAAAGCCGTCTACGCCTGGCAGCCTTGGCGGGCCGTACCCTCAAGCAAGGCCTGGAGCTGCTGGGTCTGGAAACTCTGGAGCGCATGTAAGTTGGCCGCCAAGAAAAAACCTGTCCCCAAGCGAGGCGCCAGCCGTTATCAGGCGCCCGCCAAGAAGCCGATTCCGGGCTGGCTATGGATGGCCATTGGCCTCACGGTTGGCGCATTCATCGTGTTTTTGATGAAGCTCGAACCCGGCAAGGGCGACGACGTCAAACGGGTCAAGCAAGAGCAGCAGAAAGCGTCGCAAGTGGCTGAAGCTAACAAGACTGCGCCGAGCCCGACTCAGCCAGCCAAGCCCAAGTACGATTTCTATACGTTGCTGCCCGAGTCGGAAGTGATCGTGCCGCCAGAAGCCGTACCGGAAAAAACCCTGCCGACGCCGCAAACCGCGCCGCTGGCACCGGTGACGCCAGCCGAAGCGGCGAAGATCGACACGGTACGTGCTCAAGCAGCCTTGAACGGCCTGACGCCACCGCCTGCGCCACCTGTGGTCAAAGCGGCACCCGTGACCAAGTTCTTCCTGCAGGCAGGTTCGTTCCGCAAACAGGCAGATGCTGACAAAGTGCGGGCGCAAATCCTGCTGCTCGGCCAGACCGCTTCGGTTGAGTCGGGTACGGTAAAAGACGAAACCTGGTACCGGGTACTGGTCGGTCCGTTCAGCAATCGCGAACAACTGACCGTGGCACAGAAACAATTGGCGAGTGGCGGTTTCAACAATCTGCTGCTGCAACAGCGCCGCTGATGTCACCTGATCCCACAGGGGAGATACCCCCTGTGGGAGAGCCCATTGCGTAGCAGTTGCCGAGCCTGCGAGGCTACGTCCGGCTGCGTAGCAGTCGTAAAATCAAGTACTGCGATCTATCAATTAAACCCGGCACTTAGCGTTTACGATCGCTTCTCAATCGGACGCAGCCTCGCAGACTCGGCAGCTGCTACGCGTTTTCGCGCCCCTGGATTCCCCCTCCTTTCATCTGCATTCCCTCCCCCCGGTTGAAAAACCCGTCACAACCCCCATATGTATCTCCATCAGGCATTTTCGCCCCGCTGCGTGGAGACTCTCCCTTGACCACCATCGTTTCAGTTCGCCGCCACGGCAAAGTCGTTATGGCTGGCGACGGCCAGGTTTCACTTGGCAACACCGTGATGAAAGGCAACGCGAAAAAAGTCCGTCGTCTGTACCACGGCCAGGTTATCGCCGGTTTTGCCGGTGCGACCGCTGATGCATTTACCTTGTTCGAACGCTTTGAAGGCCAGCTGGAAAAACACCAGGGCCATCTGGTTCGCGCCGCTGTCGAGTTGGCCAAAGAATGGCGTACCGACCGCTCGCTGAGCCGCCTGGAAGCCATGTTGGCAGTTGCCAACAAAGACGCGTCCCTGATCATCACCGGTAACGGTGACGTGGTTGAGCCAGAAGACGGCTTGATCGCCATGGGCTCGGGCGGTGCATTCGCCCAAGCGGCAGCCCGCGCCCTGCTGATGAAAACCGAACTGTCAGCCCGCGAAATCGCTGAGACCGCACTCGGTATTGCTGGCGACATCTGCGTGTTCACCAACCACAACATCACTATTGAGGAGCAGGACCTCGCTGAATAAGCCGCCTGCCGGGCCCGTTCGCTGGCCCGTGTGTGCACCTTAATTAGCTAGAGGAACGCCAACTACTATGTCCATGACTCCCCGCGAAATCGTCCACGAACTGAATCGCCACATCATCGGCCAAGACGACGCCAAACGTGCCGTCGCTATCGCTTTGCGTAACCGCTGGCGTCGGATGCAGCTGCCAGAAGAGCTGCGCGTTGAAGTGACCCCAAAAAACATTCTGATGATCGGCCCTACCGGCGTCGGTAAAACCGAAATCGCTCGCCGTCTGGCCAAGCTGGCTAATGCGCCATTCATCAAGGTTGAAGCGACCAAATTCACCGAAGTGGGCTATGTCGGCCGCGACGTTGAATCGATCATCCGCGACCTCGCTGATGCTGCGATCAAACTGCTGCGTGAGCAAGAGATCGTCAAAGTCCGCCACCGTGCTGAAGACGCTGCTGAAGAGCGCATCCTCGACGCGCTGTTGCCGCCTGCCCGCACGTTTGGCGAAGAAGCAGCTGCACCCCAGGACTCCAACACCCGTCAGTTGTTCCGCAAGCGCCTGCGCGAAGGCCAGCTGGACGACAAAGAAATCGAAATCGAAGTGGCTGAAATTGCTGGCGTCGATATTTCTGCGCCGCCTGGCATGGAAGAAATGACCAACCAGTTGCAAAGCCTGTTTGCCAACATGGGCAAAGGCAAGCGCAAGAGCCGCAAGCTGAAAGTCAAAGAAGCCCTGAAAATGGTGCGTGACGAAGAAGCCAGCCGCCTGGTCAACGACGAAGAACTCAAGGCCAAGGCGCTTGAGGCCGTCGAACAGCACGGCATCGTGTTTATCGACGAAATCGACAAGGTTGCCAAGCGCGGCAACGTGGGCGGCGCGGATGTCTCCCGCGAGGGCGTACAACGTGACCTGCTGCCATTGATCGAAGGTTGCACGGTCAACACCAAGCTGGGCATGGTCAAGACTGACCACATCCTGTTTATTGCATCCGGCGCGTTCCACCTGAGCAAGCCAAGTGATCTGGTACCTGAGCTGCAAGGCCGTCTGCCAATTCGTGTTGAGCTCAAGGCGCTGACCCCGGAAGACTTCGAACGCATTCTCAGCGAACCACATGCTTCGCTGACCGAGCAATACCGCGAACTGCTGAAAACCGAAGGCCTGAACATCGAGTTCATGCCTGAAGGCATCAAGCGTTTGGCGGAAATTGCCTGGCAAGTCAACGAGAAAACCGAGAACATCGGTGCTCGTCGTCTGCACACGCTGCTTGAGCGCCTGCTCGAAGAGGTATCGTTCAGTGCCGGTGACATCGCCAGCGCACAGAACGAAGAGCCAATTCGTATTGACGCCGAGTACGTGAACAGCCACTTGGGCGAACTGGCCGAGAACGAAGACCTCTCGCGCTACATTTTGTAAGACGCGTCAACACCTGTAGCCGCTGCTGCACGTTGTCACCAGGCCACCCGCCTGGTTTACAGCCTGCGCCAGCGGCTATTCTGTTTGTGTGAGGAGCAAAAGCCATGACCAAAATCCCCAACGCGATCAACCTGCACAAAGCGTCAAAAACCCTGACCCTTAAATACACATCGGGCGAGGAATACCACCTGCCAGCCGAGCTTCTGCGCGTGCACTCCCCGTCTGCGGAAGTGCAGGGGCATGGCAAACCGATTCTTCAATTCGGCAAGATTAACGTCGGCTTGAGCAAGGTAGAGCCAGCAGGACAGTACGCACTGAAACTGACGTTTGACGATGGCCACGACAGCGGGCTTTTTACCTGGGATTACTTGTATGAACTCGGGGTACGCCAGGACGCGTTGTGGGAAGACTATCTGGCCGAACTCAAAAAGGCCGGCAAGTCGCGCGACCCATCGGAGTCAGTCGTTAAGTTGATGTTGTAACGTTTTTGACTGCGCAATCGATGTGGGCAATGAATGTTGCTCAGTTTAGGTTTGCGCAACTCCAATCGATCTTTTAAAAACCTGTGGTCCCTGCCGCAGGCAGCGATCGGAGTGGCGTGCCACTTCGGCAGCTTTTACGCGCGCATATCCATTTGATTATCAACGGCTTTTTACGGGTTACGCCCTTACGGCGTGTCACTTTGTTAAGAGCGACAACGTAACCAAAACGCTCTTGCCCCTATCACTCAGTACCTCGCCCAGGCTCGGTATGCCCTCACCACAGGCATTGTTCCGTGGGCACGCCGCGATCGGCCAGCGTGACTTAAGGGGGCTCCCTAGATCAAAAACCAGATCAAAGGCTACAACCAGATCAAAGGCGCGGTGACCTGGTAGCCGAACTGTTTTTGTAGTCGCTGCCGCAGGCTGCCATGGGTTGCACAGCGACCCCGTTGCTGAAGGTCCTTCGGTCGTCCTGCGACAGCGGCTACAGGTTCAGTCGTTTGCGTTATGAAGTGGTTGTCTCAGGGCTTGGTGCTGGAGTTGCCGAAGCCGTTGGCGCAGCAGGAGTCGCTGCGGGAGCTTTGGCTGCAGCCGGTTTTTTGGCAGCCGCCGGTTTTTTAGCCGCCGGTTTCGCCGCAGCCGGTTTAGCTGTTGCAGGCTTGCTCGCAGCAGCAGGCGCTTTGGCAGGTGCTTTAGCAGCAGGTTTTGCTGGTGCTTTGTCGGCTGGTTTTGCGGTCGTTTTGGCCGCAGGCTTGGCAGCGGGTTTCGCCGCGGGTTTGGCAACTGTTTTCGCAGCAGCACTGGCCGCAGCTTTAGCTGGGGCTTTAGTCGCAGATTTTGCCGCAGCAGGCTTGGCAGGTGCTTTCGCCGCTGGCGTTGATGACGCCTTGGCCGCTGGTTTGGCAGCAGGTTTTACCGCAGCCGTTTTGGTCGGTGCAGGCTTACTGGCAGCAGGGGCTTTGGTGGCGGTTACTTTTGCCGCAGCAGCGGTCAACTTTTCGATGTGTTTGGTCAGCGTTTCCACTTGAGCATGTAGCGTTTTCACTTCTTCACGGCTCGGCACACCCAGGCGAGATATGGCGCTAGTCAGGCGTTTGTCGAAAGCCTCTTCGAACTCGCTCCATTTCTCCAACGCCAGGTCTTTAACATCCTCGACGCGTGAACGCGCAGAAGAAGTAGATGATTTTGCCTCTTCAACCAATTTACTGCCTGCACTCTTGGCCAGCTTTTCGGCTTTCTCGCCATCTTTGACCAAGGTATCAAACAGCTTGCTGCCATCTGTATCAATTTTCGAATACACGCCCAAACCGGCTAGCCAGATTTTGCGCGAGTACTCTTCAACCTTGCCTACCCATGTGTTGCTTTCTTTAACTGCCGGTTTTTTAGCCGCCATCATGTTCCCCTCAATGTTCGGTTGCGACGCCTGTGAGCTAAAGCGTCGAATCATCAAGATGAACAACGTGCTCACCTCCATCAGTTTTAGACGCTAAACCGCCTTGTTTCAAGGCCGCTCAGTGCGAATCAACAAACAGAGAACACCAGCACTATTGGTTTTAAGGCAATGGCGCGAGTAGCGACGCCGAGGCTCTTTCATAACTGACAAGAAAAAACGCTATCAGGCCAATCATTTCTGTTTTTAAAGCATGAGCATCTACCAAGACTTCTGGTCCATCCGGCACATACCTATAGAACTGAACCCATTGAGAAGAAATGGTCACAAAATCTGACTGTTCACCAGCAAGCGTTTCAATCGTTTAGCCAGCCCTATTTTCATTCGGTGCAATCTCATAAGAACAAGTGCACGCGAACACTTCCAGCACACGCTTTATCATCTCGCTCATAGCGTCTTCGACCCGATCAGTCTTATACGCACCAACAAACATGAAACACGCTATAAAAACTACGTTGACGTTCTTTTCCAATTTTCAGAGGGCAAGTGCAACTCACTGTATTGAACATTATTCACCCCCTCACAAAAACGCCCCCCTTTCTATTTACAATCGGGGAGCGTTCAGAGTCGCAGTATTACCTAAATCGTCATTCAACTAAGTACTGCAACAAGCAATTACGCTTCAACGGAACCTGGGAAAGCAGCTTCCATCAGTTCCCGGACTTCACTTTCAGAGGTCCATGCATCGTCAGCGGCTTCAGCGCCGAAGGTTAAGAACATGACGCGATTGTCGACAACACTTACCAGCCCGATAACACTACCGGCCTTGGTTTGGATGTAGTAATTGATCCCGGCTTTAGGCTCCACGACTGGCGACCAAATAAGTTCACGCGAAGAAACATAATCAGCCAGTATCGATTCAGCCTTGACATTAATATCTTTGGCGCTGAGTTGTGGGCGGTGAATAACAGCATATTGATAAACAGACATCATTAAATCCTTGGTTGGTTTAGTTTGGTTTTGCTTGGTTCGCTTTAACGCTTTAACGCTTTAACGCTTTAACGCTTTAAACCAATACTAGCCTTCCTTTATAAAACGCCAACCCACCCAAACTTACACTTGAATATCAGGCACACCAGATAACTAAAGGCTTTTAGCCGATTCAGACTTTACAAATAAATTAAATGGACATGTTAATTGGGGAATTCCTACGCACTACACATCCAACCCTCACATCCCAAGCGCTTATGACGATGCAGATCACCTGTCATCGCCATTTACAGCGTCTTAAATTCACCCTTTCACGCCAAGGCTTTGTCCAGCGAGCGTTCAATTTCGGATTGAATCATGCCGCTCATCGGCGACATCAACAGACCCAGTTCAACGTCAACCTTGATGGTTTTTTCGCCAATTTTCAGGGTGCCGTTCACCCCCGAACGTTTCAGTTTTACCGTGTCGCCTAACCATTCAGGGGTCAGGCCGTACTGCCCGGCCAGCTTTTCAACCAACGGTTGAGCTTTTTCACGTGCTGCCTCAAGACCCAGGCTATGGGTCCGTTCAACGCTAATACGAGCCATTGGATCACTCCGAGTAAATTAGGCCGTCACTATACGGGGTGGAGGCCACAATCAAACCTCAACAGCCCCCGGCCAAGACAAAGCCGGCCACCGGGATTAGAATGGCCAGCATTCTCTTCTGGTGACAGCGATATGACTGATCAGCGCAAAGGCAGCGATGCCGAACCCACCACCCACTTCGGCTTCAAGAACGTGCCGGAAAGCCAAAAGGCGGAAAAAGTCGCCGAGGTGTTCCACTCCGTAGCCGGCAAATATGACCTGATGAACGACGTTCTGTCGGGCGGCATGCACCGTCTGTGGAAGCGTTTCACTATCGAATTGTCTGGCGTACGCCCTGGCAACAAGGTGCTGGACATCGCGGGCGGTACGGGCGACCTGGCGCGCAAGTTCTCGCAACTGGTCGGCCCGACCGGCCACGTGGTGCTGGCTGACATCAACGCCTCGATGCTCAAGGTCGGCCGTGATCGCCTGCTGGATAAAGGGGTGGCAGGCAATATTGAGTTCGTTCAGGCCGACGCCGAAAAGCTGCCGTTCCCGGACAACCACTTCGATTGCGTCACCATCGCCTTTGGCCTGCGTAACGTGACCCATAAAGAAGACGCGCTGCGCTCCATGCTGCGCGTGCTCAAGCCGGGTGGCCGCTTGCTGGTGCTGGAGTTTTCCAAGCCTACCAACGCGCTGATGTCCAAGGTGTACGACGCCTATTCGTTCGCCTTTATGCCAATGGTCGGCAAGCTGATCCTCAATGACCCGGAGAGCTATCGCTACCTGGCCGAGTCGATCCGCATGCACCCGAACCAAGAGACGCTGAAGTCGATGATGGTCGAGGCCGGTTTTGACCGCGTGACCTATCACAACATGACTTCAGGCATCGTTGCCCTGCACCGCGGCATCAAGCCCTGATGCTGCTGCGCGGCCTTCTCGCCAGCGTCGAAAGCGGGGTCAACCGGGTTTTACGCCTGGACGGCACCGCGATGACGCGCTTGCGTCCTTTGACCGGCAAGGTAATTGCCGTTCAAGGCACAAGCCCTTCATTGCAGCTGTTTATCTTGCCCAGCGATGAAGGCCTGCTGCTGGCCGCGCAATGGGCCGCCGAGGCTGACTGCACCTTGCGTGCGCCGGCATCGAGCCTGCTGCGTCTGGCGTTGAGCAAGGACAAAAGCGCCATTTTGCACAGCCCTGAAGTCGAGCTTGAAGGCGACAGCGCAGCGCTGATGGAGTTGGCCGCCGTGCTGCAAGACCTGGAGCTGGACTGGGAGTACGAACTCTCGCGCTGGCTAGGCCCGGTAGCCACGGCGCTGATCGGCGGCCACCTGCGCAGTCGCGCTAACTGGTATCAGCAAGGGTTCGCCAGCCTCAATCAGAATCTGGCCGAATACCTGAGCGAAGAAGCCCGCACCTTGGTCGGCGAACGTGAAGCGCAAGCGCGCTTCGATGAACTCGACCAACTCAAACTCGACCTGGACCGCCTGGAGGCACGCTTCGAGCGCCTCAGTCGATCCCTCAATACCAGCGATAACGCATGAAGCTGCTTGCCATACGCCGTTTGTTTCGCATCCAGCGCGTCGTTATTCGCTACCGTCTGGATGACCTGCTGTTTGCCCTGCCTTTGCCGTGGTGGATGTTGTCATTGCGCTACGTGCTGCCGTGGCGCTGGTTCCCGCGTAAAAAACTGGAGCTGAGCCGAGGGGCGGCCCTGCGCCTGGCACTCCAGGATTTGGGGCCGATCTTCATCAAATTCGGGCAAATTCTCTCGACTCGCCGCGACTTGTTGCCCCCGGACATCGCTGACGAGTTGATGCTGCTGCAAGACCGCGTGCCACCGTTTGACCCGCAGTTGGCGGTCAAGCTGATCGAAGAACAGCTCGGCGCCACAATCAGCGAAGTCTTCAGCCGTTTTGACATTGAGCCGCTGGCCTCGGCCTCGGTGGCTCAGGTTCACTCAGCCAAGCTCAAAACCGGCGAAGAAGTGGTGGTCAAGGTCGTGCGTCCGGGCCTCAAACCCATTATCGGCTCTGACCTGGCCTGGCTATTCATTCTGGCCAAGACCGCTGAGCGCCTGAGCGCCGACGCCCGCCTGCTGCACCCGGTGGACGTGGTCAGCGATTACGAAAAGACCATCTACGACGAACTCGATTTGCTCCGCGAAGCGGCCAACGCCAGCCAGCTCAAGCGCAACTTCGACGGCTCGCCGCTGCTCTACGTCCCTCAGATTTACTGGGATTGGTGCCGCCCGAAAGTCTTGGTCATGGAACGTATCTACGGGATTCAAGTCACCGACCTGGCGGCCTTGGCCGATCAGCGCACCGACATGAAAATGCTCGCCGAGCGCGGGGTCGAGATCTTCTTCACCCAAGTGTTCCGCGACAGCTTCTTTCATGCCGACATGCACCCCGGCAATATTTTCGTCAGCACAGTCAATCCGTGGAGCCCGCAGTACATCGCCATCGACTGCGGCATCGTCGGCAGCCTGACACCCGAAGACCAGGACTACCTGGCGCGCAACCTGTTCGCTTTCTTCAAGCGTGACTACCGGCGTGTGGCGCAATTGCACATCGATTCTGGCTGGGTGCCCGCGAACACCAAACTCAACGAGTTTGAAGCGGCGATTCGGACCGTATGCGAACCGATTTTCGAGAAACCGCTGAAAGAGATTTCCTTTGGGCAGGTCCTGATGCGCCTGTTCCAGACTGCTCGGCGCTTCAATATGGAAGTCCAGCCGCAGTTGGTGCTGCTGCAAAAAACCTTGCTCAACATCGAAGGCCTTGGCCGTCAGCTGTACCCTGACCTCGACCTGTGGAGCACCGCGCAGCCGTTCCTTGAACGCTGGATGCGTGAACGTGTAAGTCCTAAAACCTTGCTGCGCAACTTGCACAGCCAGGTTGAACAGATCCCGCATCTGGCGGGCATGACCCGCGATTTGCTGGAGCGCTTATCGCAACCTCATGCCAAAAACCAGCAGTTGAGGGTGCAAGAGCCCAAAGATGGCTGGTTCTTGCGCCTGCTGGGCGCCGGACATGTGGTCGCAGGCGCCTTGCTGGCAACTGCTGGCCCATTGGGCAGCATCGGGTACTGGCCTGCGGGTATCCTGCTGGTCGTGGGCCTTTATCTGATCGTGCGCCGATCGTAGGAATTCTGGTCACTCTTGAGAGAGGCTGGCAAACTGTGGGCATCGCGAGTGCGGAGTCAAACATGAAAGACTGGCTGGACGAGATCAAATGGGACAGCGACGGCCTGGTGCCGGCGATTGCCCAAGACCACAAAACCGGGCGCGTGCTGATGATGGCCTGGATGAACCGCGAGGCTCTGAGCCTGACGGCGGCCGAGAATCGTGCCATTTACTGGTCACGCTCGCGTGGCAAACTGTGGCGCAAGGGTGAAGAATCAGGCCACGTGCAAAAACTGCATGAAATGCGCCTGGACTGTGACGCTGACGTCATCATCCTCATGGTTGAGCAAATCGGTGACATCGCTTGCCATACCGGCCGTCGGAGCTGCTTCTATCGCGTGTACGAAAACGCCGAGTGGAAGACCGTTGATCCGGTGCTTAAAGACCCGAACGCCATTTACCACGCAGGCCATTCTCATGACTGACACCCTAAGCCGCGTCGCTCAAGTGCTCGAAGAGCGCAAAGGCGCCTCGCCAGACAGCTCCTATGTCGCCAGCCTGTACCACAAGGGCCTGAACAAGATTCTGGAAAAGGTCGGCGAAGAGTCGGTCGAAACCATCATCGCCGCCAAAGATGCCGCCATCAGTGGTGATTGCAGCGATGTGATTTATGAAACAGCTGACTTATGGTTCCACAGCATGATCATGCTCGCCCAGCTGGGTCAGCATCCTCAGGCCGTACTGGATGAACTGGAACGCCGCATCGGCACCTCCGGACACGTGGAAAAGGCCTCGCGGCCGTCCGCCTAAACCCTTTTTTCAAGGAGCACAGCATGGGCATTTTTGACTGGAAACACTGGATCGTCATTCTGGTAGTCGTGGTCCTGGTCTTCGGCACCAAAAAACTGAAAAACCTGGGCACTGACGTGGGCGAATCGATCAAGGGCTTTCGCAAAGCCATGAACGATGACGAAAAGCCTGCTGAGCCGGTGGTTCCGCCTGCACAGCCCACTGCTGCACCCACCCCGCACACCACTTCGACCCTGAATGAGCCGCACACGATCGACGTGCAGGCACAAAAAGTCGAAGAGCCAACCCGTAAAGACGTGTGAGCCAAAACTAATGTTCGGTATCAGCTTCGGTGAACTGCTACTCGTCGGCCTGGTGGCCCTGCTGGTGCTCGGCCCCGAGCGCCTGCCAAGCGCTGCGCGTACGGCGGGCCTGTGGATCGGGCGCTTGAAACGCAGTTTCAATGCGATCAAACAGGAAGTTGAACGTGAAATCGGCGCAGATGAAATCCGCCGCCAGTTGCACAACGAACACATTTTGTCGATGGAAGAGGAGGCCAAGAAGATCCTGGCCCCGCTCCAACCACCCGTGCCGCCCGTGGTGCCGACAGAGCCCGTAATTGCGCCGCAGGTTACGCCTGTAACCCCGCCGCCTGCAGAGCCTGCCAGCCCTGCACCGATCAGCCTGAGCAAGACCGAGTCCGAGCCTGCGCCTCAACCGCCCGCGCCACACGACCCAACCCTGCCACCGCGAGCCCCTTAAGCGCATGAGCGAATCCTCCCAAAACGAGCAGCCCGAACACGACCAGCCCATGCCACTGGTTTCGCACCTGACCGAGTTGCGCACCCGCTTGTTGCGCTGTATTGCGGCGATTTTTCTGATCTTCGTCGCCTTGTTTTCCTTCACGCAGCAGATCTACACCCTGGTCTCCACACCGTTGCGTGAATACCTGCCGGTGGGCGCCACGATGATTGCCACCGACGTGGCCTCACCGTTCCTCACCCCGCTCAAGCTGACCATGATGGTCTCGCTGTTTATTGCGATCCCGGTGATCCTGCACCAGATCTGGGGCTTCATTGCGCCCGGCCTGTACAAGCACGAAAAGCGCATTGCCGTGCCGCTGCTGATCTCCAGCATCTTTCTGTTCTACGCGGGTATGGCCTTCGCCTATTTCCTGGTGTTCCCGCTGGTGTTCAAGTTCTTCGCCGCCGCCACCCCCGAAGGCGTGGCAATGATGACCGACATCAGCAGCTACCTTGATTTCGTCATGACCTTGTTCTTCGCCTTTGGCGTGGCCTTTGAAATTCCGGTGGCCGTGGTGCTGCTGGTCTGGATCGGCATCGTCGACGTCAAATACCTGCGCAAGATCCGCCCGTACGTGATCATCGGCTGCTTTGTGGTCGGCATGATCCTGACCCCGCCGGACATCTTCTCGCAGACCCTGCTGGCCGTCCCGATGTGGATGTTGTTCGAAATCGGCATTCTGTTTGGCAGCCTGATCACCAGAAACAAACGCAGCGATGACGAAGAACCGGCTGACAGTGACACCAACGCTCAACCGCCAGCACCTCAAGCGTGAACCTGCTGCTCCTCGAAGAGGCTGACTTCATTGCTGCCGACCGCGTAATCCTGCGCGACCGGCGTCTGACGCACATGCAGGACGTGCACCGTGCCGCCGTAGGCGACAGCCTGCGGGTGGGGCGTATAGGCGGGTTGATGGGCCGTGCCGAATTGGTGCGTCTTGAAGCCAAAGAGGCTGAACTGGTGATCCTCAGCCTCGACCAGCCACCGCCGGAAAAACTCCCGCTGACCCTGCTGCTGGCCTTGCCGCGTCCGAAAATGCTGCGCCGGGTGCTGCAAACCGTGGCGTCGATGGGCGTGCCAAAAGTGGTACTGGTCAACAGTTATCGCGTTGAAAAAAGTTTCTGGCAGACCCCCTTTCTGGAACCCGAAGCGATTCGCGAGCAGCTTGTTTTGGGCTTGGAGCAGGCCCGTGACAGCGTACTGCCTGAAATCATCATCGAAAAACGTTTTAAACCGTTTGTCGAAGACCGCCTGCCCGCCATGGTCGAGGGCACACTGGGCTTGGTCGGTCATCCCGGCGATTACCCGGACTGCCCGCGCGGCCTCAACCAAGCGGTGACACTGGCCATCGGCCCGGAAGGTGGCTGGATCCCTTACGAAATCGACCTGCTGGCCAAAACAGGCCTGCAACCGGTGCAACTCGGCGCTCGTATTCTGCGGGTCGAAACTGCCGTCACCGCCCTGCTCGCTCGCCTGTTCTAAGCGCCACTCTCTCTGCTTGACTCGCGGTCTTTTAAGATCAAAAGATCGCGAGACCAGTTCACTCCTACATGGCACCAGGAAGCTTCCTGCGACCTGTGTCACACATTCGACGTGCGTATTTTAGTTCTCTCCTCTGACGCCGATGCTCTGTTAATCCATGAGCACCGCTAAGCAATGGACCGCTTTTCGCCTCACGACCCGCGTCACTAAAGGAGCAACACCATGTACCGTCGTTTAGCCCAACTACTCGGCAATATCAGCGTCAATCGTAAACTCGGGTTGGGCTTCGGCCTGGTATTGGTTCTGACGCTGCTGATCGCGGCAACGGGCTGGAATGGCCTGGTTTCTGTCATTGACCGAGGCGACAAGCTGGCCAACATTTCAAAGATCATCGGGCTGACCAAAGACTTGCGCATTGCCCGCCTCGATTATCAGATTAGCCAGGCCGATAACGCCTACCGCGACGTAAATGAGCGGCTGAGCGATCTGGACACCTCGTTGCAGCTCTCGCGCAAAACTCTGACCGCACCCGAAGACCTGGCGTTGGTCGATCAGCAACTTAAGGCGGCGGCTGAGTACAGGCAGGCCTTTACTGACCTCACCCAAACCAGCCAAGGCCACGAGCAAGCGTTGCAACGCATGCAAGTGCAAGGCAATAACCTGATCGAACTCAGCCAAAAATTGTCGTCGATTCAAACCGCCAAGCGTGACCAAGACAGCCAGCAAGCCAAAGTGCTACTGGCCAGTTGCGCCCTGTTGGCGCTGGTGATCGGCATCATCGCCGCCTGGATCATCACCCGTCAGATTGTTATCCCGCTGCAACGCTCGCTTAAAACCGTTGAATTGGTCGCCGCAGGTGATCTGACCCGCAACCTCCAGACGAATCGCCGTGATGAACTGGGCCAACTGCAAACCGCCATTCAGCGGATGACCGAAGGCCTGCGCGAGCTGATTGGCGGGATCAGCGAGGGCGTGACCCAAATCGCCAGTGCCGCCGAGGAACTTTCAGCAGTCACCGAGCAAACCAGCGCCGGGGTCAACAGCCAGAAGGTCGAAACGGATCAGGTGGCCACGGCCATGAACGAAATGGCCGCGACCGTGCAAGAAGTTGCGCGCAATGCCGAAGAAGCGTCTGAAGCCGCTGCCGCTGCCGACCAGCAGGCCCGCGAAGGCGATCACGTGGTCGCGCAGGCCATCGCACAGATTGAAAAACTGGCGGCTGAGGTCGGTCACTCTACTGAGGCCATGGGCCATCTCAAGCGTGAAAGCGACAAGATTGGCAGCGTGCTCGACGTGATCAAGTCCGTTGCCCAGCAAACCAACCTGCTGGCGCTCAACGCGGCCATTGAGGCGGCACGGGCCGGTGAAGCCGGACGCGGTTTTGCGGTGGTGGCCGACGAGGTACGCAGCCTGGCGCAACGCACTCAGCAATCGACCGAGGAAATCGAAACGCTGATTGCCGGTCTGCAAAGCAGCACGCAGCAAGCGTCCAGCAGCATGGACAGCAGCCGCACCCTGACCGACAACAGCGTCGACCTGAGCCGTCGTGCAGGCGAGTCATTGGGCACTATCACCCGCACCGTGTCCGCCATCCAGGCCATGAACCAGCAAATCGCGGCTGCGGCCGAACAACAGAGCGCCGTGGCCGAAGAGATCAACCGCAGCGTGCTGAACGTACGTGATGTGTCTGATCAAACGGCCGCTGCCAGCGAAGAAACCGCAGCGTCGAGTATTGAGCTGGCACGATTGGGGACTCATTTACAAACGCTTGTAGGACGCTTCAAGGTCTAAGTACTTCCCGACAAATTTCGTCGTTTACCTGGCAGTTTTGCCAGCTAGACGACGACAATGGGCCGCGACACACTCGTTTCTCCTCCAAATCGCTGGTAGAACGACCGTGAAAACACCCACAACAACATCGGTAACCCACTATGCGTACGACCCTCTGGACCGACTAATTACTGTCGCAACCGCCGCTAAGCCTCAGATCCGCCGTTTTTATCGAAGAGATCGGCTCATGACTGAAACTCAGGGCTCACGCCAGCTGCAAATTGTTCACTTAGACAGTGTGCTGTTGGCCGAGCGAGAGCATGATGGCGACATCACACATGTGCGTGCGCTCATGACGGACTATCAAGGCTCGGTTTTGCAAACCAAAGACGGGCACACGGCCTACGCACCTTACGGGCACCGCTCAGGGAGCGTTGCAAGTACCCTGGGGTTCAATGGTCAATACGCTGACCCCGTCACCGGCCATTATCCCCTTGGTAACGGCCACCGGTTTTTCAACCCGATTGTGATGCGATTCAACAGTGCGGACCGTTTGAGCCCTTTTGCAGAGGGCGGATTGAACTGTTATGCCTACTGCGCTGGGGACCCGGTGAATCGCTACGACCCAAGCGGTCAAATGTTTGAAGCCTTTGCATGGCTGGGCATGGCGATCGCGGACTTCACTACAGGTTATGTATTCCCTCTGTTCAAAAAAATAAACCCCCTAAGACGCGCTGTTGCAAACAACCGCATCATCAATAGCCCCCAATTCAAAAAAGCCTCAAATACGCTTGTTGAAGCAAGCGCTTTTATGGGCTCTACTGCATTTCTCGCCAGAAGCGCTTTGTACAACACCGACGCGCCAGCCTTGAGTAATGTCCTGTTAGGGATAACCATTGGGTCGGCAGCAGGGGCAACGGTCGGTTCCGTAACAAGCACTTTGAATAGCTTTGGTCAATTTCTGGCGAAGCCTGCTCGGGTTATCAAACCTCCCACCATCAAGCGTTCAGCATCTTTGGTTAATATGCGCCATACCTCTAAAAAGGTATTCAGAGTCTCTGATGCACAGAGCGGTAGCCGCTCAACACAAGCACGAAAGATTCAGAAAAACGCAAATCGATTCAAATTGGAGAGTGAACTTAACAGCCTACTTTCTAACCGAAGAGAATCAGCCTCTGACTCAGCACGCAATATTCGAAAGCAGAGCGTATGAGGACATGTTAGAAAAATAGCTGACGGCTCTGGCCATGGTGCGTTCTTACAACACCTGACGCAAAAACGCCTGAGCGCGCAGGTCTTTTGGCGAGTTGAAGAAGTCCTCCGGGGCGGAGTCTTCCAGCAATTTGTCGTGATGGACTGGCGCGTCTGGGTATGCATCTGCAGACGTTAGTGGGGCGGCTCAGGGTTTAATAAGCCATAACGTAAAGAGAGCGGGTTTAATGCCCGCTTTCTTTTGCAACCCTTACATAATTAACTAAACTTTGGACGTAGAAAGACAACATTATCCAGTTCAAAGTGATTGCCACCACCGGGACCAACGTGGCCTTCATCCTGCATATTAGTAATATTTAAATTATAAAACCTTAACGCTGTACTCACAGTGAAGTTTCCCGTAAGGGTTACCCATCCCTGATCTTTTAGGACTTTAGTTGCAGGAATAATAATTTGACGATTATTCCCCTCCAGGATCACGGTGAGATCGGGCGATAGAGGTTCGTCGTCCGCAGCAATATTTCGAACATCAAAAGAGAAAACGTAATCCCCAGGTTTCAACGTATCGATGGTCTGTTGTAAAACGATCCCCGCTTTTCCGTTATTCGCCTCATCCTTGGCAATTTTCCTGAAGACACCGTCGACAATATCGTTGGGAGAACCAGCAGACCCAGCGTACCAAGGCAGGATGTTTAGGTCATCGAACGATTCACGCTCTTCAATAAACTCCGCACCGTTGGCAATCGTGTAGGTTGAAACGGGCATCGCCAAAGCTTCCGCTTGCTTATCGAACGTCGTGCTTGCCCCGCGCATATAAATAAGAAAATGAATATCCAGCTTTGTGCCAGCACCCAACTCTTTCAAGTAACTGTAAGGCAAGCTTTTTTCGAGATAACCTCGCTCAATTTCCGAGGCCAGCATTTTATTTGACTCGGGAACCCAAAGCCTATGGTCATGCTCTACACCCTCAGCAGTCTTGCCTTTCGCATAAAGCCAGACCACATAACCCAAGGTGATATCCCAAAATGGGAATCTCCCCAGGCGGATTGTTCCCACAGTTACTTCAGACACATCCAGAACTCTATTTTCATCAGCCTGTGTTATCCAGGGAGCCGGTAACGCGCTGGCAGAAAAATGTCCTACTTGAAAAAAGAGATCGTTACTAACCTCTGTTCCATCCTCATAAAATAAGGTTGCCGTCACCTTCACATCCAAACCCAGTGAAGCTGCTATATTTTTTGGCGTAAGTTCAACTGTGTGGGTAGTGCCAGGGGTATTAAATACTTGAGTACCCATTGAATAATCAACTTCACTCCCGTCCACCGTCGCCCCCCAGCGCACGTCTAAACGTTCAACAGGTTTAGAAGGGCTGATAGTGACCTCTACGCTCAGTCCATGCTGAGCAGTTTCCGGGTCTACTACCCCATTTTCAAAGCCAGGCACTTTAATTTCGACAGCGTCAGCGTTCATCGTTAATTACCCTCGGGCAGCTCTTGATATTAACCACTAGGGTCTGTACGAAATGTTTCTAGCCAAGGTTAGATGAGCCTGTTTTCAACGCCGCACAACCGAGCACAGATACTTTTCGTAAAGAACTTAAGAGCCGTCAGTAGGCTCCCTGCCCCGGACAAATGTCTACTGTCAGAAATGACAGTACTGCTTGATTTCACCTTGCTTTAGCATGCCCTTCTCAAATTAACTTCTCACTGATC
Organism: Pseudomonas sp. CCC3.1; assembly: GCF_034347405.1. Lineage (NCBI taxonomy): Bacteria > Pseudomonadati > Pseudomonadota > Gammaproteobacteria > Pseudomonadales > Pseudomonadaceae > Pseudomonas > Pseudomonas sp. CCC3.1. The sequence goes on from NZ_CP133778.1 coordinate 4,921,389, forward strand.
GTGGCTAGACTTGCAGTGCCATCTAACGTTCGGAGAGACGCCGATGAGCATTGCCAAAAGCCGTCCGCACCCCAGAAGAACATGCCGAGCTGAGCCAGCGCGTGCAACGCGTCATCGAGCAGGTCACCCGACCACACATTGGCAAGCCTCGGTGAAGCTGACGCAGCATGGCTCGAGCAGCAATGGCGTCACAGGCTTGAGGGTAGGTTATTTCGAGAACAGCACATTAGAGACAGCCACCCCACTGCCGATAACCGGGCAGTGAGGTTGATGGTTTTGCGCTGAAGACTTACAACACCTGACGCAAGAACGCCTGAGCGCGCAGGTCTTTCGGTGAGTTGAAGAAGTCCTCCGGGGCGGAGTCTTCCAGCAGTTTGCCGTGATCGAAGAACAGCACGCGGTTCGCGACTTCTCGGGCAAAGCCCATTTCGTGAGTCACGCAGACCATGGTCATGCCTTCCTGCGCCAAGGTCTTCATCACGTCGAGCACTTCGCCCACCATCTCCGGGTCAAGCGCCGACGTCGGCTCATCGAACAGCATGACTTTGGGATCCATCGCCAGCGCACGGGCAATGGCCACGCGCTGTTGCTGGCCGCCCGAAAGGCGCGAGGGGTATTCGTTGGCCTTTTGCCCGATTCCGACCTTCTCCAGCAACTCGCGGGCCTTGGCCTCGCGCTCGGCCTTGCCACGCTTGCGCACGACTTTCTGCGCCAGGCACAGGTTTTCGAGCACGGTCATGTGCGGGAACAGGTTGAAATGCTGGAACACCATGCCGACTTCACGCCGGTAAGCGTTGACATCGGTTTTGGGGTTGGCCAAATCCACACCATCGATGCTGACCGAACCCGAGTCGAACTCTTCCAGGCCGTTGAGGCAACGCAGAAAGGTCGACTTGCCGGAACCGGACGGGCCGATCACCACCAACACTTCGCCCTTGGCAACCTGAGTGGTCACGTTATCGACCGCACGCACGATGTGCCCGCGCGTATCGAAGACTTTTACCAGTTCGCGAACTTCAATCACTTTGCGCGAGCCTCCGCTCAAGCCGGCTGGCCAAATGCGACAGCGGCAGGTTGATCAACAAGTACAGGCCCGCCACGCAGAACAGGATTTCGAACGGCGAGAACGAGGTGGTGATGACTTCACGGCCACTTTTAAGCAGTTCGGTAATGGCAATCACCGACACCAGCGAGGTGTCTTTGACCAGGCTGATAAATTGCCCGGCCAACGGCGGCAGTACCCGCTTGAAGGCTTGCGGCAGTACCACGTGGCGCATCGACTGGCTGGCATTGAGGCCCAGCGAGCGTGCCGCTTCGCTCTGGCCCCGGGCGATGGACTGGACGCCCGAACGCACGATTTCGGCTACGTACGCACCGGTGAACAACGACAAAGCGGCAATGCCGGCAAATTCGCGGGACAGGTTGAGTACGGTGCCAATAAAGAAGTAGAAGATGAAAATCTGTACCAGCAGCGGCGTACCGCGCACCAGTTCGACGTACAGGGTCGAGAGGTCGCGCAAGGTCGGGTTGTTCGACAGCCGGCACAGGCCAGTGGCCAGTCCGATCAGCAAGCCCAACACGCCAGACACCAGTGACAGCCAAACGGTGGTCCACAAGCCCAGAAGCAGCGGCCCTGCTGCCCAATGGCGGTTAACACCGATCACATCGCCTTCGGCCACATCGTCGCCTTCAGCCAATTGCAGGCTGTTGTCGGCCACGGTCAGACGCTGTTCAGCGCCATCGTCGCCGCGTAGCACGACTTCGGCTTTGCCGCCGTTGCGTACCACTTCAATCACGGTCGAGGTTTCAGCGGCCCGTTGAGCTTCTTCGGCCTGATAGGCGAAGTACTGCGGGACTCGGTTCCAGCGCCACTCGTAGGACATCAGCGAAGTGGCGTAATACAACGCACCTGCCAGACCGATGAGGATCAGCACGGTCAATACGTGCCAGGGCCACTGGGCTTTTTTCTGTTTGATCACTTTGCAATATTTCCGTAGAGGACAGCACGAACAATTGCCGTAGTCGCTGCCGCAGGCTGCGATGAAGTCCGTGGAGACTTCAAGGAAACGGGTTGCTGCGCAACCCTTCGCAGCCTTCGGCAGCGACTACGGCAAGGAATTCGCGCTTATTCCATGTCTTTGAGCCACGCGGTGTCTTTGAACCACTTGTCATGGATGCGATCGTAGGTGCCGTCTTCGTGGATCTGGTGCAGGAAGTTGTTGATGAAGTTAATGCTGTCGTAGTCGCCTTTCTTCAGACCAAAGGCCAACGGCTCGTAGGTGAACGGCTTGTCGAGGAACTCCAGCTTGCCGTTACCGAACTTGTTAACCGCTACAACGTTGTAAGGCGCGTCATAGATAAAGGCATCAGCTTTGCCGTTAACCACATCCAGCACGGCTTCAGGCTCGTTGTCATAGCCGTGGTACTGGGCTTTGGACATCAGCTTGCGGGCAACGATTTCACCCGTTGTGCCGATTTTCGAGGTCAGGCGGTATTGCGGGTCGTTGAGGTCTTTGTACGACTTGATCTTGTCTGCCAGTTCCTTGCGGATCAGCAGGGTCTGGCCGACCACAATGAAGGGTTCGCTGAAGTTCAGGCGCAGGTTGCGTTCCTGAGTCAGGGTCATGCCGCTGCCGATCATGTCGAATTTGTTGGTCATCAAGGCCGGGATGATGCCGTCGTAGCCGGTGGACACCAGCTCCAGTTTGACGCCCATGGACTTGGCCATGGCTTTGAGCAAGTCAACTTCAAAGCCAATGATCTGACCGCGCTTGTTGGTCATTTCGAAGGGCATGTAAGTCGGGTCCATGCCCACTTTCAATGTGCCGCGCTTGACCGCGTCGTCAATGGCGCCGGCATGGGCTGCGCTGACCGCCAATAAGGCAGCGACGCCGCACAGCAGTTTCGAGACAAAATTTTTCATCATCCACTCCCCTCAACCTACTCAATAAAGGTGTTGGCCTGCGGCGGGCTCGATTCATAAAGCCAATAAAGCCGGGCACTCACCCATTCGGGGACGGATGCTAACTCACAGAAGGTTAGGAGACGAGTTTTGCGAGAGAAAAGCACGACAAGCGGGGAATGCAGATGCCTGTTTCGTAGCAGCTGCCGAGCTTTGCGAGGCTGCGTCCGATTGCGAAGCGATCGTAAAGGCTAAGTGCGAGGTTTATCAGGTACTGCGCGGTGTATGGCTTTACGACGGCTTTGCCGCCGGACGTAGCCTTCGGAAACTGCTACGAAAAACCGTCTCTCGCTCGCCCCCCCATAAAGAGGTGCGAGCGAGATAGGGATCACGCCGCAGGCTGCAACGGCAACAACGGCGCGTGGGGCTGCGCCGCCACGGTTTCACGCCAGGCGTTGAGCCAGTCTTCGTGACCTTCGCTCCACACCAGCGCGTGCAGGCGTGCCAGCGCCACAGGGTCGCTCAACAACGCCATACGCTCGTTGTTGCTCAGGCCTTGCGGGCCAACCTTGAGCGCCTGACGTACCCGTTCGGTACGCAGCCACTCAATCGGCTCGGCTTCACGGTGACGCGAGGTCGCCAGGGCACAGGCCAGGGCGTTCTGCTGCGGGTCGACCACGGCACGAACAAAACCGTCGTTGAGCGCGTGGTAGCGGTTCTCGTGGGTGTATTCAGCAGTGGCCGACAATTCACGCGGCGGTGCGTATTCCTCAGGAATCAGGAACAGGCTTTCGTCACGGGATTTGAGGCCCAGCTTGACCCGGCTGGAGATCACCGAGACCGGAATCGACAGCATCAAGGACCCGACAATCGGCACCAGCCACCACAGGAAGCTCGGATTCAACCACAGCACCAAGGCCGCCCAGGCTGCACCCAGCAGGGTTTGCGGGCCATGGCGACGCACTGCTTCACTCCACGGCGTGGAGTCGTCGTCACGTTGTGGCGAGTTCCAGGTCGCGGCCCAGCCGAGGAACGCGGCCAGTACGAAACGGGTGTGGAAGATCATGCGCACAGGGGCCAGCAGCATCGAAAAGAGCATTTCGAGCAGCATCGACAGCGTGACCTTGAACTTGCCACCGAACTGTTTCGCGCCTTTGGCCCAGATCAGGATGATGCTCAGCAGCTTAGGCAAGAACAGCAACACGATGGTGGTCGAGAACAGCGCAACGGCTTTGTCCGGGTGCCATTGAGGCCACAGCGGATACAGCTGGCGAGGTTCCATGAAGTACTGCGGTTCCATCAGCGTGTTGACCGCCAGCAAGGCCGTCGACAGCAGCAGGAAGAAGAACCACAACGGCGCCGACAGGTACGACATCACGCCCGTCAGGAACACCGCACGGTGCACCGGATGCATGCCTTTAACCAGGAACAGGCGGAAGTTCATCAAGTTGCCGTGGCACCAGCGGCGGTCACGCTTGAGTTCGTCCAGCAAGTTGGGCGGCAGTTCTTCGTAGCTGCCCGGCAGGTCGTAGGCAATCCACACGCCCCAACCGGCACGGCGCATCAACGCCGCTTCGACGAAGTCGTGAGACAGGATCGCGCCCGCAAATGCGCCCTTGCCCGGCAACGGCGCCAAGGCGCAGTGCTCGATAAACGGCTTCATGCGGATGATCGCGTTGTGGCCCCAATAGTGGGATTCACCCAACTGCCAGAAGTGCAGGCCGGCGGTGAACAGCGGCCCGTAGACCCGCGTTGCAAATTGCTGCATGCGTGCATACAAGGTGTCCATGCCCGACGCCCGAGGCGCGGTCTGGATGATGCCTGCGTCTGGCGTGGCTTCCATCAAGCGCACCAGGCTGGTCAGGCATTCACCGCTCATGACGCTGTCGGCGTCGAGCACCACCATGTACTTGTAGTCGCCGCCCCAGCGACGGCAGAAGTCGTCGAGGTTGCCGCTTTTACGTTTCACACGACGGCGACGACGGCGATAGAAAATCCGCCCGAAGCCTTCTGTTTCGCGGCAAACATCCAACCAGGCCTGTTGCTCGGCGACGCAAATGTCAGGGTCGTTACTGTCACTGAGGACGAAAAAGTCGAAGCGGTCCAGGTCACCCGTGGCCGCTACCGATTCGTACGTTGCCCGCAGGCCCGCAAACACACGGGTCACGTCTTCGTTACAGATCGGCATCACCAGCGCAGTACGCGCCTGCTCCGGGATCGGCTCATCGCCAGCGCTGGCGCCGGAAATGCGGTATTTGTCGTGCCCGGTCAGCAGCTCAAGGAAGCCCATGAGGGCGGTCCAGAACCCCGCCGAAACCCAGCAAAAAAGAATCCCGAACAAAATCAGGATGCTGGTTTGCAAGGCATACGGCAGCACTTGCTGCGCGGTCTGCATCAACGGCTGATGCATGACTTCGTCCAGATCAACGAACGACCAGCCCTGGTACGGCATGATGCCTTTCATGTACCAGCCAGCGACGATGGTTTGACCGAGCATCAGCACCAGCAGGATGTAACGGCGGATCGAGCCCACCGTCCGCCAGCGCGCCTTAGGCAGTACGCGCTCGTCGATTTTCGGCGCAGGCGGGTTGCTGCGACCCGTCAGACGGCGCCAGCCACGAACCAGAATATTGGTGCGCCATGGCTCGGGTACCACCTTAGTGCGACGAATCGGCGGCGTGGCCTTGAGCATCACCCGGCCACTGGCGTCGAGGGCGAGCATTTCTGCTTCCTCGAGTTCGGCAGCCGTTGTGAGGTTCAGACGTGTGCCGACCGACGCCTGAGCGGCCTCGGCAGCATCGATGTCGGTGCGCGCTGACAGACGTTCATGCAACTCGGCAAACGAGGTGCAGTTCGCCAAGTCGGCGCGCTGCTCCTCGCTCAGTGGCAAGTGCGCCAGGTACTCGTCAAGCGAGACTGGCTGAGTGTGAGCATTACTCATCGGCTGGCAACTGGTAGCTCCAGGTCTCGGTCAACACTTTTTCAGTCTTCACCGGTTCTGGCGTGGCGGGGGCTGCCTCGGCTGCCGGAGCTTTAGCGTCCTTGGCTTTAGCGTCCTTGGCTTTATCGTCTTTGTGCTCTTTCTTCTCGTGCACTTTGGCTGCCACTTTCTCAGCCTTGGCCACGGTTGCAGGGGCTTGCTCAACGTCTTGAACCAGGGCCGCACGCAGTTCGGTGGACTTGCTCGGGTCTTTGACTTTCAAGCGCAAGGTCAAGCGCCAGCCCTTGGTTTCCGGGTTGTAGCGCAGGTTGTTCTCAACCAGATCAGCGTTGTCACCCACACTCACTTGGCTACGAACAGGCGCATCGGCTGGCAGTTTTTCCAGCGACGGACCTTCGAAGTCAATCAGGTAGGCCACGCTGCCGTCAGGCTGACGGATCAGGTTGGATTGCTTGACGTCACCGGTCGAACGCAAGGTTTGTTTAACCCACGCGCTGTCAGTCGGGTGCAGTGCCGCTTCGTCCAGGGTCCAGTGCAGGCGGTAGGCGTAGTCAAACGGTTTGCCTGGCTCTGGCAGCGTGCCCGGGCTCCAGAACGCAACGATGTTGTCGTTGGTTTCGTCAGCTGTCGGAATTTCTACCAGATCGACAGTCCCTTTACCCCAATCACCCTGTGGCTCGATCCACGCGCTTGGGCGTTTGTCGTAACGGTCGTCGAGGTCTTCGTAGTGGCTGAAGTCACGGCCACGTTGCAGCAAGCCAAAACCACGCGGGTTTTCAACGGCAAAGTTGCTCACTGCCAAGTGTTTCGGGTTGTTCAGCGGACGCCAGATCCACTCGCCGTTGCCAGCATGAATCGCCAGGCCCGACGAATCGTGCAGTTCGCGGCGGTAGTTAAGCACTTTGGACGGCTGGTTGGCGCCGAACAGGTACATGCTGGTCAGCGGAGCGATGCCCAGCTTGCCTACTTTGTCACGCAGGAACATTTGCGCTTTCACGTCGACCACCGTGTCTACGCCAGGACGCAGGATAAAGCGGTAAGCGCCGGTCGCACGCGGCGAATCCAGCAACGCGAAGATCACCAGGTGTTTGTCGTTAGGTTTTGGACGTTCAATCCAGAACTCGGTGAAGCGCGGGAACTCTTCGCCCGATGGCAATGCGGTATCAATCGCCATGCCACGCGCCGACAAGCCGTAGGTCTGGCCCTTGCCGATCACGCGGAAGTAGCTCGCGCCCAGCATGGTCATGATTTCGTCTTGCTTGTCCGCTTTGTTGATGGGGTACAACACGCGGAAACCCGCCCAGCCGAGGTTCTCGGTGGCTTTAGGGTCAAATTTCACATCGCCAAAATCAAAGCGACTCGCGTCGTATTTGATCTCTTCGACCTTGTCGGACGTCACTTCGTTGATTTTCACCGGCGTGTCGAAATGCATGCCCTGGTGATAGAAGGACAGTTTGAACGGGGTCTTGTCCCCGGCCCATTGGGCTTTTTCACGTTTGAACTGAATTTTCTGGTAGTCCGCAAACTTCATGTCGCGGAACTCATTTGGCAAGTTGCTGCGTGGCGCTTGGTATTTCTGCTCGGCCAGGGTTTTAGCCTGCGCCGCCACGTCATCCAGACTGAATGCCCACAGTTGACCCGCACCGAACAAGCAAAAGAGCGCAGAGCCCGTCACCAGTGCGTTACGCAACCGCTTGGCAGACATTTTTGGTGCATTAAATGGACTAACAATCACGAGCAAACCTCGCCGAAAACAGATGATGAAACCAACGGCCAGCGATCTAGATGCCGGGTTGGCGAGCACTGTTCCGACCGTAAAAGGGAGAAATGATTCCCCAAGCACGTCGGATTAGTGTCTATGGTAGCGCGGGATTATCTAGTAGGCCGCGTTACAACGCATCTATTCTCAGCAAGTATTTATCGCCACCCCCCCCTGTTTTCAGACGAAAACACGGTTTTTCAAGGTTTTAGATGTGTAACAAGAATGTCACGGGGCCATCATTGACCAAATGCACCTGCATTTCGGCGCCAAAACGCCCGGTTTCGACCGTCGGGTGAAGCCGTTTTGCCTCTTCCAGCAAGTGCTTGAACAGCGTTTCGGCTAACGCAGGAGGTGCCGCCGTGGAAAAACTTGGGCGCAACCCGCTTTTGGTGTCAGCCGCCAGCGTGAACTGCGACACCAGCAACAAACCGCCGCCGACATCGGCCAGCGACAGGTTCATTTTGCCGTCCGCATCGCTGAACACCCGGTAATTGAGTAACTTGTGCAACAGCTTGGCCGCGTGGGCTTCAGTGTCTGCGGGTTCGACGGCCACCAGCACCAGCAAACCCTGATCAATTGAGCCTACAACCTCACCGCCCACCTCGACCCGCGCCCCACTGACGCGTTGCAACAAGCCCTTCATGCTTCGTCGGGCTGCAAGTTGAGCAGGCTGCTCGCCATTTGCTCGGTCGCGCGCACCAGCGCATCGGTAATACCGGTTTCAGAGGCTGCGTGACCCGCATCGCGTATTACTTGCAGCTCGCTGCCCGGCCAGTTCTGGTGCAATTCCCAGGCGTTATCCAGCGGGCAAATCACGTCGTAGCGGCCATGCACGATCACTGCCGGCAAATGGGCGATTTTATGCATGTCGCGGATCAGTTGATTCGGTTCAAGAAATGCATTGTTGGTGAAGTAATGGCATTCGATACGGGCAATCGACAAGGCGCGATGCGGGTCGCAGAAACGCTCAACCACTTGCGGGTTGGGGCGCAGCGTCGCCGTGCGGCCTTCCCACGTCGACCAAGCCTTGGCCGCGTGCATTTGTGCGATCTGGTCATTGCCGGTCAGGCGCTTATGGAAGGCGGTGAGCAAATCGTCACGTTCTTCCGGCGGAATCGGCGCGATGTAGTCCTGCCAATAGTCCGGGAAGATTCGACTGGCGCCCGCCTGGTAGAACCATTCAATCTCTTGCGGGCGCGCCAGGAAGATCCCACGCAGAATCAGGCCGTGCACACGGTCTGGATGGCTTTGCGCGTACGCCAGCGACAGGGTAGAGCCCCAAGAGCCGCCAAACAGCACCCATTTATCGATGCCCAAGAACAGACGAATCCGCTCCATGTCGGCCACCAGATCCCAAGTGGTGTTGTTATCAAGGCTGGCGTGCGGGGTTGAACGCCCGCACCCGCGTTGATCGAAGGTGATGATGCGGTACACACCCGGATCGAAATAACAGCGGCTGTTGGCATCACAGCCCGAGCCCGGCCCCCCGTGGACAAACACCACCGGCAAACCGTCGGGCGTGCCACTTTCATCGACGTAAAGTACATGCGGCCCATCAACAGCAAGATCGTGCCGGGCGTAGGGTTTGATCTGCGGGAACAAGGTCTGCATTACACACTCCGTGGGAGGGTTGAGGTCATCCCAGATGAGGACTTCAAAAAATGGTGCCGATTGGCATCATAAACCCGATTCGCGGAATGAGCATGGGGTTATGTGCCCGCCCCCCAGAGAGCCGCTTGTAGTCGCTGACGAGGTACGAAGGCTGCGATGCGGGCCGCATGACCGCCGTTCAGGGTCGCTTCGCAACCCATCGCAGCCTTCGTACCTCGGCAGCGACTACAAGGTTTCGCACAGTCATCGAGGCGTTTTAGGCGTAGCGCTCCTGCCCCCACTCGATCATCCGCGTCAGCAACTGCTCAAGCACCACCTGCGTCGGGGCTGCCAGGTCTTCGCGGTAGTTGAACGGCTCAAACTCTTCCATGTAGTTGCACTGCGACAATTCCAGTTGCACAGCGTGAATGTTATCCACAGGGCTGCCGTAATGCCGGGTGATGTGGCCACCTTTGAAACGCCCGTTCAGTACATGGCTGTAGGCCGGGTGTTCGGCGCAGATCGCTTCAAGGTCACTCGCCAGGTGCGGATCACAACTGGCGCCATTGAACGTTCCGAGGTTGAAGTCCGGCAAACGCCCTTCAAACAGGTGCGGCACGTGCGAGCGGATGGAGTGCGCGTCAAACAGCAGCGCGTAGCCAAATTCGGCTTTGAGGCGCTTTAGCTCCTGCTGCAAAGTCTGATGGTAGGGCTGCCAAATCGTTTGCAGGTAGGTCGCACGCTCTTGCGCAGTCGGCACTTGCCCTTCGCGAAACAACGGGAAGCCGTCAAACAGGGTGGCCGGGAATAACCCGGTGGTCGCGCCTACGTACAGCGGGGCGTCGTCTTCGGGGCGATTGAGGTCGATGACAAACCGCGAATACTGCGCCGCTAACGTGCTGGCCCCCAGTTGCTCAGCAAATTCGTAGAGACTGGGGATGTGCCAGTCGGTGTCCGGCAGGCTTTGCGCCTCGGGAATCAGCCCGGCCTCGACCGCAGGCGTCAGCTTTAACCCCGCGTGGGGCATGCTGATCAGCAAGGGCACGCGACCTTGTTTGAATGTCAGAACCTTATCCACAGCCTTTTCTCCTAAAGCGTGACGTCAACGCCATGGCGCACGACGCGTTTGTCCAGATCTCCGCCCAGCCAGTACGCAAGGTCTGCCGGGCGATCAATGTTCCAGGCCACAAAATCAGCCACTTTTCCGGGCTCCAGTGAGCCGTGGGTCTCGCCCATGCCCAAGGCCGTGGCAGCGTGCAGGGTGACGCCCGCCAAGGCTTCTTCGGGGGTCATGCGGAACAAGGTGCAGGCCATGTTCAGCATCAGGCGCAGCGACAAGCCCGGCGAGGTGCCCGGATTGAGGTCGCTGGCGATGGCGATTTTGACGCCATGCTTGCGCAGGGCGTCCATCGGCGGCAGTTGAGTTTCGCGCAAAAAGTAAAACGCGCCCGGCAACAACACCGCCACGGTCCCGGACTGCGCCATGGCGATGGCGTCTTCTTCGGTCATGAATTCCAGGTGATCGGCCGACAACGCCTGATAACGCGCCGCCAGGCTTGAGCCGTGCAACGAAGACAGTTGCTCGGCGTGTAACTTGACCGGCAACCCCAACTGCTGCGCCACTTGGAACACCCGCTCGACCTGCTCGGGCGAAAACGCCAGGTACTCGCAGAAGGCATCCACCGCATCCACCAGCCCTTCGGCCGCCAGCGCGGGCAGCATGTGCGTGCAGATGTGCTCGATGTAGTCGTCGGCGCGGTCTTTGTATTCCGGCGGCAACGCGTGCGCCGCCAGGCAGGTGCTGCGCACAGTGACCGGCAGTTCTTCGCCCAGACGACGAATCACCCGCAGGATTTTGCGTTCGCTCTCCAGGCTCAGGCCGTAGCCGGACTTGATCTCAACGCTGGTCACGCCATCGCGCAGCAAACACAGCAAGCGCTGACGGGCACTGGCGAACAGTTCGTCTTCGCTGGCCGCGCGGGTCGCACGCACAGTGCTGGCAATCCCGCCTCCCGCAGCGGCGATGTCGGCATAACTCACGCCTTGCAGGCGCTGTTCGAACTCGCCACTGCGATTGCCGCCAAACACCGTGTGGGTATGGCAATCGATCAACCCCGGCGTGACCCATGCGCCTTCAAGGCCCACGGTCTGGTCGTACTCGCCGTGTGGCAGATTCAGACGGGGCCCCACCCACTCGATGTATTCATCGCGGGTCACGATGGCCGCGTCTTCGATGATCGAGTACGTGCCATTGGCCATGGTCGCGACGTTGCAGTGTTGCCAAAGCGTTTTCATTCCATCACTCCGTCGATGCTTCACGCCAGGTAAGGCGACAATGCCTGCAACCCGCGCGGGTCCTTGAGAATAGCCGCGCTCTTGGCAATCTCCGGCGCCAGCCAGCGGTCCTGATCGTACGGCGCCACGTGCTCGCGCAGTAAGTGCCAGGCCAACTGCGTGCCATCACCGAAATGCTTGGCCTTGAGAAACTCGAACGCCTGCGCCGCCAACAGGTATTCAATGGCCAGAATCTGCGTGCAGTTTTCCAGCAATTGCAGCAGCTTGAGCGCCGCATTGGTGCCCAGGCTCAAGTGGTCTTCCTGCAAGCCCGAGGTCACGTAGTTGTCGAGCACCGCCGGTTGCGCCAGTTGGCGGTTTTGCGCACACAGCGAGGCTGCGACGTATTGCACGATCATCATCCCCGAGTTAACGCCCGGCTGACTCACCAGAAACGCGGGCAGATCGCTGACATGCGGGTTGATCAAACGGTCCAGCCGACGTTCGGCAATCGAACCGATCTCGGCCATCGCGATGGCCAATACATCCGCCGCCAAGGCCACCGACTGGCCATGCGGGTTGGCCTGACTGACCACCCGATAGGCCTCGGGCGTGCCCAGCACCATCGGGTTGTCATTGACCGAGTTAAGCTCGGTTTCGATCTGCGCAATGGCGTGCTTGAGCTGGTCGCGGGCGGCGCCATGCACCTGCGCAATTGAGCGCAGGCTCAGCGCATCCTGAGTGCGCACGCCTTTGCTGCTGGCGATCACTTCACTGCCTGCGAGCAGGCGACGCACATTGGCCCCCACTTGCTGCATGCCCGGATGCGGCTTGAGCGCCAAAATCTCAGGGTCGAACGCATCGATCTGGCCACGCAGCGCCTCGAAACTCATGGCGCCCGTCACATCAGCCCACTGCAATAAATGCGCGGCATCGGCCAGCGCCAGACAGCTAAGACCGGTCATGCACGGCGTGCCATTGACCAGACACAAGCCGTCTTTAGCCCCCAGTTGCACCGGGCTCAACCCCTCGGCGGCCAAGGCCTGCTGCGCGGGCACGACCTGCCCGCGATAGCTGACCTCGCCCACGCCCAGCAAGCTGATGCCGATATGCGCCATGTGGGTCAAATACCCCACTGAACCTTGAGACGGCACCTGCGGGGTGATCTGGCGATTGAGCAACGCCAGCAGCGCTTCGACCACTTGGCGGTGCAAGCCGGACTTGCCCTGGCTGTATTGAATGACCGCCGCGCACATGATCGCTCGGGTTTGCTCATTGCTCAGCACAGGGCCCACGCCGCACGCATGGCTGAGCAAGGTGTTGCGCGACAGTGCGCTCAGTTGCTCATGCTGCAACGAAACGTTGCTCAACCCGCCTAAGCCAGTGTTGATGCCATAGGCGCGCTCGCCACTTTGCACAATGCGCTGCACGATGGCCTGCGCGTTGTCGATGCGGGCCCAGGCCTGCGCCGACAGCTCCAGCCCCGCGCCATGCCGGGCAACGGCCACCACGTCCTGCCAGCGCATGCGCGCGTTATCAATCACCACGGCTTCAGTCTGCACGTTACTCATCTCTCACCCTTCCCCCTAAACCGCCACGGCACGGCGCTGAACAAAACGATCCACATAGTCATCGGCCGGCGCATGCAGAATCTCCTTGGGCGTGCCCACCTGGATCAATCGGCCGTCCTTGAGAATCGCAATCCGGTTGCCAATGCGCACCGCTTCATCCAGGTCATGGGTGATGAAGACGATGGTTTTGTGCAGGGTCTTTTGCAGTTCAAGCAACTGGTCCTGCATCTCGGCGCGGATCAGCGGGTCAAGGGCGCTGAAGGCTTCGTCCATCAAGATAATGTCGGTGTCGGCAGCCAAGGCACGCGCCAGGCCGACGCGCTGACGCATGCCGCCTGACAGTTGATGCGGGTATTTGCTTTCATAGCCCTTGAGGCCCACGGTGTTGATCCAGTGCAAGGCGCGCTCGGCGCATAGGGCTTTGCTTTCGCCACGCACCTTCAGGCCATACGCCACGTTGTCGAGCACGCTTTTGTGCGGCAACAGGCCGAAGCTCTGGAACACCATGCTGATTTTATGGCGACGGAATTGGCGCAAGGCTTCCATGTCGTATTGCAGGATGTCTTCGCCGTCGACCAGAATCGCGCCGCTGGTGGGATCGATCAGGCGATTGAAGTGCCGCACCAGCGTCGACTTGCCCGACCCCGACAAGCCCATGATCACGAAAATCTCGCCGGTGCCGATGTTCAGCGACAGGTTATTGACCCCCACCACGCACCCGGTCGCCGCCAGCACCTGATCTTTGCTTTTGTCTTGCTGGATCATGGCCAGCGCTTCTTTGGAGCGGCTGCCAAAAATCTTGAATACGTTTTTGACTTCGATTTTAGAAGGCGTGGTCATTTGCTCACCTCATGCCGTGGTCGGCCATAAGCCTGGGTAATGCGGTCGATCACCACCGCCAGAATCACAATGGCCAAGCCCGCTTCCAGCCCGCGCCCAACGTTCAAGGTCTGGATGCCGACCAGCACGTCCTCGCCCAAGCCGCGTGCGCCGATCATCGAGGCGATGACCACCATCGACAGCGCCATCATCGTGGTCTGGTTGATCCCGGCCATGATGCTCGGCATCGCCAGCGGCAGTTGCACGCCGAACAGTTGTTGCCAGCGGTTGGCACCAAACGCGTTGATGGCTTCCATGACCTCGCTGTCGACCTGGCGAATGCCCAGGTCAGTCAGGCGGATCAGCGGCGGCGCCGCGTAGATCACAGTGGCGAAAATCGCGGGCACCTTGCCCAGGCCAAACAGCATCAGCACCGGGATGAGGTACACGAAGCTGGGCATGGTTTGCATGATGTCGAGCACCGGCATCAGCACGGCGCGCAAGCGATTGCTGCGTGCCGACAAAATGCCCAGCGGCACGCCGATCAGCACCGAGATCACCGTGGCGACCATCATCAGCGCCAGGGTTTGCATCAGCTTGTCCCACAAGCCCACCGCCCCGACCAAAAACAGCAACCCGACGATCACCGCCGTGGTTACCACTTTGCGTGTCGCGTGCCAGGTAATGCCCGCAACGATGGCCAGCATCAGCCACCACGGCGCCATGCGCAGCACGGTTTCGAGGTTGACGATGGCCCACAGCAAGGTGTCGGAAATATGCCGGAACACATCACCATAGTTGGTCACCAACGCATCAACCCAGCCGTTGACCCAGTCCGCTATAGAAAATGTAAAACGTTCGGGAAACATAAGCACTCTCGGTCAAATGAAAGGGACGTTAACCACAGACACAGCGTCCGTTTTCACAGCGCTGCTTCGATTTTCTGGGCGGCGGCTTCATCGACCCAGGCGTGCCACACCTCTGGGTGTTCCTTGAGGAAGATCTTCGCCAGTTGCGGCGACTCGATGCGTTCGTGGGTCATGCGGGCCAGGTTCTGGTTGAGCAGGTCAATCGGCAGGTTGACCTTTTCCAGCACGGTGACCAGTTCAGGCGCTTGCTCGCTGAAGACTTTCGACACGCCGACCTTGATGTCTACGTGCTTGTCGACACCGGCTTTTTCTTCGAGCTTGACCAGATCGGCGCGGCCCATGAGCGGAGTGGGCGACCAGTAGTAAAACAGGATCGGCTCGCCACGCTTGTAACTCGACAGCACGGCAGCGTCGAGGGCCGGGCCGGTGCCTGGACGGAAGTTGGTGTAGGTGTTTTCCAGGCCATAGCTTTTGAGCATTTCGGTGTTTTCAAGCTCGCAGGTCCAGCCTGCCGGGCAGTTGTAGAAGCGGCCCTTGGACGGTTCTTCCTGGTCTTTGAACACGGACGCGTACTGCGCCAGGTCCGAGATGGACTTGAGGTTCGGTGCCTTGGCGGCGATCTTGCGGCTGGCATCGCCTTCGATCACATAACGCGGCACGTACCACCCTTCGACGGCACCCACCACCGGCGCGCCGACGCCGACCACTTTGCCGGCCTTCTCAGCCTTGTTCCAGACGTCGCTGCGGCCCACCCACTCTTCGGCAAACACTTGAATATCGTTGCTGCCCAAGGCGTTTTCCATGGTGATGGAGTTGCCCGGCAAGCTGTCGGTTTTACAGCCGTAGCCTTTTTCCAGCACGAACTGCATCAGGTCCGTGAGGAGCATGCCGCTTTCCCAGTTGAGCCCGGCGAATTTCACCGGCTTACCGGATTCGCACCAGGTGGCCGCCTGCGCAGCGCCTGCACCAGCCAACAGACTGATGGAAAGCAAGGGAGTCAGCAGAGTCTTGTAGAGGTTCATTGTGTGACGCTCCTAATCATTAAAAGGCCAAGGCGGGTGGGCGACTCAATAGGCGCTGGCCTCGCGATTTTTTAAAAAATCAAAAGATCGCGAGGCAAGCTCGCTCCTACAGACTGGGGAGCGTCTGGGGAGCAATCAGTTCATTCAGGCAACGCGACGCCAGCAGTTGCAGGGCGGCGTCGATGTCCGGGGCGAAGAAACGGTCTTTTTCATAGAACGCCACTTTGCGGCGTAGCGTGGTACGGGCGATTTCGAGTTTGGGCGAGGTGTTGAGGCCGTTGCGCAGGTCCAGCCCCTGGCACGCGGCCAGCCATTCCACCGCAAGCACGCCGCGCACGTTTTCAGCCATTTCCCACAAGCGTTTGCCCGCCGCGGGAGCCATCGATACGTGGTCTTCCTGGTTGGCTGAGGTCGGAATGCTGTCGACGCTGTGCGGATGGGCCAGCGCCTTGTTCTCGCTGGCTAACGCGGCGGCCGTCACTTGCGCGATCATGAAGCCCGAGTTGACCCCGCCATTGGCCACCAGAAACGGCGGCAATTGCGACATGTGCTTGTCCATCATCAACGAGATACGGCGCTCGCTCAGCGAACCGATTTCGGCAATCGCCAAGGCCATGTTGTCGGCCGCCATGGCGACCGGCTCGGCGTGGAAATTACCGCCGGAGATCACATCGCCCTGCTCGGCAAACACCAGCGGGTTATCTGACACGGCGTTGGCTTCAATGCCCAACACCTCGGCGGCCTGACGGAACTGGGTCAGGCAGGCGCCCATGACTTGCGGCTGGCAACGCAGGGAGTACGGGTCTTGAACCTTGTCGCAGTTTTTGTGCGACTCCGACACCCCGCTGCTCGTGCCCAGCAGGTCGCGATAAAGGCTGGCGGCATCGATTTGCCCACGCTGGCCGCGAGCGGCATGGATGCGCGGGTCAAACGGCGAGCGCGAGCCCAGTACGGCTTCAACGGTCAAGCTGCCGCAGACCGTGGCGGCGGCAAACAGATCCTCGCCCTCAAACAGCCCGCGCAGGGCAAAGGCAGTCGAGACCTGAGTACCGTTGAGCAAGGCCAAGCCTTCTTTGGCCGCCAGTGTCAGGGGTTGCAGACCGGCTTGTTTGAGCGCCGACACTGCGTCCAGCCACTCGCCTTGGTAACGTGCCTTGCCTTCGCCCAGCAGCACCAGCGACATGTGCGCCAACGGCGCCAGGTCACCCGATGCACCGACCGAACCCTTGAGCGGAATGTGCGGGTACACCTGGGCATTGATCAGGGCGATCAAGGCATCGATCACCACGCGGCGGATCCCGGAGAAACCACGGCTCAGGCTGTTGACCTTGAGCACCATGATCAGCCGCACCAGGTCATCGCTGATCGGCTCACCCACGCCCGCCGCATGCGACAGCACCAATGAACGCTGGAGGTTTTCCAGGTCTTCGCTGGCGATTTTTGTCGAAGCCAGCAAACCAAAACCGGTGTTGATGCCATAGGTGGTGCGGTTTTCAGCAAGAATCTGCTCAACGCACGCCACGCTGGCATCAATCTGCGCGCAAGCGCTGTCGTCCAGACTAAGGATCACCGGCTGCTGATAAATGTCACGCAGTTGGGCAAGGCTCAGTTGGCCGGGGATCAGGTTTAAACGGTTCACATTGGTGCTCCTTGTAAAAGGGTCTTGGCCGCCAGTCGCTGTTTATGGGTGTTCTTGAGTGCAGACTAGATCGGTGCGGGCACAACCGGCGGTATGACCGCCGCCATTTCAGACGCTGAACGCTCATCCGGCAGAATCAATTTAGCGGGCACCGGACGGGCCCATTTTTTGGCCGCCCAGTAATACACAGCGGCAGGCACGAGCAAGCCGATGATCCACGAAATATCGGTGCCGCCCAGGCTGTCCACCAGCGCGCCGGTGTAGAAGTGAGTCGAGATAAACGGCATTTGAATCAGCACGCCCATCACATAAACGCTGAGGCCGACCCCGTTCCAGCGGCCATAACGGCCCTCGGGATTAGAGAGTGCCGGGATGTCGTAGCGCTCTTTGGTGATGCAGTAGAAATCCACCAGATTGATCGCGCTCCAGGGTGTGAAGAACGCCAGCAGAAACAGGATGAACGCGGAGAAATCCTTGAGGAACGAGTCCTTGCCCAACAGCGCCAGCGCGGTTGCCATGGCCACCATCGCGAAGATGTAGAGCAAACGCACGCCGCTGGGGATGCGGCGACTGCCGCGAAAACCGCTGACGATGGTCGCGATGGACATAAAACTGCCGTAGGCATTGAGCGTGGTGATGGTCACCTTGCCGAAGGCCACGGCGAAATACAGCAGCGCCGCCACAATGCCGGTGCCACCCAGGCCCACGATGAAGGACACTTCGTGGTGGGCAAATTGCGACCCGGCCAAGGCCGCCGCGAACACGCCGAACACCATCGCCGTTTGTGCGCCAATCACCGAGCCCAGCCCAATCGCCCAGAAGGTTTTGGCGGGAGACGTCTTGCTCGGCAGGTAACGCGAGTAATCAGCGACGTACGGTCCGAACGCGATTTGCCAGGAGGCCGACAACGAGATCGCCAACAAGAAGCTGCTGATCGAGAAATGCTTGTTGCCCAGCAACGCGCCAATGTCGTTACCGGCCAGCAGCTTGTAGAACAGGTAGATGAAGGCAATCACCCCCAGCACGCTGGCGATGCGGCCAATGCCGTGGATTACCCGGTAACCGAAAATGGTCAGGGCCACGATAAAACCGGCGAAGGCGACGATGCCGACCCAGTCTTCAACGTGCAGCAGTTGAGCAATGGCTTGCCCGGCCAGCAACGAGCCGCTGGCCGAAAAGCCGATGTACATCAGGCACACCAGCACCAGCGGTACCACGGCGCCATACACCCCAAATTGCACCCGGCTGCTGATCATCTGCGGCAAGCCCAGTTGCGGGCCTTGAGCGCCGTGCAACGCCATGACGGCGCCACCGAGCACTTGCCCGATGAACAGACCGATCAGCGACCAAAACACATCGCCGCCCAATACCACGGCCAGCGCACCCGTCACGATCGCGGTGATTTGCAGGTTGGCTCCCAGCCATAGCGTGAACTGGCTGAACAGCCGCCCGTGTCGTTCTGACTCCGGGATGTAATCGATCGACCGCTTCTCGATCATAGGTGTAGCGCCTGCACGATCATCATTAACAGCCATGTGCCCCACCTCAGGTAAAGGGAAACCGGGATTGCGCTTGCTGAAAAACTTCACACCTGCCTGTAGGAGCGAGCTTGCTCGCGATCTTTTGATCTTCTAAAAGATCGCGAGCAAGCTCGCTCCTACAGGGTTTTGATTAGCCGTTAACCATCGGCAGGTTCAGTCCCTGTTCGTTGGCGCAGTCGATCGCGATCTGATACCCCGCATCGGCATGGCGCATCACGCCCGTGGCCGGGTCGTTGTGCAGCACGCGGGCGATGCGTTCTGCCGCTTCGTCGGTGCCGTCACACACAATCACCATCCCCGAGTGCTGCGAGAAGCCCATGCCGACGCCGCCGCCGTGGTGCAACGACACCCAGGTCGCGCCGCTCGCGGTGTTGAGCAAAGCATTGAGCAATGGCCAGTCGGAGACCGCATCCGAGCCGTCTTGCATCGATTCGGTTTCACGGTTCGGGCTCGACACCGAGCCGGAGTCCAGGTGGTCACGACCAATCACAATCGGCGCTTTCAGTTCACCGCTGCGCACCATTTCGTTGAACGCCAGACCGAGCTTGGCGCGCTGGCCCAGACCCACCCAGCAAATACGTGCCGGCAAACCCTGGAAGCTGATGCGCTCGCGCGCCATGTCCAGCCAGTTGTGCAGGTGGGCGTCGTCGGCGATCAGCTCTTTAACCTTGGCGTCGGTTTTGTAGATGTCTTCTGGATCACCCGACAGCGCGACCCAACGGAACGGACCGACACCCCGGCAGAACAATGGGCGGATGTACGCCGGGACAAAGCCCGGAAAGTCGAATGCATTGTCGACGCCCACTTCTTTGGCCATCTGACGGATGTTGTTGCCGTAGTCGAAGGTGGGAATGCCAGCCTTCTGGAACGCCAACATGGCTTGCACGTGCTCGCCCATCGACGCTTTGGCGGCTTTAACCACAGCAGCCGGATCGGTCACGGCGCGGTCGCGGTATTGCTCCCAGGTCCAGCCTTTTGGCAGGTAGCCATTGAGCGGATCGTGGGCGCTGGTCTGGTCGGTGACCATGTCCGGGCGCACGCCACGGCGCACCATTTCTGGCAGCAGTTCAGCGGCGTTGCCGCACAGGGCGATGGAAATCGCTTTGCCTTCGGCGGTGTATGTGGCGATGCGGGCCAGTGCGTCATCAAGATCGGTGGCTTGCTCATCAACGTAACGGGTGGCCAGACGGAAATCGATGCGGCTCTGCTGGCATTCGATGTTCAGCGAGCAGGCGCCAGCCAAGGTGGCGGCCAACGGTTGCGCGCCGCCCATGCCGCCCAGACCTGCGGTCAACACCCACTTGCCGACCAAGCTGCCGTTGTAGTGCTGGCGGCCCGCTTCGACGAAGGTTTCGTAGGTGCCCTGAACGATGCCTTGGCTACCGATGTAGATCCAACTGCCGGCGGTCATCTGGCCGTACATGGCCAGGCCTTTGGCGTCGAGTTCGTTGAAGTGCTCCCACGTGGCCCAATGCGGTACCAGGTTGGAGTTGGCGATCAGCACCCGTGGCGCGTTGCTGTGGGTTTTGAACACGCCGACCGGCTTGCCCGATTGCACCAGCAGGGTTTCGTCGTCGTTGAGGTGAGTCAGGCTTTCGACGATTTTGTCGTAGCACTCCCAGTTACGCGCCGCACGCCCAATACCGCCATACACCACCAGCTCAGTTGGGTTCTCGGCCACCTGCGGGTCGAGGTTGTTCATCAACATCCGCAACGGGGCTTCGGTCATCCAGCTTTTGGCCGTGAGCTGGGTGCCACGGGCAGCGCGGATTTCACCCTCACGGTGACGGGTGAAAGCAGCAGGCGATTTAGGGGTAGTTGAAGTCACGGGTAACTCCTCAGCGTTGGGCAGATGCACACTTATGTACTTGTACATACAAGCATATGCAAGTAAGCGGCCAACGTAAGATTGCCGAGGATGAAAAAGTGTTGAAAAGGGCTGCCCGGCCCGTCAATAAAGGCCAGCAAGCGCGCAGGCGGTTTGTGTGCGGGCAAAAAAATCGAAGTGCGGGGATGTTACTGGGAGGGGGTTTTGCGTCTTTTTGGGGCGTTAGGTAACAAGATGGGGCGCGGGTATAACTCCCTGCTTTTCGTAGGAGCGAGCTTGCTCGCGATCTTTTGATCTTTTAAAAGATCGCGAGCAAGCTCGCTCCTACAGGTCTGTGGTGCGCTTTAGATTGCGTTCAACTCAATCACGCAGCTACGGCCGGTGATGGCGACGTCCAGCAGCTCACCATTGCCGTTCAGTTGCAGGCAGTCGTAACGCCCCAGCTGTTCGTGAGCCGTGTTACCGAGTTCCACGCGCACCTGCTCATCGGCGCTGAAGATCAATAACGTCTGCGCCGAGGTGAACAGGCGGCCGCCCGCCTCCTGCCACTGCACGCGCGCGCTGTAACGATCCGGGGCGTAAATCAGGTTGAAATCGCGGATCGGCCCGTCAATCAAGGTGCAACTGACAACGCTTGCGCCTTTAAAGGCGAAGGCATCAAACGGTAACAAGGCACGACTGCGCACCTCATCAACGCTCAGGTGCATGCCCGCGCCTTGCAGCACGCTGATCACCCGCTGGTAGCCGTCAAAGCGCGAAAAACCACCCGACTCGCCAATGTCAGCAATCGACAGGCGCCAGCCAAAGCCATCAAGGCCCTCGCCTGCGTCGCGGGTGACTTCTTCGGTGCTGCCACCGCCGTTTTTCCACGGCATGCGCGGGTAATCGGCGGCGCGTAAAACAGTGCGTTCACTCATTTGCTGAAACGTCCTTCCAGACGATGACGGGAACCCGGGTGGATCAAGCGCGCAGCGGTCACCGGCTGGCGGCCCGACCATGTGCGGCGGCGAATCAGCAAGCACGGCTCGCTGGCTTCAATTTGCAGCAACTTGCACTCTTTGGGATCAGCCAGAATGGCTTCAACCACGTGCTCGCCTTCGGTCAATGGTGCGACCTGAGACAGATAGGCGTAAGGCGTTTGCTGGGTGAAGTCTTGTTTGAGGTAGTCCGGCGCGACTTGCGCGTTGACGAAACGGTCCTCAATTTGCACGGCAATGCCGTTTTCGTAATGCACGATCAGCGAGTGGAAGACTTTCTGCCCTTCGCGCATGTCGAGCACGGCGGCGCGCTCGGAGCCCGCCAGCTCTTCGCCCAGGCTGATCACTTTGCAGGTGTGTGTGTGTCCGCGGGCGGCGATTTCGTCAGCGATGTTGTTGACTTCAAACAGCGCTGACTGGGTTTTGGGCTCGGCCACAAACGTGCCGACACCCTGCATGCGCACCAGCAAACCATCGGCCGTCATCTCACGCAGCGCCCGGTTGATGGTCATGCGGCTGAAACCCAACTGGGTGACCAGCTCGCTTTCGGACGGCACGCGGTAGTGCGGCGGCCAGTTTCCGCTCTGGATTTGCTGGGTGATCATCTGCTTTACGCGGGCATAAAGCGGGGCTGGACTGTCGCCCATGTGGGCGGCCAGCGGGGGCACGACAGGCTGAGTCGACACAGGCAATCCTTGTTCATGAGTTATGGGGGCGTAGCTTGCCGGAGTTTACCGAGCAGGCAAACGTCTGTATATGTATATACAAATTTCAAACGATGGGGTGCCGAACCGATGTCCGTCTTCTTTGCCGAACGTGCGCTGTTACCCACAGGCTGGGCTACCAATGTCCGCATCGAGGTTGGAGCCGATGGCTATCTGACCCGGATTCAAGCCGATTCCGACGCTCAGGGCGCCCAACATCTGAACGGCCCGTTGTTGCCGGGCATGCCGAATCTGCACTCGCACGCGTTTCAGCGCGCCATGGCTGGCTTGGCCGAAGTGGCGGGCAACCCTAATGACAGTTTCTGGACCTGGCGCGACCTGATGTATCGGCTCGTGGGCAAAATCAGCCCCGAGCAACTCGGCGTCATCGCCCGTCAGTTGTACATCGAAATGCTCAAGGCCGGTTACACCTCGGTCGCTGAATTCCATTACGTGCACCACGACCTGTCGGGCCAGCCTTACGCCAACCCCGCTGAGCTGGCGCTGCGCATCAGCGAGGCTGCTCGCTCGACCGGCATTGGCCTGACCCTGCTGCCGGTGCTCTACAGCCATTCGGGTTTTGGCGGCCAAACGCCGAACGACGGCCAGCGCCGCTTTATCAACAGCACCGAGCGCTACCTGACCTTGCAGCAGCAGTTAAAGCCGCTGCTGGCGCAACAACCTGCACAGCAACTGGGCCTGTGCTTTCACTCGTTGCGGGCCGTCACGCCTGAGCAAATCCACGAAGTGCTGAGCGCCAGCGACACGACGTGCCCGGTGCATATCCACATCGCAGAGCAGCAAAAGGAAGTCGACGACTGCCTGAGCTGGAGTGGCAAGCGCCCTATCCAATGGCTGTATGACAACGTTGAAGTCGATGCCCGGTGGTGCCTGGTGCACGCCACTCACGCCAATGCCGATGAAGTGCAGCTTATGGCCCAAAGCAAGGCCGTGGCTGGGCTTTGCCTGACCACCGAAGCCAACCTGGGTGACGGCATTTTTCCGGCCGTGGACTACCTCGCTCAAGGCGGGCGCATGGGCATCGGCTCAGACAGCCATGTGTCGTTGAGCGTGGTCGAAGAACTGCGCTGGCTGGAATACGGCCAGCGTTTACGTGACCAGCGCCGTAACCGGATGTACCGCAGCGATCAGCCGATGGTCGGGCGTACGTTGTACGACGCAGCCTTGGCCGGCGGCGCACAGGCGATGGGGCAAGCGGTGGCAGGATTGGCAGTCGGCCAGCGCGCAGACTGGCTGGTGCTCGACGGCAACGCCCCGTACCTGGCCACGGCGCAGGACGACGCGATTCTCAACCGCTGGCTGTTTGCCGGGGGGGACCGCCAGGTGCGCGATGTCATCGTTAACGGCCAATGGGTGGTACGTGATGGCCGCCATGCTGATGAAGAAGTGAGTCGCCGGGACTTCACCCGCGTGCTGCGTGAGTTGTTGGGGTAAAAAGCACTTTGGCGCTTATCTCGGGATCGTTTGAAAGATCAAAAGATCCCGAGGCAATCGAGCGTCGACCGGCTGCTCCTATAAGGCCGCCATGTGCTGCGTGGCCCAGTCGCGCACTTCGGCGTAGGGGTAATGGTCCAATGCCCCAAATCCCGGAATGGTTCGCGCCTTGATTTTGGTGAATAACGGCACGCTAATGCCGCACAGGAATCGGGTCAGGCGTTCCGGCGGGGGATAACGTCCTGTGTGTTGCTGATGCCTGTGGATAAATCCCGTGCACAACGCTTCGAAGTTTTTATCCACAAGCGGCACCAGCGCTGGCGGCTCGGGCAACTGCGCGACCTGCCCCGCACACACGGAACAATGCCCACACTGCTGCGGCGCCTGTTCATCACCGAAATACTGCGCCAGTCGATAACTCAGGCAGGTGCCGCTGGCGAACAACGCCAACATCGCATGAATACGCTCGATCTCGCCGCGCTCATGGGCGGTGAAGTAATGGTGCAGCTCACGGCTCAGTGCTTGCGCATCAACGTCTGTCACCAACAGTTGGTAGACCTCGGTCATCTGCTTGCTCTCAAGCTCGACCCAACCCATCTCCTGAAAGTAATCCAGCGTCTTGACCACCCGATTGCGGTCGGCTTGATGCTGTTGGTACAGCGTGTCGAAGTTCACCGTGGCCCAGGTTCTGGCGCGGCGAGATGTCTGGATAATCGACGACACGAATTGTTGGCGCTCGCCCTCAAACTTGGCCAGCAACGCCTCGGGTTCAATCAAATACTTGAAGCGGTATTCGGCGAAATAGGCGTAACGCGGCGCGATCAGGCCGCGCAACTCCAATTGCACCAACAAGGTTTTGAGCGGCAGTTGCCGGATATTGCTTTGATCGGACAGCGGCAACAGCATGAATTCCCACTGGCCTTCAGGAATCGCTGCACGCAGTTCATCCAGCACACAGCGAATGCCTTGCAGCTCAGGCGTGTCGCCGTACACAAAGTTTTCCAGCACGTTGAGGCTGTCACGGTTGGCCAGCACCAGGCAGTCGGATGACGCGCCATCACGCCCGGCACGGCCGATTTCCTGGCTGTAGTTTTCGACCGACTTGGGCAGGTCGAAATGCACCACATTGCGGATGTCGCTCTTGTCGATGCCCATGCCGAAAGCGATGGTAGCGACGATGCAATTGAGCTGCCCGCCCATGAACTGACGCTGGATGGCCTCACGTTGTTCGTGAGGCAGACCCGCGTGATAGGCGTTGGCACTGATCCCGTGCTGGTTGAGGTGTTGAGCGATCGACTCGGCGGTTTTTTGCAGCGTGACGTACACGATGCTCGGCTGGCCGATGCGTGCGCCCATCCACTGCACCAGACGCTCACGCTTGGCCGCGCCGGTCACTGGCTCGACCCACAGATTAAGATTGGCGCGGTAAAAACCGGTGGTGATTACATCCGACTCGGCAATCGCAAATTTGCGCTGCATGTCGGCGATCACATTAGGTGTCGCCGTTGCCGTCAACAGCAACGCCTGTGGGATGTTGAACTGTCGCTGGTAGTCCGGCAGCTTCAAATAATCCGGACGGAAGTTATGCCCCCACTCGGAAATACAGTGCGCCTCGTCCACCACCAGCAACGAAATCGGCACCTGCTGCAAAAAATGACGGAAGCGCTCGTTTTTCAGACGCTCGACCGAAATCATCAGAATTTTCAATTCACCGGCTTTGGCCCGCGCCATGACGGCACGGGTCTCATCGCGGCCTTGCGCCGAGTCGATACTGGCGGCGGCGATCCCGTGGCGCTGTAAAAACGCCAATTGATCCTGCATCAAGGCCAACAGCGGCGACACCACCAGCGTGAGGTGCGGTAGCAATAAGGCCGGTAATTGGTAACACAACGACTTGCCCGACCCGGTCGGAAAAATCGCCGCCGCCGAACGTCCGGCCAACACCGCACTGATCGCCGCCTCTTGGCCTGCGCGAAACTGTGGATAACCGAAAACCTGTTCCAGGGTGTTGTACATCACTGTCACTCCATTGACCGCTGCAAAGTGCTGAACCGTAACGCAGGGTTTGCGGCGAATCGAGAAAAGGCCGGGGGCAAATTAAGAGGGGATGATACAGGGGCTGACGCAAACGCCTTAATGACCGTTACTGATTACTGAAGACGCTTTTTAGCGGCTATGTAAGCTGCATTGTCATCACGCTTGCCGACTCCAAGCACTAGCACCACCAACCTGTTATCAATCACTTCATACACCAGCCTCACGCCGCTGGCGCGCAGTTTGATCTTGTAACAGTCGGGCATGTTGCTGAGCTTGGCAGCAGGCACCCTAGGTGATGACAAGCGTGATTTGAGCTTTTTCAGCAGCTGGATTTGAAGCACTTTATCCAGTCTGGACAGCTCCTTTTTTGCCTCAATTACAAATTCAAGCGTATAGATCTTGATCGTGTCTGCCGGTACTTCAGTCTTTTTCGGCAGCTGCGATGAGCTCATCAATATCGGCCTTGATAGTGGGATTGCCGCGCCGTTCGTTTATCAACCTTGCCAATTCGGCATCGTCAATCATCTCCAGCAACAGCTCGTAGCGCTCTGGCGAAAGGATATAAAAGGCGGGCTCGTTACGATTAAGAATGACCATTGGATCTCCCCCGCTTTCGCGGTAGGTGCCCATGGGGTCTTTTTTCAGATCGGTGACAGATGCAGCAACTTTAGCGAGCATGGCGAATGTCATGATACGGCCTCATATCTTTGAAATTTGGATGAAGTGTCCGGTATGCCTGTAAGTCATCGGAATCACTCTGGGCGATTCTCATTGCGCTACGCCATACAGAACTCACCAAGGCAACTGAACGGGACATCGCTCAACAAGCACCGAAAATAGCACTCTTAATAGAATCTCTAAAGATACTTTTCAGAGTGCTTTAAATTTAATAATGCTCTGTATCCACCTGCTCACGGAACCCCACAATGAAACTCGCCGCCAATCTCCCGGACACTCCCGCCCTGCGCGAGCTGATGCAGTTGCTGCATGAAGAAATCGGCCTGCCAGAACACAAAACCATTAGCCTCAAGACGTCGATCAATCTCGACCTTGGCTGCAACGGCAGTGACGCTCAGCATTTGATGGAAACCCTTGAGGAACGCTTCGGGCTGGAGTTGGCCGATTACGATGCGTATCGCTATTTTCAGCCTGCTGGCAACGACCCGCATTTCAAGCGCAATGCCAAAGGCCGAGGCAACAAGGTGCCGCTGACAATCGGCATGTTGTATGAGGCGATTCAGGCCGGGCTTTGGGATACACAGGTGCTGGAAGCCTGAATCGCAGGCACAAAAAAACCGCCTTTTCAGGCGGTTTTTTGTGGATCAGTGCGTTGGCCGAATGCTTACAGCTTCGGGCCAGCCGCTTTGATCGCGTCGCTTACGTCGAACTTCTTGAAGTTCTCAACGAACAGGCCAGCCAAGGCTTTGGCGGCTTCGTCGTAGGCGGCTTGGTCAGCCCATGTGTTGCGAGGGTTGAGCAAAACAGTGTCAACGCCCGGTACGGCCAAAGGCACGTCGAGGTTGATGGTGTCCAGGTGCTCGGTTTCTGCGCCGATCAGAGCACCGCTCTGGATCGCTGCAATCACGCCACGCGTGGTCGGGATGTTGAAACGCTTGCCAACGCCGTAGCCGCCGCCAGTCCAGCCGGTGTTGACCAGGTAAACCTTGGAGCCGAAACCACGGATGCGCTTGATCAGCAGTTCTGCGTATTCGCCCGCTGGACGCGGGAAGAATGGCGCGCCGAAGCAGGTGGAGAACGTCGACTTGATGCCGCTGCCCGAACCCATTTCAGTCGAACCGACCAGTGCGGTGTAACCCGACAGGAAGTGGTAAGCCGCTTGTTCTTCGCTGAGGATCGACACCGGTGGCAGTACGCCGGTCAGGTCGCAGGTCAGGAAGATCACAGCGTTTGGCTCGCCACCGAGGTTTTTCGGTGCGCGTTTTTCGATCAGTTCACGCGGGTAAGCCGCGCGGCTGTTCTGAGTCAGGCTGTCGTCTGCGTAGTCAGCTTTTTTGGTGACTGGATCAATAACAACGTTTTCCAGTACCGCGCCGTGCTGGATAGCTTTCCAGATCACCGGCTCGTTTTTCTCGGACAGGTCGATGCACTTGGCATAGCAACCGCCTTCGATGTTGAACACCACGCCCACGCCCCAGCCGTGTTCGTCGTCACCGATCAGGTAACGGCTTTCGTCAGCCGACAGGGTGGTTTTACCGGTGCCCGACAGGCCGAAGAACAGGGTCACGTCGCCCTCTTCGCCCATGTTGGCCGCACAGTGCATCGGCAGAACGTCAACGGCTGGCAGCAGGAAGTTCTGAACCGAGAACAGGGCTTTTTTCATTTCGCCGGCGTAACGCATGCCTGCGATCAGTACTTTTTTGGCGGCAAAGTTGATGATCACGCAACCGTCGGAGTTGGTGCCATCACGCTCTGGCTCGCACACGAAGTTCGGTGCGTTGATAACTTGCCACTCGTCTTTGCCCGCTGGGTTGTACTGTTCAGGGTTGATGAACAGGCAACGGCCAAACAGGTTGTGCCACGCAGTCTCGGTGGTCATTTTGACTGGCAGGTAGTGCGCCGGGTCAGAACCTACATGAACGTGGGAAACGAAACGCTCGCGCTCGCCCAGGTAGGCTGAAACACGGTCCCACAGGGCGTCGAACTTGTCAGCCGGGAACTTGCGGTTGATCGGGCCCCAGGCGATTGCGTCCTGGGTGGTCGGCTCTTCAACAATGAAGCGGTCAGCAGGTGAACGGCCCGTGCGGTGGCCCGTTTTAACAACCAGTGCACCGCTGTCGGCAAGCTCGCCTTCACCACGGTTCAGGGCTTCTTTAACCAGATCGTTGATGCTCAGATCGGTGTACACGGCGTTATTAGCTTGCGTCATGAGGTTCCCCGTCGGCCATTGGCCGAGTGCGCCAAACGTTTTGTAGTAGAAATGTATGCACTACTACCGCGAAAAAAGTGGGCCGGATTATGCCAGAAAAGCCCAAAAAGAGTAGGGCCCACCTGTCAGAACCGCGCAAGAACGGTATTTGACAGGTGTTTCACCTGCGCTGAAACGTTTTAGTGGTGAGTGTCTGAAGGCGACTGAACACCCGCACCGGAGAATAATTGGTCAACATCGGCCGCATCAAAGAGATAGCGCTGATTGCAGAACTGGCAATCGATCTCTATATGACCACCGTGCTCGGTCACTAGATTGAGCGCGTCTTCATGGCCCAGACTGGTCAATGCATTACCCGAACGCTCACGCGAGCAGCTGCATTTGAACTCAACGGCTTCAGGGTCGTACAGACGCACTGTTTCTTCGTGGTACAGGCGATGCAAGATGGTTTCGTTGTCCAGACCCAGCAGTTCTTCTGCCTTGAGCGTATCGCCCAGCATCAGCAGTTTTTCCCAGCTGTCGAGACGCTCGTCTGCGTCTTTGATGACGTCGGCAGGCAGTTGTTGCAAGAACATGCCACGTGCGCGCAGGCCATCCGCCTTCAACCAGAAACGGGTCGGCACTTGCTCGGACATGACGAAGTAGTTGGTGAAGCAATCAGCCAGGGTTTCACCGTTAAGGTCAACGATGCCCTGGTAGCGCTTGCCAACCTTAGGGTCAACGGTAATGGCCAACACACCATCAGGCAGCAGGTCAGTCAATGTGGCATCCGCCGCAATCTTGTCAGCGTCAAAACGGGCCAGGCCGCGGATTTCACGCTCGCTGGTGCACTCGATCATCAGCAACGGCACCGGGCCTTCCGAACGGGCTTGCAGGCTCAGCAAACCATCGATTTTCTGGTTGCCCACCAACAGCGCAGCGGCAGCCATCAACTCACCCAACAACTGCTGGACCGGCTGTGGATAGGCATGTTTGGCCAACACGTCAGCGTAGCTGTGCTCCAGCGAAGCCAGCTCGCCACGGGCATCGCTGGTGTCGAACATGAAGCGTTGTGTGGCATCTTTTTTAAGCAGATCGGACATAAGAATAGGTTCTGAATTAGTTACTGAATGTGTTCAGGTCGTTGATACGGCGCACTGGCAATACGCTGACAGGCCACAAGCTAATGAACGTATATGGCGCCATACAGGGGCGGTTACAAGTCATGCGCCCGCAGATGCGACATACGGCCGGTGAAAAACCCGAAATGCCTCACTCCACGCCGCTCACATCATGAAACTGATGCAGTTGGCGGCGTTGCTTTTTAGTCGGTTTGCCATCGGTGCTAATCCCCATCGCCCCGGCCTTGCGTAATGCGGCCGCGTTTTCACGCTTGGCAATGCTTTGTTCGGTTTCGGCGTACAGCGTTTGCGCTTCTGGGGCGCCGCGACGCACGACTGACAGGGCTTTGACTGCCACGGTGCGCTCTTCTAGCCCGACCCGGATTTGCAGTTCATCGCCGACGCGCGGCTCTTTGCTCGGTTTGCAGCGCTCGCCCCGACAGTGAACCTTGCCGCTTTCAATCGCGGCCTTGGCCAACGCTCGGGTTTTGTAAAAACGTGCAGCCCATAGCCACTTATCCAAACGGATTTTGTCGTCCTCTGCTTGTTTCTGCGCCATTGGAGCACCTCTTCGATTAAATACTCAGAACTGTACTACTACTTTTGATGAGCAAAGGAAGGAACCTCCCCGATAGAATGCCAGCCTGCTGAAAGACTGCGGCTTAAAACACCGCACAGGGTACACGTAGAAAACTGTCGCATTTACCGGATATTCTGCGTAAACACCGTGTGTAAGCATCAAATCGACACTCGTCGATGGCTTTATCTGCAGGTTCTGCCCTGCGGCCTGAATACGTTAATCGCTGGTTACTTATATTGAAGACTTTTGATCACTTGACCGTTGTCGGTCTGCGCGAGTGGGTGGCGCTCCCCGATCTGGGAGTCGCAGGCCTGCGAGCGAAAATCGACACCGGTGCCAGTACCTCCAGTTTGCACGCCACTGAAATCGAGCCTTTTGAGCGCGACGGTGTCGAGTGGGTACGTTTCAATGCCCATTTGGGCACGCTGGTGCAACTGCGTCATCGCCGTTGTGAAGCGCCACTGGTGGCGATAAAAACCATTAAAAGCTCTAACGGCCACACGCAAGTTCGTTATGTGATTCGTACCGGCCTGGCGTTGGGGGATCGGGTATGGCCTGTGGAGTTCACCCTCGCCTGCCGAAAATCGATGCGTTACCGCCTGTTGCTGGGTTCCAAAGCACTGGTCGACGGCCAATTGGTCGTTAACCCAGGGCTGAAATATGTACAAGACAAGCCGGTGTTCCCGGTCACCACTACCTCTGTCACAGGTGCTGCATGAAGATCGCTGTGCTGTCGCGCAACCCGCGTCTGTATTCCACTCGTCGTCTGGTTGAAGCCGGGACCGAACGAGGCCATCAAATGGTAGTGATCGATACCTTGCGCGCCTATATGAACATCGCCAGTCATAAGCCGCAGATCCACTATCGCGGCAAGCCGCTGGAAGGCTTTGACGCGGTCATCCCGCGCATTGGCGCCTCCGTGACGTTTTACGGCTGTGCGGTGTTGCGCCAGTTCGAAATGATGGGCGTATTCCCGCTCAATGAATCGGTGGCGATTGCCCGCTCGCGGGACAAATTGCGCTCGCTGCAACTGCTGTCGCGTCGTGGGCTGGGTTTGCCGGTGACCGGTTTTGCGCACTCGCCGGATGACATTCCTGACTTGATCGAAATGGTTAACGGCGCGCCGCTGGTGATCAAGGTGCTGGAAGGCACACAAGGCATTGGCGTGGTGCTGTGTGAAACCGCTACGGCGGCCGAATCGGTGATCGAAGCCTTCATGGGCCTCAAGCAAAACATCATGGTGCAGGAGTACATCAAGGAAGCGGGCGGTGCTGATATTCGCTGCTTCGTGGTGGGCGACAAAGTGATCGCAGCGATGAAGCGTCAGGCCAAGCCGGGGGAATTCCGCTCAAACCTGCATCGTGGCGGCAGCGCCAGCCTGATCAAAATCACCCCAGAAGAACGCATGACTGCCATTCGCGCAGCCAAAGTCATGGGATTGAGCGTGGCGGGGGTCGATATTTTGCGCTCCAACCACGGCCCGCTGGTGCTGGAGGTCAACTCATCGCCGGGGCTTGAGGGTATCGAAACCACCACGGGCAAGGACGTGGCGGGGATCATCATTCAGCATCTGGAAAAAAACAGCAGCCCGCACATGACGCGGACTAAAGGCAAGGGTTAACCGACTTTGTAGTCGCTGCCGCAGGCTGCGATAAGGGCCGCAGGACCTTCAACAACAGGGTCGCTGCGCAACCCATCGCAGCCTGCGGCAGCGACTACAGAAGGCTTCTAAACGGCGCCGCGCGGCAACATCAGGCCCAGCGGCAGCCGCACTCTTGCTTCCAGACCACCCCCCGCACGGTTACGCAGTTCAACATTGCCGCCGTGCATGGAGGCGATGCGCTTAACGATCGCCAGCCCCAACCCTGTCCCCTTGCCGCCGCGAGCGCGGTCTCCGCGAATGAACGGGTTGAAGATGTCTTCAAGCTCGGAAGGGTCAATGCCCGCCCCCCGGTCCAGCACACTCAGCACCACGTAAGGCGCGCTGGTGTCTCCAGAAACATAGGCCGCCACTTCAACGTCATCGCCCGCATGGTGCAAGGCGTTGCCGATCAAGTTATTGAGCAAGCGTTTCATCGATACCCGACGCAGCGCAAATGGCTGAATCGGCTGCAGGCGCAAACGCACTTGCTCTTCGTTCTGGTTATAGGGCGCCACAACTTCGTGGATCAATTCACACAGGTCAACTTCTTCGACCGGCTCATCACGGCCATCCCGAATAAACGCCAGGAACTGATCAAGAATGGCGTCCATGTCTTCAATGTCGCGCACCATGTCGTCTGTCAGGTCGCTGTGGTTGCCCATCAACTCCAAAGACAAACGCAGGCGGGTCAGCGGGGTTCGCAAATCATGGGACACACCGGCCAGCATCAACTCACGCTCGCGGCCTGCCTGTTCCACGTCTTCAGCCATTTGGTTAAAAGCGCTGTACACCTCTGTCATTTCGCTCGGTGTATCACTGATCGGCAAACGCACGCTGCGCCCCTGTCCTAACTGCCTGGCCGCATAGACCAGACGCTTGAGTGGCTGATTGAGCTGGCTGACGAAAATCCACGCAGACGCGGTAGATAACAAACCAATGGCCAGGAACCAGCCCAGCACACTCCATATTTTCTGCCCTCGCAGCGGGTGTGGATACAACGGTACTTTCAGCCAGCCATCGCCCAGGCTCGGGGCGCGGACCCACAAGGCCGGAGGTGAGTGCATGCGTAAACGAACTTCGGTGTCGGCACCCAGCTCGGCCTGCATCTGACGCTCGTAAATCTCACTGTAAGGCCAGTGTTGCTCGCCTTCGGGCACGCCACCGCCAACCACGCGGGTCAGCGTTGCCGCATCGGCAATTTTTTCCCTGTTTTCTTCATCGGCCGCCCAATAGGCGCGCAATACCAAGCCCACGCCGTGACTGTATTGTCGGTCGACCAACATGTCTTCGTTCATCAACAGATAAACCAGCGTCAGTGCCTTGGAGAACAGCACAACGATGAGCACCAGCCAGAGCGTGCGAGAGAAGAAACTTTGCGGGAACCACAGAGGGGTTTTCATAAACGGTGCTTACACTTTGCAGGAGCGAGTACCAAGACCCGCAAGAAAATGGATCGCGAGTCACTGGGCGACCCGAAGGCAACCGCGTGACTCGCTCCTACAAATGACCCATCACTTGGTTGCGTTGCCATCCGGCACGAACACATAACCCACGCCCCAGACAGTCTGGATATAGCGTGGCTTGGAAGGATCCGGTTCGATCATGCGGCGCAGACGGGAGATTTGAACATCGATTGAACGCTCCAGTGCATCCCATTCACGGCCACGGGCCAGGTTCATCAGCTTGTCGCGAGTCAACGGCTCGCGGGCGTGCATGACCAGGGCTTTAAGCACTGCAAACTCACCGGTGGTGAGCATGTGCACTTCATCACCACGCTTGAGTTCGCGGGTGGCCAATGACAACTCGTAATCACCAAAGGTCACGCTTTCGTCTTCGCTGCCCGG
This sequence comes from Pseudomonas sp. CCC3.1, assembly GCF_034347405.1. Taxonomy (NCBI): domain Bacteria; kingdom Pseudomonadati; phylum Pseudomonadota; class Gammaproteobacteria; order Pseudomonadales; family Pseudomonadaceae; genus Pseudomonas; species Pseudomonas sp. CCC3.1. The sequence goes on from NZ_CP133778.1 coordinate 4,955,373, forward strand.
TGCGCCTGGCACAGGGGCTGCCTGACGACGCAACACGGCGCGCACGCGTGCCATCAGTTCATCAGGGTTGAAGGGTTTGGCCAGGTAATCGTCGGCGCCCAGTTCGAGGCCCTTGATGCGGCTCAGTTCGTCACCTTTGGCGGTGAGCATGATGATCGGCACCCGATTGCCTGCGGCACGCAAGCGGCGGCACGCAGACAGCCCGTCTTCGCCGGGCAGCATCAGGTCCAGTACCACAAGGTTAAATACCTCACGAGCCAGCAAACGGTCCATTTGCTCGACGTTCGGCACAGCACGGGCGCGGTAGCCCTTGCTGACGAAGAAACGTTCCAGCAAGCTGCTCAGCCCTGGATCGTCATCAACGATGAGAATTTTTTCGCCTTCAGCCGGTTGTGCAATGCTGCTCATTAGATGCTCCTGTGATCTCGGCGCGCATTATGGCTTAGCTGCTCTTATACGCATCGTGTGCATTGTTAGCAGATTTTTCCTTCGCGGCTAGTACACAGATCATAGCGGGCGCAGCCTGCAGTCCCCTGAATCCGGGAACGCTGGTTATAATGCGCCGCCTTTTGTGTCAGGCAACCTCGAATTTTCAAACAGTGTGCCAGCATTTATTTTTTCAACCGCTGGCGTAATTTGCTGATTTCACGGGTCAACAGGCTGCCCTTTTGGCCCAGGTAGCGGCGCCCTCCGGGCCGCTCAACCAGCCTCGCAAGCCTTACAGAACGGGCCTGCGAGCCTGCATCACAATTTGTCAGGTGGTTTATGGACAGCATCAACAGCCGCATCGCCGAAGAACTTGGCGTGCGCCCGCAGCAGGTCGAAGCGGCCGTCGCTCTTCTGGATGAAGGCTCCACCGTACCCTTCATCTCTCGCTACCGTAAGGAAGTGACAGGCAGCCTGGATGACACCCAATTACGTCATCTGGAAGAACGCCTGCGCTACTTGCGTGAACTCGACGAACGGCGCATCAGCATCCTCGCCAGCATCGAAGAGCAAGGCAAATTGACCCCTGAGTTGGCACGCGACATCAAACTCGCCGACACCAAGACCCGCCTCGAAGACTTGTACCTGCCCTACAAGCAAAAGCGTCGCACCAAGGGCCAGATCGCCCTGGAAGCCGGTCTGGGTGAGCTGGCTGACGGTCTGTTCAACGACCCGAGCCTGACCCCGGAAACCGAAGCCGCCCGTTTTGTTGACGCCGAAAAAGGCTTCGCAGACGTCAAGGCCGCTCTGGATGGCGCCAAGTACATCCTCATGGAACGCTTCGCTGAAGACGCCAGCCTGCTGGATAAACTGCGCAGCTTCTTGAAGCAGGAAGCCACCCTCAGCGCCCGGGTCATCCCTGGCAAAGAGGAGGAAGGCGCCAAATTCCGCGATTATTTCGAACACGACGAGCCGCTCAAAAGCATGCCGTCGCACCGCGCGCTGGCGATTTTCCGCGGCCGCAATGAAGGCATTCTCAGCTCTTCGCTCAAGGTGGGTGAAGAACTGCCGGGCACGATGCACCCTGGCGAAATGATGATTGCCCAACGCTTCGGCCTGGAAAATCAAAACCGCCCGGCGGACAAATGGCTGAGCGAAGTGGTGCGCTGGACCTGGAAGGTCAAGCTCTACACCCACCTCGAAACCGACCTGCTGGGCGAACTGCGCGACGCGGCCGAAACCGAAGCCATCAACGTATTCGCCCACAACCTGCACGACCTGCTGCTGGCCGCCCCTGCTGGCCCGCGCGCCACCCTGGGCTTGGACCCGGGCCTGCGCACCGGCTGCAAAATCGCCGTGGTCGATGCCACCGGCAAACTGCTCGAATACGCCACCGTGTACCCGCACGTGCCGCACAACAAGTGGGACCAGACCATCGCCGTAATGGCCGCCCTGTGCGCCAAACACTCGGTCGAACTGGTCGCCATCGGCAACGGCACCGCCAGCCGCGAAAGCGACAAGCTGGTGATTGACCTGATCAAAAAATACCCAGCGCTGAAAGTCACCAAAGTGATGGTCTCCGAGGCGGGCGCTTCGGTGTACTCGGCCTCTGAACTGGCCGCGAAGGAATTCCCGGACCTCGACGTGTCGATCCGTGGCGCCGTGTCGATTGCCCGCCGCCTGCAAGATCCACTGGCCGAGCTGGTAAAAATCGATCCCAAGTCGATTGGCGTCGGCCAATACCAGCACGACGTGTCCCAGCTCAAACTGGCACGCGGTCTGGACGCCGTAGTGGAAGACTGCGTAAACGCCGTGGGCGTGGACGTAAACACCGCTTCGGTGGCGCTGCTGGCCCGCATCTCCGGCCTCAATGCCACCTTGGCGCAAAACATCGTGAGCCATCGCGATGAAAACGGTGCGTTCAAAACCCGTGCTGCGCTGAAAAAAGTCAGCCGTCTGGGCGAAAAAACCTTCGAACAGGCCGCCGGTTTCTTGCGCGTGATGAACGGCGACAACCCGCTCGACGCCTCGGCCGTTCACCCTGAAGCCTACCCGCTGGTGAAACGTATTGCCTCGGACACCGAGCGCGACATTCGCTCGCTGATCGGCGACGCTGGCTTCCTCAAGCGTCTGGATCCCAAGAAGTTCACCGACGAAACCTTCGGCCTGCCGACCGTCACTGACATTCTGCAAGAGCTCGAAAAACCAGGCCGTGACCCGCGTCCAGAGTTCAAGACCGCCGAGTTCCAGGAAGGCGTCGAAGACCTCAAAGACCTGCAACTGGGCATGATCCTCGAAGGTGTCGTCACCAACGTGACCAACTTCGGTGCCTTCATCGACATCGGTGTGCATCAGGACGGTCTGGTGCACATCTCGGCATTGTCCGAGAAGTTCATCAAAGACCCGCGTGAAGCGGTGAAAGCAGGTGACGTGGTCAAAGTCAAAGTCATGGAAATCGACATCCCGCGCAAACGCGTTGGCTTGTCGATGCGCATGAGCGACACCCCCGGCGAGAAAATCGACGGTGCTCGCGGCGCACGCCCAGGTTCAGCCCCACGCCAGCAAAACACCGCGCCACGCAAAGAAACCGTTGCCGCCGCGCCGAGCAACAACGCGATGGCGTCGTTGTTTGCCAACGCTAAACAGTTGAAGAAACGCTAATGACAATCCCCGACGGCTTGGCCGAAAGTGCCTTCAGCAACTTGATTGGCTGCCGTGTGCAGTCTGTGGAAGACGGCAAAGCGCGCGTTGCGCTTAGCCTGGAACCGCACCTGCGCAATCGCGGCGGCAAAATGCACGGCGGGGTTTTATTCAGCCTGGTGGACATCACCATGGGCCTGGCCTGCTCCGGCACCCATGGTTTTGACCGACAAAGCGTGACCATCGAGTGCAAAATCAACTACCTGAGATCGGTGTCGGAAGGCGAAGTGCTGTGCATCGCCAAGGTCATTCACCCGGGCCGACGCACGTTTGTGGTCGAAGCTGACGTGATGCAAGGCGACAAACTGGTCGCAAAAGCGCAAGGCACGTTCGCTCTCCTGTAGCGGTCATCAGGTCATTTGAGTTAATTTCGGCACTGCGCACGCAGTGCCGAAATGCGCTTGGAGCGCCAAAAACCGAAACAGGGACGAAGCCCAGCAATACCGATAAAGCCAGGCGACCACGCCAGTTTCAACTTCACCCTTGTAGACCGTCCTGACCACCCCCATATTGGGGCGACTGACGCGTGAAGGAATCCAACTTGAGCGAACTTCTCAACCGCCGCCTGGCTCTGCTCGGCGAGCGCGCCAACCTCACTCTGCTCGAGCAGTGCCTGCACGGTATCGAGCGCGAATGCCTGCGCGTCACGGGCGATGCACGCCTGGCGCAGACACCGCACCCCGAAGAGCTGGGTTCGGCCCTGACCAACGACCAAATCACCACCGACTATTCCGAGTCGCTGCTGGAGTTTATTACCCCGGCCCTGCCCGACCCTGCGGACACGCTGGCCAGCCTCGACAAGATTCATCGTTTTGCCTACAGCAAACTCGGCAACGAGTACCTGTGGAGCCCTTCGATGCCGTGCCCGTTGCCGGCCGAAGAAGACATCCCGATTGCCTATTACGGCACCTCCAACATCGGCCAGCTCAAGTACGTGTACCGCAAAGGCCTGGCCCTGCGTTACGGCAAGACCATGCAGTGCATCGCCGGGATCCACTACAACTTTTCCCTGCCCGAAGCCCTGTGGCCTGTGCTCAAGCAAGCTGAAGGCTTTGTCGGCACCGACCGCGACTACCAATCAGATGCCTACATCGCGCTGATTCGTAACTTCCGCCGCTACAGCTGGTTGCTGATGTACCTGTTCGGCGCTTCGCCTGCGCTGGATGCTGGCTTCTTGCGTGGCCGTTCGCACCAGTTGGAGCAACTGGACGCCGACACGCTCTACCTGCCGTATGCCACCAGCCTGCGCATGAGCGACCTGGGTTACCAGAGCAACGCCCAGGCCGGTCTTACGCCGTGCTACAACAACCTCGACAGCTACACCGACAGCCTGCGCAAGGCCGTGGCCACACCGTACGCGCCGTATGTTGAAATCGGCACGCACAAAGATGGCGAATGGGTGCAACTGAACACCAACATTCTGCAAATCGAAAACGAGTACTACTCCAACATCCGACCCAAGCGCGTGACCTACACCGGCGAACGCCCGATCCAGGCATTGGTCTCGCGTGGCGTGCAGTACGTTGAAGTGCGCTTGCTCGACATCAACCCATTCCTGCCGATCGGCATCGACCTGCCGGAAGCCCGCTTCCTGGACGCTTTCCTGCTGTATTGCGCGCTGCAAGACAGCCCGCAGTTTGAGAACAGCGAATGCGGTCATTGCACGTCCAACTTCCTGAGCGTGGTCAAGGAAGGTCGCCGCCCGGGCCTGCAATTGCAGCGCAATGGCCAAGCGGTCGATCTGAAGGAATGGGCGGCAGAACTGCTGGAAAAAATCGCCCCCCTGGCGGCACTGCTCGACCAAAGCCACGGCAGCGATGCCCACAGCAAAGCGCTGGACGAACAATTCGCCAAGGTCCAGGACGTCTCGCTGACCCCATCAGCCAAAGTCCTGGCCAGCATGATCGAACACAAAGAAAGCTTCGCCCAGTTCTCGATGCGCCAGAGCCAGGCCCACGCCGAGTTCTTCCGCAGCGAACCGCTGAGCATCGAAGACCAGGCCGCGTTCGAAGCAAAAGCCAAGCAATCACTGCTCGAACAAGCCGAGACGGAAAAGGTTGAACAAGGCGATTTCGACCTGTTTGTGGCGTCGTATCAGGCGAGTATTTTGTCGATCAGTTACTGAGGTGTGTGGCAGGCGCTGGTTTTATCAGCGCCTGTTACCGGCTTACTCCATGTGGTAACACGTCAGATAAAGATCAAAGTTTCTCGGAAGTTCAAAAGAACAATATCTCTCCAGTTCTGATATTTGTTACGACGTCAGTAAATAGCCATAAAGACAATCGTCATCTTTATTCCAACCCATGATCAATGTGAGATCTGAAATCGATAGTTCCAACTCTTGTTAGAAGGACGCAACATCCTCATTTCGAGCCACACCCACCAGTACATGCCTCATGGTTCAATCGTCCTTATCGGATCGACCGACTTATTCTGAGTTCCAGTCAGATGATTGAACTCGCCTAAATGTAGTCGCTGCATCTCCACACTAAAAATCATTGATCTCGATATATGAAAGAAACCTGATAATCATAAAGACCCATATCAATCGAATGTTGGAACAATGGCTGCAAATCAACAAGCCACTCACGCTTAACATCAAATCCTCCGTTGTTTACATTATGTGCGGCCGTGATTCCCAACTTATCCATAACTGTGCCATCTTCCCCAAAGTCAATAGAGCACTCCTCCCCCACACCGTATTCTGTTTCCTTATCAAACCAATCAAGCTCAACGCTAAGACCCACGTGCAGCCTCACAGATATTTTTAATATTACGAGCACCTGCACGAACAAGCCGAAATCGAGAAGATAGAAGATGGCGACTCTGACCTGTATGTGGCGTCGTATCAGGTCAAGCGACACACCCAATAAATAGCGTCAAATCCACTATTTGGGGCTCGCCTAAAAGCTTCGCGAACAGTATTGCTTGGTCGGGTGTTACCTCAGTCTCCCACCCGCCTGCTTCCTCTAACGTTTCCCAATCCATAATCCCAAGTGCGTCAACCTCAAGGTCTCCCCCTAGGGCCCGCTTAAATTTCAAAGAATCATCCGGGTCCGGCTCCGGCAAAAAACCTGTTAGTCGCAACTCCATTTTTACCTCTCGTTTATTTAGGGGTGATACGTCCATTTTTGGCAGGCTTGAAGTAAACAACATGCCGCCCTACCCGGCGTTTCATCAAGCACTAACGTTTATAGTTAAATGAAACTTGGTAGTCGAATTCATTTAAGTCTATGCGGTGCACAAACAAAGGCTGCAACGTTGCGAGCCATTCACGCCCCACATCAAAGCAACCGTTATTGACATCATCTTTTATTGAAAGGCTTAGCGCCTCAACGATAGTGGCATCATTACCAAAATCTTCGGACGTTTCGTCTTCAACAATAAATTCCGTTTTCTTGTCATACCACGAAAGCTCGACTGTTAATCCCATCACTCACCTAACAGATATTTTTTGATATTTCTATTTTTTCAGGGCCCATTTGCTGCGCCGCTGCAGGCTTCAACACTAAGAAGAGCCAGCTTCGACTCCACTCTTGTTGACTTACTGTTAGGCGCTGGAGCCAGGAGCCTGGAGTGACAACCTCTGATTATTCACAACTGCTTAGATAAAGATCCAGGTCGGCAGGAAAGATATTTAATGCCAGATTCGATATTTCCTCAGCTTGAGCGGGCGAAATAAAAAAGTCTGCGCCAATACAATCCGCGCTGTTGTTCCAGCGCATAACACGCATTAAGTCTTGAACAGGCAAACTTATTTCGTGCTCGTAAATAAGTGCGTCTTTGCCTTTCTCGAATCCCATAACTAAAAAGTTCATGATTCTATCCTCTGGGTCTTATCAGCAGGTTTAGTTTGTTCGCCAGGGGATTAAACTCGCCTAAGGAAGGTCTGAAGTACTCGCTGATTTTTTCAACCTTGCGGAGCATCCGCCCGATCAAACTCTTTTTTCCGTGCTTTTTATAGCGGCTTGGACGCGCAGCAATCGACCGGATCATCTGGCGACCCTGATGCTAGGCTCGTTTGTCCACGCCAGTGTAACCACCATAACTTTCCTCGCCGTGCAGCAAAGAGCTGCACTCAAAATAGTGCGATCCAATACCTTTCCTAGGGGCGTGAACCGCCAATAACTAGGCATAACTGCTGAGCTGAAAAACATAGCGCTGATCATAAATTCTATGATCGAGTAGTTCTTCAAGTAGCTGAATTTGTTCAGAATTTAGGTCATATCCGAATATTTCATCCTCAGGCTCTGTCCACCCCATGATTGCTTTGAGTTTTGGGTGGTTTTGCTGCGGAATCTCAATTTCAAACACCATAAGCTCTGTCGTTTTATCAAATGCAGAAACTGTATGAATCATGGCTCAATTCTCCTGGCTGGGTCTGAAGGTTTATTCTGTTCGCCTGTTACGTGATTAAACTCGCCAAGGTGCTTGCCTCTTTTGTCATACATCTCGATGGCTCCATGTTGATAATCCCACTCTAGAATGAATCCTTTCGATGTTTTCCAACGGTGTCTAAGCTTCCCTCCACCTTTAACAGATGTTTTTTTCGTCGCCGAGATTGCATCAGAAAAGCCGGGGAGATACTTGGGCGCTTGGTGATAATCCAACCTTGGCCCCGGCACATTCAAAACAATATAAAGCGGCAACACCCCCGAATCAGCAGGGAACACAAGAATGAAGTCCTTGTAGTCCGGCGGGTAGATCGGGTTGACGATGATCGCGTCGGCGTTTTTGGTCGGTGGGAAGATCCAGATATGCGGGGTGTGGGGCGCGCCTTTTAACGGTGGAATGCCGAGGGTGTCTGTTGGATCAATCGCTGGCGTCCAGATCAATTCGACACCGTCACCAAAGTCGGCAACCTGTTGCGTGCCACGCTGGCTGAACTGGATGACGTCGATCATTTCCCATTCGGGTTTTGAGCCGGTGTAGAAGCCGTACCCTTTGAGCGAACCGTCTGCCTGCGGCTCAACGTACAAGCGCATGCGGGTGCGGGCTTGTTTGAGTGAGCGCAGTTGCTCTTCGGTGTACAACGCGCTGTCGCCCAGTGAAGACGGCCACAACAAGGCAAGAAAACCTAACAAACCGCCGGCAATCATTGCTCCGCTAGTGGTTGCGGCGACTCCGGTGGTGGTCGCGCCAGTGGCGGCGCCACCCAAAGCCAAACTGCCCAAACCCGCAGGGACTGCGCCACTGATTAGCTCCAGTGGCACTAACCCGGAACTGTCTGCCTGGCGGGCTCCCAAAATCGCGAAGGTGCCGTAATCACTCAGGCTGTCAACGGGCACAAAGCCTGCGGGGTCGTTGTAGTTGATGACGGCGTCGGGCAGCTTGCAGGACTTGATAAATACGCAACCCCGGCGCTCGGCATCAAGGCGTTCCTGCGCCGCGAAATCCGCTCGACGGCGCTCCATGTAGGCCTCTTGTCGCGCCAGCATGGCCTCGTACTTTGTTTGCAGGTCTTCGCGTTCTTTGAGCTCGGCGGGGGTCATGTCGTCGAAATAGGAACCCCCTTGGCCGCCATCGCCGCCGATACGCCGCAGTGTTTGGGTGACGCCTTTCTGACTGGCCATATGGCGCTTTCCTGTGGGAGAGCGCCGCACGTTATCGGCATAAAAAACGGGCCGAAATCAGCCGAGTCCGGAGTCTGTGTAGGGCAGTGGATTTATTGTTGAGTGATTTTTATGAGGCGCGTGGCCCTGGATGCAGCGCAGGACAAACACTGCGAACGCCGTGCCTAGGCCTTGCATGACTTGTGTGACATGGGGTTGATTTGTGTTTACGGGAGTGTTGAGGGAAGACTGCTGATCGTTGCGATCTGTAGAGCCGGTGCGCAGAGTTCACGACGGCTGCGCAGCCCGACGTAGCCTCGCAAAGCTCGGCAACTGCTACAGGGGTTGTGTGCATCACAAAAGATTTTTGAACAAGAGCGAGGCTGCGGATCAAGAGATCGCAGCCCGACGTGCGCACTTAACCCGCGCGCCTTGTTGCAAACGCCGTCCAGCCCCCGTAGAACAGCGCGCCCAGCACAAGCGACATGCCGTAGCTTGTCAGCACCTCTGACCAAGGATCGCCTCGGTAGAATTTCCAGAGATGGAACGCTCCCAGACCGATTGCGTAGCTCCTTATAAATTGCCAAAAACTAAGCTTCATCATCACTCCTTAGATACTCTGCCGCTGACGAGGAACGAGGCTGCGATGGGGTGCGAAGCGGCCCCGGACGGCGGTCCTGGCCTCGTTCCTCGTCAGCGGCTACAAAGCTTGCGTTCGTTACAGCGCTTTTTCGAAAATTTTGGAGTTGCGCTGGAAGTTGTACAGCGACGCTCGCGCCGCTGGCAGACGCTCTACGCTGCTAGGCTCGAAGCCGCGCTCGCGGAACCAGTGCGCCGTGCGGGTCGTCAGCACGAACAAGGTTTTGAGGCCCTGTGCCCGTGCACGGTTTTCGATGCGCTCCAGCAGTTCATCACCCCGGCGACCATGACGGTACTCCGGGTTTACTGCCAGACACGCCAGTTCACCGGCGTCCGAATCGGCAATTTGATACAGCGCTGCACAGGCGATGATCATGCCTTCGCGCTCGACCACGCTGAATTGTTCGATCTCGCGCTCCAGCACTTCACGCGAACGGCGCACCAAAATGCCTTGTTCTTCCAGCGGGCTGATCAGTTCCAGCAAGCCACCCACGTCTTCAATCGCGGCTTCGCGGGTGACTTCGAATTGCTCTTGGGCCACCAGCGTTCCGCCACCATGACGGGTAAACAATTCGGTCAGCAGCGCGCCATCTTCGGCGTAGCTGACGATGTGGCTGCGGGCCACGCCGCCGCTGCACGCCTCGGCCGCCGCTTCGAGCAACTCGGCCTGATAATCGCTGCCCAGACGTTTCATGTGCGCGGGCACTTGTTGTGGACGCAACTCACGGACCAAGCGCCCGTTTTCATCGAGCAAGCCGGACTCGGCGCCGAACAGCAGCAGTTTGTCCGCCGCAAGGTCGATGGCGGCACGGGTGGCGACGTCTTCGCAGGCCAGGTTGAAGATTTCTCCGGTCGGTGAGTAGCCCAAAGGCGACAGCAACACGATGGAGCGCTCGTCCAGCAGGCGATTGATACCTTTGCGGTCGACCCGGCGCACTTCGCCGGTGTGGTGGTAGTCCACGCCATCCAGCACGCCAATCGGCCGCGCGGTGACCAGGTTGCCGCTGGCCACCCGCAGGCGCGAGCCCTGCATGGGCGACGAGGCCATGTCCATCGACAAGCGCGCTTCAATCGCAATGCGCAATTGGCCAACGGCGTCGATCACGCACTCCAGCGTCGGCGCGTCGGTGATGCGCATGCCTTTGTGGTAATGCGGCACCCGGCCACGCGCTTCGAGGCGACTGTCGATTTGCGGACGTGAGCCGTGAACCAGCACCAGGCGCACACCCAGGCTGTGCAACAGCACCAGGTCGTGGACGATGTTGCCAAAATTGGGATGCGCTACACCGTCGCCAGGGAGCATGACGATGAAGGTGCAGTCGCGATGAGCATTGATGTAAGGAGAAGCATGACGCAGCCAGTTAACGTAATCGTGCATAACCAAAGCCTGTAAAAAATGAGCCGCCTAGAAAGGGCAAAAACAGCAAACGCACAGCAGGCTGATAGTTATCGTCGAAACAAACTTGGCAACACGCGTGCTCTCCTTGTGTGGACGGGTTAAGCCTGCGGCACTTTACTGGGCCGGGGTCAGGCAATAGTGTTCAATCAGTTGGCTTAATAGACGCACTGTCGGCTGCAAACGTGACATTTCGAGGTGTTCGCCTGGTTGATGCGCGCAGGCGATGTCGCCAGGGCCCAGCACGATGGTCTCGCAGCCAAGCTGCTGAAGATAAGGCGCTTCGGTGCCAAACGCTACTGCTTCGGCGCGATGGCCGGTGAGTCGTTCAGCCACGCGCACCAATTCGCTGTCAGCCGCCTGTTCGAAGGGCGCCACGCCGGCCGCTATCGGGGCGAAGTCGATCTTGACCTGATGCCGCTCAGCCAAGGGGTCGAGTTTGCTGCGAATGATTGAACGCAACAGCGCCGGGTCCATGCCCGGCAAAGGCCGCAAGTCGAATTCCAGCGAGCATTGGCCACAAATCCGATTCGGGTTGTCGCCACCATGAATGCAGCCAAAGTTGAGGGTCGGTTGCGGCACGCTGAACTGCGGGTTTCGGTACTCGGTCAGCCATTGCTGACGCAGGCTTTTAAGCTCGGTGATCGCGTCGTGCATGGCGTCCAGCGCACTGTGCCCAAGGCTTGGGTCAGAAGAGTGGCCGCTGCGACCCAGAATGTCGATGCGCTCCATCATCACGCCTTTGTGCATGCGGATCGGTTTGAGCCCGGTCGGCTCACCAATCACCGCCGCGCGGCCCAACGGCTTTCCGGCCTCAACCAGTGCTCGGGCCCCGGCCATGGAGGTTTCTTCATCGCAGGTGGCCAGAATCAGCAAGGGTTGTTTGAACGGTTGATCAAGCAGCGGGCGCACCGCTTCGATGATCAACGCAAAAAAACCTTTCATGTCGCAACTGCCAAGGCCGACCCAGCGGTTATCCACCTCGGTGAGTTTGAGCGGGTCGGTCTGCCACAGCGCATCATCGTAGGGCACCGTGTCACTGTGGCCTGCCAGCACCAGCCCGCCGGGGCCGCTGCCGAAACTGGCGAGCAAGTTGAACTTGCCAGGGCTGACCTGCTGAATATCGCAGTTAAACCCCAGATCACCGAGCCACGCGGCCAGTAAGTCGATCACGGCACGATTGGATTGATCCAAATGGGGCTGAGTACAACTGACCGACGGTGTGCCGATCAACGCAGCGAATTGCTCTTTGAGGGAAGGTAAGGGCATGCGCTGACTTCCTGTTGGCTGGGCGAGGCCCATCATAGAGCTATCTGCGCCCTGGAATAAACCCGTGCGACGCGCCGGAGCGGCGAGTCCTGTACACTGCACGGCCTTGGCAGCCACACTTTCCCCGGCTGCGCACCGTTCCTGGATTTTCCGGCCATGCAGAAAGAAACCGAAATCAAACTCCGCGTCAGCCGCGAAACCCTCGCCGCCTTGCGCGAGCACCCTTTGCTGAAAAAGCGCAACAAAAGTGGCTGGGAAAGCCGTGAGTTGTTAAACCAATATTTCGACACGCCTGAGCGCGATCTGGCCAAGGCCAAGGTTGCTCTGCGCTTGCGTCGCGACGGTGAAGAGGTGATTCAAACCCTCAAGACCCGTGGCCAAAGCATCGCCGGGCTGTCGGAGCGCAACGAATACGACTGGCACCTGCCAAAAGCCAAGCTCGACATCAAAAAACTCGACGGCGAATGCTGGCCGGAGGAGTTGGCCGAGCTGGACAAAAAGACCCTCAAGCCAATCTTCACCACCGATTTTGTGCGCGAGCGCGCTGAAATCTCGTGGGGCCGCGGCAAAGCCAAAGTGGTGATCGAAGCCGCTCTGGACCTGGGCCACGTGATTGCCGGCAAGCAGAAAGAAGAAATCTGCGAACTGGAACTGGAATTGCGCGAAGGCGAACCGGCTGCCTTGCTGGAACTGGCCGCCGAGTTGGCTGAAAAACTGGCCCTGATGCCGTGTGACATCAGCAAGGCTGAACGCGGTTATCGCCTGTTTGACGCCAACAGCTACGCCGTCAGCCTGCCCGCGCCTGAGCTGACCCCAGAAACGCCGCTGGACGACGCCTTTGCCGCACTGGCCTGGCACCTGTTGGGCAGCAGTCAGCGTCTGGCCGAGCAATACCGCTTCAATGGCCATTGGCGCTTGCTGCAAGACTGGGTTCAGCAGTTGATCGACCTGCGTGCGCTGGTCAGCAGCCTCGGTCAGGCCGCACCTCGCCCTTCGACCCACGACTTGCGCGCTCAACTGGACGCCTTGCTCGAAGACTGGCGCCCGATGGTGCAAGCCGGTCAGGACGATGAAGACGTGCGTAAAGCCGCGCCTGAGCAGTTCCTTGAAGAGCTGGAAGACCCGCGTTGGGGCCAGTTCTCGCTGAACACCTCGCGCTGGCTGCTGGCGCGCAGCTGGACCATCGACCGCGGCACCACCCGTGGCAATCGCCAGGGCGCTGCACAACTGTCGAGCTGGTTGCCGCGTCTGCTGTCAGATGAAGCCATAGCGCTGCGTCTGAATCGCTACCAGCAGCAACCCGAAGACCTGGCCGAGCAACTGCCGCGCATCGAACGCATTCAGGCGTGGCTGCGTCTGGCGCGTGGCGTGCTGGAAATTCCGGAAGTGGATCGCTTGTACGGCGAAATGAACAAGTTGCAAGACTTGGCCAACTTGCCCATCACTGATGACGCAGAAAGCAATGACCTGTTGCTCAACGCACGCAAGCAACAAGCCATTGCCGTGTATCAGAACCGCGCCTGGAAAACCCTGCTGCGGGGTTAAGCCGATAGCGCCGCCTTCTGTAGGAGCGAGCTTGCCTCGCGATCTTTTAGAGGATCAAAGGATCGCGAGACAAGCTCGCTCCTACAGAAGAAAGGGGCGTTTCAGCCCTTAAGCTTGGGCATGTCTGCATCTGGCGTTCGCCAAATCAAGCGTGTGGTGTCATAGCCCTGTTGCTGAGCCTTGCTGATCAGATCGTCGCGGGTTTGCTGGTCGATGTGCGGCTTGCGCGACAGCAACCATAAGTAGCGTCGATCCGGGTTACCAACCAGCGCAGTGCTGTAGTCGTCGCCCAGGTACAGCACCCAGTAATCGCCCTTGGTCACGCCCGGCAATAACGTCGACACCCAGTTATCGAACTCGACCCACAACTTGTCGGTTTTACCCGGCACTTGCGGGCTGGCCGTGCCCCTGGCTTCTTCCCACTTGCCCTCTGCGGTCTGGCAGCGGTTCAACACCGCCACGTTGCCGTCAGGCTTTAGCGTGTACTGAGCCTGGGATTGCGCGCAGTTGCGCTGGAAGAACATCGGCAACCGCGCCTGCTCATACCACGTGCCCTGATAGCGTTTCAGGTCGACGCTTTCGACCGTTTTCGGTGCCAGCGTATCGGGGCTGGTCGTGGAACACCCCGCCAACACCAGCGCTGCCCCGAGGCAGGCTAAAAGACGTTTCATCGCCAACGCTCCTGTGCCGTTTTACTTCAAACCCTGACCCGAGAAAATCAGCACTTTATCGCCTGCGTACTGCACGCTGATAAAGCTGTTTTTGTCGCCCCAGGTGCAGCTCGACATACCCAGCGCGCCCGAACAATCAGTCGGGCTGCCCAGCAGTTTTTCGACTTCGGCTTTGGACATACCCGCTGTCAGCTTGGAATAGTTTTCTTGATTGACCTTGCTGCAAGCCGCCAGCAGCACACAGAACGACAACAACGCCAAAGAACGCAACTTCATGGAATAGCTCCTGAATAAGAAAGGCGGCATCGCTGCCTGCTGCAAGCTTAGAAGAGAAAAGCGCGAGGTGGTTCCCTGGGCCAGAAACGACTGTAGGAGCGAGCTCGCCTCGCGATCTTTTAAAGAATCAAAAGATCGCGAGACAAGCTCGCTCCTACAGGGGGTGCAGCCAGGTATTTACTCTTTGTGGTACGCGGTCACACGCGCCACTTCTTCTTTCGAACCCAGGAATACGGCGACACGCTGGTGCAGGCCTTCTGGCTGGATGTCGAGGATACGCTGATGGCCGTCAGTCGAAGCGCCGCCCGCCTGTTCCACGAGGAACGACATTGGGTTGGCTTCGTACATCAGACGCAGTTTGCCCGGTTTGGAAGGCTCGCGGCTGTCGCGCGGGTACATGAACAGGCCACCGCGGGTCAGAATACGGTGTACGTCGCCAACCATCGCGGCCACCCAACGCATGTTGTAGTTCTTCTTCAGCGGACCGTCTTCACCTGTCAGCAACTCGTCAACGTAGCGCTGTACCGGCGCTTCCCAGTGACGCTGGTTGGACATGTTGATGGCGAATTCCTGAGTGGTTGCAGGAATGGTGATGTCTTCGTGAGTCAGAACGAAACTGCCCATTTCACGGTCCAGGGTGAAGCCTTTGACGCCGTCGCCCAGGGTCAGGACCAGCATGGTCTGCGGGCCGTAGATGGCATAACCGGCTGCCACTTGCTGTGTGCCTGGTTGCAGGAAGGCCTTTTCATTCAACGGTTCGTTCTGGCTCAGGTACTCGTTCGGGCAACGCAGTACCGAGAAGATCGTGCCGACCGGGGCGTTGATGTCGATGTTCGACGAGCCGTCCAGTGGGTCGAATACCAACAGGTAGGCGCCTTTCGGGTATTTGCCCGGAATCTGGTAGGCATTGTCCATTTCTTCGGACGCCATGCCAGCCAAGTGACCGCCCCATTCGTTGGCTTCGAGCAGGATTTCGTTGGAAATCACGTCGAGCTTCTTCTGCACTTCACCTTGTACGTTTTCAGTGCCCATGCTGCCCAAAACACCGCCGAGGGCGCCTTTGGACACGGCGTGGCTGATCTCTTTGCAAGCACGCGCCACCACTTCGATGAGGAAACGCAAATCAGCAGGGGTGTTGTTGCTGCGGGTCTGCTCGATCAGATAGCGACTCAGGGTAACGCGGGACATGTAAGGCTCCGAACAATGGGGAGGGGGCGAAAAACCCGCGCAGTTTAACGCGTGTTGCCGTGCAAATCTTCTAATCAGACTGAGAACCGACAGAGAGGCCGGTGCTGAACCCTTAAATCATTCGCAAAATGTGTGGGAGCTAGCTTGCCAGCGATGCATACGGCACGGTCTGACAGCAAGATCATGGTGATTCAATCGCTGGCAAGCCAGCCCCCACGAGGCCTAAGCAATTACAACGCTTTCCAGATCTCTGTCGCGTACTCGCGAATGGTCCGGTCCGATGAGAACCAGCCCGTGCGCGCCGTGTTCAGCACGGCCTTGCGCCACCATTCATCCTTGTCGTGCCACAGGTGTTCAACGCGCATCTGCGCATCCCAGTAAGCATCAAAGTCGGCACACACCAAAAAGCGGTCGTAGTCGATCAGTGAATCGACAAAACCGGTGTAGCGCGCCGGGTCATCGTGGGAGAACACCCCACCGCGAATAGCCTGCAACACATCATTAAGTCGATGCGAAGCCGCCACATCCGCCGCCGCATGAAACTCGCCATTGAGCTTTCGGGCTTCGACCTGTTGGGAGGTAAGGCCAAAAATGAACATATTTTCCGCGCCGATCCGTTCGCACATTTCGACGTTGGCGCCGTCCATCGTGCCAATGGTCAGCGCACCGTTAAGGCCGAACTTCATGTTGCTGGTGCCCGATGCTTCGTAGCCTGCGGTGGATATTTGTTCAGACAAGTCCGCCGCCGGGATGATGTTTTCGGCCAGGCTGACGTTGTAGTTGGGGATAAACACCACTTTGAGCAGGCCGCGCACGGTCGGGTCGTTGTTGACGGTACGCGCGATGTCGTTGGCCAGTTTGATAATGAGCTTGGCCTGGGTATAACTGGCCGCCGCCTTGCCTGCAAAAATCTTGACCCGAGGCACCCAGTGGTTACCCGGCTCAGCACGAATAGCCTGATACAAGGCGACGGTGTGCAGCAAGTTGAGCAACTGGCGCTTGTACTCGTGGATCCGTTTGATCTGCACATCAAACATCGCTTCAGGGCTGACCACGATGCCCAGCCGTTCGTAGATCAGCGCCGCCAAGGTGCATTTGCTCTGTAAACGCTGTTCGGCAAATTGCTTGCGGAAGTCTGCGCGCTCGGCAAAAGGCTCCAGTTTGATCAGTTTGTGTTCTGTTTCATCGAGCACGTCCTCGCCCAGCACGTTTACCAGCATCGCGGTTAAGGGCGGGTTGGCCTGGAACAGCCAGCGGCGGAAGGTTACGCCGTTGGTTTTGTTGTTGATGCGGTCAGGGTAGAGCTTGTGCAGATCGGCAAACACCGTGCTGCGCATCAGTTGGGTGTGCAAACCGGAAACGCCGTTCACGCTATGGGAGCCCAAAAACGCCAGATTACCCATGCGCACGCGACGGCCGTTGTCTTCCTCGATCAGCGAGACGGCACGCAGCACGTCAAAATCATGCACGCCTTTTTCACGCAGCGAGTCGATGTGGTAGCCGTTGATCAGGTAGATGATCTGCATATGGCGCGGCAGCAAGCGCTCCATCAAGCCGACCGGCCAGGTCTCCAGCGCCTCGGGCAGCAAGGTGTGGTTGGTGTACGACAGCGTGTCGACGGTGACTTGCCACGCCGTAGACCACTCGATGCTGTGCTCATCGACCAGGATGCGCATCAACTCGGCCACGGCAATCGAGGGGTGAGTGTCGTTGAGCTGGATAGACACGTGCTCGGCCAGGTTCAGCAAGGTGTCGTGCACATTCAGGTGGCGACGCAGCAAATCTTGCAGCGAGGCGGATACAAAGAAGAATTCCTGACGCAAACGCAGTTCTTGCCCGGCTTCGTTACTGTCAGCCGGATACAGCACGCGAGAAATGCTCTCTGCGCGCACCACCTCGGCCACAGCGCCCAAATGATCACCGGCGTTGAAGCGCCCCAGGTTCAAGTCGTGCAGCGCCCTCGCCCGCCATAGGCGCAAGGTGTTGACGCTGGCACCGCGCCACCCTACGACAGGCGTGTCATAGGCGATGGCACGTACCGTTTCGCTCGGCCACCAGATTTGTCGCGACTGGCCCTGCTCGTCCTGCTTGGTCTCAACCGAGCCGCCAAAACCAATCGAATAGAGCACCTCGGCGCGCTCGAACTCCCAGGGGTTGCCGAAATCAAGCCAGTTCTCGGTTTGCTCCTGCTGCCAGCCGTCGACGATGCTTTGGCGGAACAGCCCGTGTTCGTAGCGAATGCCATAGCCGTGGGCGGCGATGCCCAGGCTCGACATGCTTTCCATAAAGCAGGCGGCCAGTCGCCCCAAACCGCCGTTACCCAGCGCCGCATCAGGCTCCAGCAGGCGGATGCGCTCCAGATCGACGCCAAGCTCGGTCAAGGCCTCACGCGCGACCTCCAGCAACCCTAGGTTGCTCAGGCTGTCGTACAGCAGACGACCGATCAAGAATTCCAGTGACAGGTAATACACCCGTTTCTGGTCTTTGCGATAAATCTGCCGGGTATGGTCCATCCAGTGGTCGACCATATGGTCGCGGGCGGCGAGTGCGATAGCTTCGAACCAGTCATGGTCAAACGCATGATCCGGGTCTTTACCCACCGCGTAAGTCAGTTTGGCTAGTACAGCGGCACGAAAAGCCGCCACCTGCGCGTCACGAACAAGCGGTTCCTGGGGCATCGGTACAACCTCTAGCGAGATGGAGCGATTGGAAGACGAGTGGTGTCAGCCTAGACGCTTCGAGAGAAAGAAAGCGCGCTGATTCGTGCTTTTTTTTGAAAAAAACGGACGAAATGAATACCGCCCCAAAACGATGCACACCTCGGGCTAAACGCCTTAAAGCATCGCTTTGTACAAAAAACCGGCAAATGGTTGTTCACTCATTCATCAACCCCGGTATGATCGCGCGCCCTGATGCACGCTGGAATACAAGCCTGATGAAGTCCAACCTGATCGCCGCCGCGGAAATCGACCGTCTCGATACCTGGGCCAAATACTCCGCGCCCATGTGCGGCTCCTGCATTTCCAGCTGCTGCACCTTGCCGGTTGAGGTCAAGATCAAAGACTTGATCCGCATTGGCCTGGTCGATGAGTTCGAACTCGGCGACCCGCCGAAGAACATCGCCAAGCGCCTGCAGAAAGAAGGGATTGTTGAGCGTTTTAACCAGAAGTCGGGGATTTTCACCCTGCAGCGCATGAGCAATAACGATTGCCTGTATCTGGATCGCAAGTCGCGCATGTGCACCATCTACGAAAAGCGCCCGGATACTTGCCGTAACCACCCACGCGTGGGCCCGCGTCCGGGTTATTGCGCGTATGTGCCAAAGGCTGTTGAGCGTAAAAACAGCAGCGAACGGCTGATGAATTTTTAAAGCAACCCTCACCCCAACCCTCGGGAGAGGGCTGGGGTGAGGGGTCAGCCGTTACACAAATCCCGGACATAAAAAAACGCCCCCGACCGCAAGGTCGGGGGCGTTTTTGTAACCGCTAACTAAGTGACTTAGTTTTTGGCTTTTTTAGCAGCGCGGGTACGCTCGCCTTCGTCCAGGATCTTCTTGCGAAGACGGATGGACTTAGGAGTCACTTCGCACAGCTCGTCGTCCTGGATGAATTCCAGAGCTTGTTCCAGCGTGAAGCGAACAGGCGGAACCAGAGCGATGGTTTCGTCTTTACCCGAAGCACGCATGTTGTCGAGCTTCTTGCCCTTGGTAGGGTTAACGCCCATGTCGGTGTCACGGCTGTTCAGACCAACGATCTGACCGTTGTAGATCTCTTGACCGTGCTCAACAAACAGCTTGCCGCGTGCTTGCAGAGTTTCCAGGGAGTAGGTCAGCGCCTTGCCAGTTTCAACCGAAACCAGAACGCCGTTCTGACGGCCGGACATGTGGCCAGACTTCATGGCATCGTAACGGTCGAAGATAGAGGTCAGGATGCCAGCACCGTTGGTCAGGGTCAGGAACTGGTTACGGAAACCGATCAGACCACGAGCAGGGATGTTGTATTCCAGACGAACACGGCCTTTGCCATCCGGCACCATGTTGGTCAGGTCGCCTTTACGCAGACCCATCTCTTCCATCACCTTGCCCTGAGATTCTTCTGGCAGGTCAATGGTGACGTTTTCGAACGGTTCGTGCTTCACGCCGTCAACCAGACGGATGATCACTTCTGGACGACCAACGCCCATTTCGAAACCTTCACGACGCATGGTTTCGATCAGTACCGACAAGTGCAGCTCGCCACGGCCAGATACTTTGAACTTGTCAGCCGAGTCGCCTTCTTCAACGCGCAGTGCAACGTTGTACAGCAGCTCTTTGTCCAGACGTTCCTTGATGTTACGGGACGTCACGAACTTGCCTTCTTTACCGCAGAATGGCGAGTCGTTTACCTGGAAGGTCATGGAAACGGTTGGCTCGTCAACGGTCAACGGCTTCATCGCTTCAACGTTCATCGGATCACACAGGGTGTCGGAGATGAACAGCGAATCCATACCGCTGATGCAAACGATGTCGCCTGCCGAAGCTTCTTCAACGTCTACACGGTGCAGACCGTGGTGACCCATCAGCTTCAGGATACGGCCGTTACGGCGCTTGCCGTCAGCATCGATAGCCACAACCGGGGTGTTCGGCTTGACGCGACCACGAGCGATACGGCCAACACCGATAATGCCCAGGAAGCTGTTGTAGTCCAGTGCCGAGATTTGCATCTGGAACGGACCATCACGGTCAACTTGTGGAGCCGGTACGTTGTCGACGATCGACTGGTACAGCGGGGTCATGTCTTCAGCCATTTCGGTGTGGTCAAGACCTGCAATACCGTTCAGGGCAGAGGCGTAAACCACTTTGAAGTCCAGCTGTTCTTCGGTAGCACCCAGGTTGTCGAACAGGTCGAAGATCTGGTCCAGAACCCAGTCCGGACGCGCGCCTGGACGGTCAACCTTGTTGATAACCACGATTGGACGCAGGCCAGCTTCGAAAGCCTTTTTGGTCACGAAACGGGTTTGCGGCATAGGGCCGTCTTGAGCGTCAACCAACAGCAGAACGGAGTCAACCATCGACATTACGCGTTCTACTTCGCCGCCGAAGTCGGCGTGGCCCGGGGTGTCCACGATGTTGATGTGGTAGCCGTTCCAGTTAATAGCGGTGTTCTTGGCAAGAATGGTAATGCCGCGCTCTTTTTCCTGGTCGTTGGAGTCCATCACGCGCTCGTCGTTGAGCTCGTTGCGCTCCAGAGTGCCGGATTGACGCAAGAGTTTGTCTACCAGGGTGGTTTTACCGTGGTCAACGTGAGCAATGATGGCGATGTTACGTAGATTTTCGATCACTTGTGTATCTCGATCAGAGGATTCGGTGTGCTGACAGGTCGTGGCAGCGATTAACAGTAGAGTCCGGCAAAGCCGTTACAGCTTGACGGCGGCGTCGGGGGGCCGGTGACGCAGGCCACAGGCATACAGCCCCGGGCTCTTAGCTCGGTCGATAAACGCGCACATTGGCATGTCCCTCACTGAGCAAATGGTGAGCATGCAGGCGACTCATCACGCCTTTGTCGCAATACAACAGGTACTGACGGGTATCATCCAGTTCCTTGAAGCGGCTGTTCAATGCATAGAACGGCAACGCTTGTACTTCGATGCCAGCCAGTTCCAGCGGTTGATCTTCCTGAGCATCCGGGTGACGGATGTCGATCACGATCTGGCCCGCCAGCACTTCGCTGACTTCTTCGACTTGCAAGTCCTGGCCCAACTCATCGATCACTCGATCAATCGGCACCAGTTTGGCCCGCTCGAGCGCTCGCTCAAGCACGGCCATATCAAACTGTTGTTCTTCGTACTCCACACGCGGACGCTTGGCGTGGGTCTTGGGGTTGACCGAAATCACCCCGCAATATTCAGGCATGTGCTTGGCAAAATCGGCCGTACCGATTTCAACCGCCTGGTCAATGATGTCTTGCTTGTGGCTGGCGATCAGCGGACGCAAGACCAGCTTGTCTGTCACGCAGTCGATAACCGAAAGGTTCGGCAGCGTCTGGCTGGAAACCTGAGAAATAGCCTCGCCGGTGACCAGCGCATCAATTTCGAGCCGATCTGCAATACGGGACGCCGCGCGCAACATCATACGCTTCAAAATGACGCCCATATGACTGTTATCAACTTTGCCGAGAATTTCACCCAGCACTTCTTCGAACGGAACGCTGACAAACAGCACGCGCTGCGAGCTGCCGTACTTCTTCCATATATAGTGCGCGACTTCCATCACGCCCAGTTCGTGGGCACGCCCGCCGAGGTTGAAGAAGCAAAAGTGGCTCATCAGGCCGCGACGCATGATCTGATAGGCCGCCACTGTCGAGTCGAAACCACCGGACATCAATACCAGGGTCTGCTCAAGCGAGCCCAGCGGGAAACCGCCAATGCTGTCGTGCTGGCTGTGAATCACAAACAACCGTTGGTCGCGAATTTCGAAACGGACTTCAATTTCCGGCTTTTTAAGGTCAATTCCGGCCGCCCCGCATTCACGACGCAGCTTGCTGCCGACGTATTTCTCGATTTCCATCGAGGTAAATGGGTGCTTGCCGCCGCGTTTGCAACGCACTGAAAAGATCTTGCCCGCCAACGCATCGCCGAAGTGCAGTTTGCACTTTTCAACGACGTCGTCGAAGTCGCCCAACGGGTACTCGTCTACTTGCAGGAAATGCGCGATGCCCGGCATGCAGCTCAGGCGCTCAGTCATCTCCTTCAAGGCTTTGGGGTCACTGACACGCGTTTGCAACTCGATGTTGTCCCACACGCCAGTCACTACCACAGCCGGGTCCAGATCACGGAGCACAGCACGGATGTTTTTAGCCAATTGACGGACGAAACGCATCCGAACCGGGCGGCTCTTGATAGTGATCTCGGGGAAGACTTTAACGATTAGTTTCATGAAAACAGCGCGCGAGCAGCCTGCCAAAAAAGGGGGGCGCGGATTATAGCGGAAATTGCTCAAGGTTTAACCAGTTATCGTACAAACGGTTTTCATCGCACTAAAGTGGTGCACAACGCACTCAAATCGCTTCATTTAAGTGCGATAAACGCCATTCATCGGCCGTCTTCGACGCTAACCTGCTTGAGATTGAGGCGTTTAACCCAAATCGGAGCACTGGCATGCAATTTGCTCCCTTGTGATGCAGGTTGCCTTGGCAGAGTATTCGCGCCGGCATCAACCACTTATTAAGGGCTATTCCACTACCAGCCCTAAGCCACCCCGGAGGACACTATGTCGAAGTCGGTTCAACTCATCAAAGATCATGACGTCAAATGGATTGATCTGCGCTTCACTGACACCAAAGGCACTCAGCACCACGTGACCATGCCGGCCCGTGATGCGTTGGACGAAAACTTCTTCACCGACGGCAAAATGTTCGACGGTTCCTCCATTGCTGGCTGGAAAGGCATCGAAGCGTCCGACATGATCCTGCTGCCAGACGACAGCACGGCCGTTCTGGACCCATTCACCGAGCAGCCTACGCTGATCCTGGTGTGCGACATCATCGAACCTTCGACCATGCAAGGCTATGACCGCGACCCACGCGCCATCGCTACCCGTGCCGAGGAATACCTGAAGTCCACCGGTATCGGTGACACCGTTTTCGTGGGTCCAGAGCCAGAATTCTTCATCTTCGACGAAGTGAAGTTCAAGTCCGACATCTCCGGCTCGATGTTCAAAATCTACTCCGAGCAAGGCTCGTGGATGTCCGACCAGGACGTGGAAGGCGGCAACAAAGGCCACCGTCCAGGTATCAAAGGCGGCTACTTCCCGGTTCCTCCGTTCGACCATGACCACGAAATCCGTACCTCCATGTGCAACGCCATGGAAGAAATGGGCCTGGTTATCGAAGTTCACCACCACGAAGTGGCAACTGCTGGCCAGAACGAAATCGGCGTGCAGTTCAACACCCTGGTGAAAAAGGCTGACGAAGTTCAGACCCTGAAGTACTGCGTACACAACGTGGCAGACGCCTACGGCCGTACCGCTACTTTCATGCCTAAACCGCTGTACGGCGATAACGGCTCGGGTATGCACGTTCACATGTCCATCTCCAAAGATGGCAAGAACACCTTCGCTGGCGAAGGCTATGCCGGCCTGTCCGACACCGCTCTGTACTTCATCGGCGGCATCATCAAGCACGGTAAGGCCCTGAACGGCTTCACCAACCCGGCTACCAACTCTTACAAGCGTCTGGTACCAGGCTTCGAAGCACCGGTAATGCTGGCCTACTCGGCGCGCAACCGTTCCGCCTCGATCCGTATTCCTTACGTATCCAGCCCTAAGGCTCGCCGTATCGAAGCACGCTTCCCGGACCCAGCAGCTAACCCATACCTGTGCTTCGCTGCACTGATGATGGCTGGCCTGGACGGCATCCAGAACAAGATCCACCCTGGCGATGCTGCTGACAAAAACCTGTACGACCTGCCGCCTGAAGAGGCGAAAGAGATCCCACAAGTTTGCGGCAGCCTGAAAGAAGCCCTGGAAGAGCTGGACAAAGGTCGTGCGTTCCTGACCAAAGGCGGCGTTTTCAGCGACGACTTCATCGACGCTTACATCGCCCTGAAAAGCGAAGAAGAAATCAAAGTACGTACCTTCGTGCACCCACTGGAATACGAGCTGTACTACAGCTGCTAATCCAGTTTCACCCGTGAAAGCGGCGTGATTAGAAAGGCCTCCTACGGGAGGCTTTTTTTATGCGTAATGTCTTACATTCCGCGGCGTAACACCCGATTAAAACTTCACCGGCGCCTGACAGCCATCCCAAAGCGCGATCTGTAACGTGAGGCAACTCATCAAACGGATGCTGCCATGACGCTCGCCAACCCACTCAAAGCTCTGCTGTTGTCGCTGGCCTGCCTGACCCTGTTCGGCTGCACCAGCACCCCTCCAAGCGTCAAAGTCGAACAATTGCTCAAAACCACCCATTCATGGGATGGTGCACCTTACGGCCCGTACCCGGCTGGCCAACCCGAAATTACCGTTCTCAAAATCATCATCCCGGCCAACACTGCACTCAATTGGCACACACACCCCATGCCTAATGTGGCCTATGTGCTGTCTGGCGAGCTGCTCGTTGAAACCCGTGACGGCAAGCACAAAATTACATTGAAGGCTGGCGAGATCCTGCCCGAAGTCGTTCAAACCGAGCACCGTGGCACCAGTGGCAACAAGCCCGTCGAACTGATCGTGTTTTATGCCGGCGGCGCAGGCATGCCACTGTCGCAGTAAACAGCCTGTGCACTACTTCTTGATAAGCCTGTGGCTGGCTGCCCTGCCTGCGAGCGCGCAAGTGTACAAATACCTCGATGCTCAGGGCACAGTGCACTACAGCGGCTCGCCGCGCGATCTAAGCGGCAGCGTACCCATAACGCTTGAGCCACTTAATCTCCAGCCAGCCCTGGACATTGCGCCACCCGACAACCCGCAACACCTGCTGCCCGAACAAGAGCGTGATCATCCGCCCTACAGCGCACTGAAAATCGAGGGCCTGCCCGTCGAACAGGCCCTGCGCGCCAACAATGGAACCTTCACTGTCCAACTCACGATTGACCCGCCCCTGCACAACCGGCATCGCCTGCAATGGCTGCTTGATGACAAACACTATGGCCAGCCCGACACCCAAACCGTCATGCAAATGAACAACATTGATCGCGGCATGCACCGCCTATCCGTGAAGGTAATGGAGGGTAACAAGACAGT
This sequence comes from Pseudomonas sp. CCC3.1, assembly GCF_034347405.1. NCBI lineage: Bacteria > Pseudomonadati > Pseudomonadota > Gammaproteobacteria > Pseudomonadales > Pseudomonadaceae > Pseudomonas > Pseudomonas sp. CCC3.1. The sequence goes on from NZ_CP133778.1 coordinate 4,980,753, forward strand.
GCAGCAAAGCCAGGCCGTTGTTTTTTACCTGCAACGCGCTCATCAAAGATGACCCGCAAAAACTGAATATCCCCGCATTCACTAGAAACTGAATCTATTCAGCTAGCTTGCACTATATTGGTGCGAACACTGCTCGAACTCTCACTAGCCAGCCCACTTTGGTTCAAAACGAGTGACGGACAGAGCCAGTGCGCCACCTAAACGAGCCTAAAGTCCCTATTTCAGGCGATTCGCGCTTCTTTTCGGAGCCTTGGTTTGTTTTTTGCATTTTCCTTGCACCAGCGCCTTACCCGCGCACGCAATCCGGGATCGGCCCATGACCATCAGTGATGCCCTGCACCGACTGTTACTCGACAACCTGACCACCGCCACACTGTTACTCAATGCCGATTTGCGCCTTGAGTACATGAACCCGGCGGCGGAAATGCTGCTGGCTATCAGCGGCCAACGCAGTCATGGGCAATTCATCAGCGAGCTGTTCACTGAGTCCACCGAGGCCCTGCAGTCATTGCGCCTGGCCGTTGAGCAAGCCCACCCGTTTACCAAGCGTGAGGCCATGCTGACCTCTGCCACCGGCCAAACCCTGACCGTGGATTACGCGGTAACGCCGATCTTGAGCAACAGCGGCACCATGCTGCTGCTTGAGGTGCATCCACGTGACCGGTTGCTGCGCATCACCAAAGAAGAAGCGCAGTTGTCCAAACAAGAAACCAGCAAGATGCTGGTGCGCGGCATGGCCCACGAAATTAAAAACCCGCTGGGCGGCATTCGGGGTGCAGCCCAACTGCTGGCGCGCCAATTACCCGATGAAAGCCTGCGTGACTACACCAACGTCATCATCGAAGAAGCCGATCGCCTGCGTAACCTGGTCGACCGCATGCTGGGCTCCAACAAACTGCCTTCGCTGGCCATGACCAATGTGCACGAAGTGTTGGAGCGGGTGTGCAATCTGGTAGAGGCCGAGACCCAGGGCGACATCACCCTGGTGCGTGACTACGACCCGAGCCTGCCGGATTTACTGATCGACCGCGAACAAATGATCCAGGCCGTACTCAATATTGTGCGTAACGCAATGCAAGCCATCGGCTATCAGAATGCACTCCGCCTGGGCCGCATCACCCTGCGAACCCGCGCCATGCGCCAGTTCACGATTGGCCATGTGCGGCATCGACTGGTCACCAAAATCGAAATCATCGACAACGGTCCGGGCATCCCGCCCGAGCTGCAAGACACTCTATTCTTTCCGATGGTCAGTGGCCGCCCGGATGGCACCGGGCTGGGCCTTTCCATCACCCAGAACATCATCAGCCAGCACCAGGGGCTGATCGAGTGTGAAAGCCACCCTGGCCACACACTCTTTTCGATCTTTCTGCCTCTGGAACAAGGAGCCGCATCGACATGAGCCGAAGTGAAACCGTTTGGATCGTCGACGACGACCGTTCAATCCGCTGGGTCCTGGAAAAAGCCTTGCAACAAGAAGGCATGACCACACAGAGCTTCGACAGCGCCGATGGCGTGATGAGCCGCCTGGCTCGTCAGCAGCCTGATGTCATCATTTCTGACATTCGCATGCCCGGTGCCAGCGGCCTGGATTTGCTGGCCAAGATCCGCGAGCAACACCCGCGTCTGCCGGTGATCATCATGACCGCCCATTCAGACCTGGACAGTGCAGTCGCGTCCTATCAGGGCGGCGCGTTCGAATACCTGCCCAAGCCGTTTGACGTCGACGAAGCTGTGTCGCTGGTCAAACGTGCCAACCAGCATGCCCAGGAACAACAAGGCCTGGCCGTGGCCCCGGCGGCTGCGCCCACCCCGGAAATCATTGGCGAAGCGCCAGCGATGCAAGAGGTGTTTCGCGCCATTGGCCGTCTTAGCCATTCCAACATCACTGTGTTGATCAACGGTGAATCCGGGACGGGTAAAGAACTGGTCGCCCATGCGCTGCATCGCCATAGCCCTCGGTCCGCCTCGCCGTTTATTGCCTTGAACATGGCGGCGATCCCCAAAGACTTGATGGAGTCCGAACTCTTCGGCCATGAAAAAGGCGCCTTCACTGGTGCCGCCAACCTGCGCCGTGGCCGTTTTGAGCAAGCCGATGGCGGGACGCTGTTTCTGGACGAAATCGGCGACATGCCCGCCGACACCCAAACGCGTCTGCTGCGGGTTTTAGCCGATGGCGAGTTCTACCGTGTGGGCGGGCATATCCCAGTCAAGGTCGATGTGCGGATCATTGCCGCCACCCACCAGAACCTCGAAACCCTGGTGCAGGCTGGCAAGTTCCGTGAAGACTTGTTCCACCGCCTGAACGTCATCCGCATTCATATCCCGCGCTTGTCAGATCGTCGCGAAGACATCCCGACGCTGGCCCGGCACTTCCTCAGCAGCGCCGCGCAAGAACTGTCGGTCGAACCCAAACTGCTGAAAACCGAGACCGAGCAATACCTGAGAAACCTGCCGTGGCCCGGCAACGTTCGCCAGCTTGAAAACACCTGCCGCTGGATCACGGTGATGGCCTCGGGTCGCGAAGTGCACATCAGCGACTTGCCACCTGAGCTGCTGAACCTGCAACACGATGCGTCTCCGGTCACCAACTGGGAGCAAGCCTTGCGTCAATGGGCGGATCAGGCGCTTGGCCGTGGTCAGTCGAACCTGCTCGACAGTGCGGTGCCGACCTTTGAGCGGATCATGATCGAAACCGCCCTCAAACACACTGCAGGCCGCCGCCGCGACGCGGCCGTACTGCTGGGCTGGGGTCGTAACACCTTGACCCGAAAAATCAAAGAACTGGGCATGAAAATCGACGGCGACGAAGATGACGGGGACGACGCGTAAAGCCTATTACTTGTAGGAGCACGCTCCTACAGAAGTTTTATGAATGTCGCACCACCCTCAAGCAAGCCGCCCTACTTCTGTGCATCACGCGACTTAAAGGGCCTGAACAGCCTTCAGACACTAAACACCCGAATAAACGAAAGCCCCGGATTCCGGGGCTTTCGCGTTTATATAAAGAAAATAAAGGCAAAAAAACAAAACTGGCACGCGCCCTGCAATAACCCTGTTACCTAAGCAACACCGGTTTAGGGGACCTTGGTACAGGCAGGCCAAGACTCCCCACTTTTACACCGCAGCCTTGATGCCTTTTGCATCAAAGCGCACAACGCTTTTGGGGAACCCGGTACAGGCAGGCTGGAATTCCCTCTTTTATTACTCTCGCAGGCTCACCTGCAATCGCCAGCGCCCATCCTGCGGCGCACCGGCCCAGTCGCCCTTCAAGGCACGGGCCGCCACCAACGTCAGCATCAAGCCCCCGTCCGTGCGACTTACCCGCCAGTTCACATCTTTGCCATTGAGCTTGAGTTGACCGCTTTGCGGCGTGCCCTTGGCCGCGAACAAGAGGCCTAACGTGCCATCAACCCATTCGCCATGCAGCTTGGGCTCATCGCTGAACCACACCACCAACCCGTCCGCCTGGACCTCTATTTGTTGCAGTTCAATCGGGTCTGGGGTCGTTAAACGCCCGATCATCATCCCGACCATCATGCCGACTATCGCCAAAGAGCCTAAAACCCGCGGCCATAACTTCGGTCGCGGGTCCTCTTCAGGCGTAGAATGCTGCCCATCTTTACGTTCGGAGCCGTGCATGTTTCACGTCATCCTTTTTCAACCAGAAATTCCGCCGAATACCGGCAACATTATCAGGCTGTGCGCCAACAGCGGCTGCCACCTGCATTTGATCGAGCCTATCGGTTTTGAGCTGGACGACAAGCGCTTGCGCCGGGCGGGTCTCGATTACCACGAGTACGCGCCGCTCAAACGCCACGCCGACCTGGCCAGCTGCCTTGAAAGCCTGGGCCACCCGCGCCTGTTCGCGTTTACCACAAAAGGCTCGCGGCCGTTCCACGACGCCCAGTTTGCCGAAGGCGATGCTTTTATCTTCGGCCCTGAAAGCCGTGGCCTGCCGCCCGAAGTGCTGGATGCGCTGGATGGCGATCACCGCCTGCGTCTGCCCATGCGCGAAGGCTGCCGCAGCCTTAACCTGTCCAACACCGTGGCCGTGGCCGTTTACGAGGCCTGGCGCCAGTTGGGGTTCAAGTAACCACAATATTCTGTAGCCGCTGCCGCAGGCTGCGATAAGGGCCGAAGGACCTTCGCCTTTCATCAAAAGCAAAAGCGGGGCCGCTACGCAGCCCATCGCAGCCTGCGGCAGCGGCTACAAGCCCATAAAAAAAGCGCCTTCACGGCGCTTTTTTGTGTCGCTTCGACCATTACTGAACAGTCGGTGCGCCTTCTTCTTGCATACGCTGCAGTTCTTGCGCGTACAGAGCATCGAAGTTCACCGGAGCCAGCATCAACGCAGGGAACGAGCCACGAGTGACCAGGCTGTCCAGGGTTTCACGGGCATACGGGAACAGGATGTTCGGGCAGAAAGCACCCAGGGTGTGGCTCATCGAGCCTTGATCAAGGTTTTTGATCAGGAAGATGCCAGCCTGTTGCACTTCAGCAATAAACGCCACTTCATCAGCGTTTTTAACGGTCACAGACAAGGTCAGAACCACTTCATGGAAGTCGCCTTCCAGTGGTTTTTGACGGGTGTTCAGGTCCAGAGCAACACTCGGTTCCCACTGCTGACGGAAGATGGCCGGGCTTTTCGGCGCTTCAAACGACAGGTCACGTACGTAGATACGTTGCAGGGAGAATTGTGGAGCAGTGTCATCATCGCTAACAGCAGCGGTGTTCTGTTGGTCAGTCATCACAGATCCTTGTTAATCATGGGGCTTTTAGAGAATGAGAGTCAGACGTTCAGAAGCGCATCCAATTTACCTGCGCGCTCCAGAGCAAACAGGTCATCGCATCCACCAACATGCCTGTCGCCGATCCAGATCTGCGGAACCGAAGTACGCCCAGCTTTCTGGGTCATTTCGGCGCGCACCTGTGGCTTGCCGTCGACCTTGATTTCTTCGAAGGCAACGCCCTTTTTCTCAAGCAGAGCCTTGGCTCGCATGCAGTAAGGGCAGTAGTCGCTGGAGTAAACGATGACCTTGGACATAATTACTTCACCACTGGCAGGTTATCTGCGCGCCAGGTGGCGATACCGCCGGACAGCTTGGCCGCGTTGAAACCGGCTTTGAGCAGCTCACGCGCGTGAGTACCGGAGTGCTGGCCAGCAGCATCGACCAGAATAATGGTCTTGGCCTTGTGCTTCTCCAGCTCGGCAACGCGCGCCATCAGTTTGTCTTGCGGGATGTTCAAGGCACCCACGATGTGGCCGGCGGCAAAGTCTTTGGCCGGGCGAATATCAATCACCACACCTTCGTCGCGATTGACCAGGCCGGTCAGTTCGCCGGTGCTGATGCTGCGACCGCCTCGGCTCACCTCATGGGCGATCAACAACGCCAACAAGATGACAAACGCGCCAACAAGCAGATAGTGAGAAGTGGCAAATGCAATCAGGTGATCAACCATCAGAAGGTTCCAGGGCGGTAAAATGTGGGCCAGTATACACAGCCACCTTGGTCGGCCAAACCCCGCCCGGCGGTGACGTCACATGAAGTTCGCTTTAAACTGCGCGTCTTCTTAATACCTCCTATTAAACCAGCCACGAGTGGGATCTATGACTACCACGCCTAAACCTTTGGTCCTGATCATCCTGGATGGCTTCGGTCACAGTGAAAGCCACGAATACAACGCCGTTTATTCGGCCAAGAAACCGGTGCTCGATCGTCTCACCGCGAGCATGCCAAACGGCCTGATCTCAGGTTCGGGCATGGATGTTGGGCTGCCGGACGGCCAAATGGGCAATTCCGAGGTCGGCCACATGAACCTCGGCGCTGGCCGCGTGGTGTATCAGGATTTCACCCGCGTCACCAAGTCGATCCGTGATGGCGAGTTCTTCGAGAATCCGACCATTTGCGCCGCTGTCGACAAAGCGGTTGGCGCCGGCAAGGCCGTGCACATCATGGGTCTGCTGTCGGATGGTGGCGTTCACAGCCACCAGGATCACTTGATCGCCATGGCTGAGCTGGCGTTTAAACGCGGGGCAGAAAAAATCTACCTGCACGCCTTCCTGGATGGTCGCGACACGCCGCCAAAAAGCGCTGCCTCGTCGATTGAATTGCTGGATGAAGCCTTTAAAGACCTCGGCAAAGGCCGGATCGCCAGCCTGATCGGCCGTTATTTCGCCATGGACCGCGACAACCGCTGGGACCGTGTAGCCCAAGCCTACAACCTGATCGTCGATGGCAAAGGCGAGTTCAACGCCGCCACCGCTCAGGAAGGCCTTGAAGCCGCTTATGCCCGCGGCGAAAGCGACGAATTCGTCAAAGCCACCACTATCGGTGAGCCTGTGAAGGTTGAAGATGGCGACGCCGTGGTCTTCATGAACTTCCGCGCCGACCGTGCCCGCGAACTGACCCGCGTGTTTGTTGAAGATGACTTCAACGCATTCGAACGCGCTCGCCAACCAAAACTGGCCGGTTTTGTGATGCTGACCCAATACGCCGCCAGCATCCCGGCCCCAAGCGCTTTCGCGCCGGGCAGCCTGGAAAACGTGCTCGGCGATTACCTGGCTAAAAACGGCAAAACCCAGCTGCGCATTGCCGAAACCGAAAAGTACGCCCACGTGACGTTCTTCTTTTCGGGCGGCCGCGAAGAACCGTTCCCGGGTGAAGAGCGCATTTTGGTGCCGTCACCGAAGGTCGCCACCTACGACCTGCAGCCGGAAATGAGCGCTCCCGAAGTCACCGACAAGATCGTCGATGCCATCGAGCACCAACGTTATGACGTGATCGTGGTCAACTACGCCAACGGAGACATGGTCGGCCATAGCGGCGTGTTCGACGCAGCCGTCAAAGCGGTGGAATGTCTGGACCTGTGCGTGGGCCGCATCGTTGAAGCCTTGGACAAAGTTGGCGGCGAAGCCCTGATCACCGCTGACCACGGGAACGTTGAGCAGATGGAAGACGAGTCCACAGGCCAGGCACACACCGCCCACACCTGCGAACCCGTGCCGTTCATCTATGTCGGCAAGCGCCCGTTCAAGGTTCGCGAAGGCGGCGTATTGGCTGACGTTGCACCGACCATGCTCAAGCTGCTGGGTCTGCCACAGCCTGAAGAGATGACCGGCAAGACCATCCTGGTCGACGCGTAAGCGCAGGCCTTTGTGGGAGCTGGCTTGCCAGCGATTCAGGCGATAAGGTTTGACTGGTCGGCCACGGTGATCCCATCGCTGGCAAGCCAGCTCCCACAAGGTCAGCTTCACCAAGACACACAACCACAATTTCACCTTCTTCCATTTCTTATAGGCAACGATGGCGGGCATACTAGGCCGTCTCGTTCCCCCAGGTGTCGCCCGCCCCATGCTCCGCGCCCTTATAGCCCTAGCCCTCACGTGCCTGCTGCAACCGGCGTTTGCCGACGAGCGTGCGCAAACTCAACAACAGTTGGACGCCACGCGTCAGGACATCGGCGAGCTGAAAAAGCTCCTCGGTAAGCTCCAGGAAGAAAAAACCGGAGCACAAAAAGACCTGCGCAGCACCGAAACTGAAATCGGTAAGCTGGAAAAACAGGTGGAGGACCTGCAAAAAGAACTAAAAAAGAGTGAAGGCGAGCTGCTGCGCCTAGATAGCGAGAAGAAAAAACTCCACAGCGCAAAAGTCGAACAGCAACGCCTGATCGCCATTCAGGCCCGTGCCGCGTATCAGGGCGGCCGTCAGGAATACCTCAAGCTGTTACTCAATCAGCAAAACCCCGAGAAGTTCGCCCGAACCCTCACTTATTACGATTACCTCAGCCAAGCCCGCATGGCTCAGCTCAAAGGGTTCAACGAAACCCTGCGCCAGTTGGCCAACGTCGAAGCTGATATCAATCTGCAACAAGCGCAACTGCTGACACAAAAAAGCAGCCTGGACGCCCAGCGCGCCGAACTCGACACCGTGCGCGCCCAACGCCAGCAAGTGCTGGCCAAACTCAACAACGACGTCAAAGACCGCGATCAGAAACTCCAGTCGCGCGAGCAAGATCAGGCAGATCTGGCTAAAGTCCTCAAGACCATTGAAGAAACCCTCGCCCGTCAGGCCCGCGAAGCCGAAGAGGCGCGGCAAAAAGCGCTGATCGCTCAGCAAGAAGCCGAGAAGAAACGCCAGCGCGAGGCTGAGTCGGTTGTCACCGACGCCCCGCGCAAACCGGTCAAGTCGACCCCTGGTGCCTTGGTTTCAAGTGCAGGCGTCTCTTATGGCGGACCTTTTTCTCAGGCGCGGGGCAAACTTCCTTGGCCTGTTGATGGTCGACTGCTTGCACGCTTCGGTGAAAGCCGGGGCGACGATGCCCGTACCAAGTGGGACGGGGTGATGATCAGCGCCAATGCGGGCACCCAGGTGCACGCGGTGCACGGGGGGCGCGTGGTGTTTGCCGACTGGCTGCGCGGCGCAGGCCAACTGGTCATTCTGGACCACGGTAATGGTTACTTAAGCTTGTATGGCCACAATCAGACATTGCTTAAGGCCGCCGGAGACGTTGTTAAAGCTGGCGATGTGATTTCCACCGTGGGCAACAGCGGCGGGCAAGCCACACCAGCGCTGTATTTTGCTATTCGTCAGCAGGGCCGCCCCAGCGACCCTGCACAATGGTGTCGCACTCAAGGATGAGTCCATCACCTTTAATACGTAGGAGTTCGTTCAACATGCCGCACTTGTCCCGCCTCAACTCGCTGGCCCTGATGATCGCTCTGGTGGTTGGCTCGCCTCTGGCACTGGCTGCCCAGCCAGTCGCTCAGCCTGCGGCCGCCGCCAGCGCCAAGGCTCCGCTGCCGCTGGAAGAGCTGCGTACATTTGCCGAGGTCATGGACCGCATCAAGGCTGCGTATGTTGAACCCGTAGACGACAAGACCCTGCTGGAGAACGCCATCAAGGGCATGCTCAGCAACCTTGACCCGCACTCCGCGTATCTGGGGCCAGAAGACTTCGCAGAACTGCAAGAAAGCACCAGCGGTGAGTTCGGCGGGCTGGGCATCGAAGTCGGCTCTGAAGACGGCAATATCAAAATTGTCTCGCCCATCGACGACACTCCAGCCAGCAAGGCCGGTGTTCAGGCGGGCGACTTCATCGTCAAGATCAATGGTCAGCCCACACGTGGCCTGAGCATGACCGAAGCGGTGGACAAAATGCGCGGCAAGATCGGGCAGAAGATCACCCTGACCCTGGTGCGTGATGGCGGCACACCGTTCGACGTGACCCTGACCCGCGCCAACATTCAGGTCAAAAGCGTCAAGGCCCAGCTGCTTGAAGACGGCTACGGCTACATCCGCATTACCCAGTTCCAGGTCAAGACGGGCGAAGAAGTCGCCGCGGCACTGACCAAGCTGCGCAAGGAAAACGGCAACAAGAAGCTCAAGGGCATCATCCTTGATCTGCGTAACAACCCTGGCGGCGTGCTGCAATCGGCCGTTGAAGTGGTTGACCACTTCATCACCAAAGGCCTGATTGTCTACACCAAAGGCCGCATCGCCAACTCCGAACTGCGTTTCTCGGCCACCGGCAAAGACCTGAGCGAAGGCGTGCCTCTGGTGGTATTGATCAACGGCGGCAGCGCTTCGGCTTCGGAGATCGTCGCCGGCGCCCTGCAAGATCAAAAACGCGGCGTGGTGATGGGCACCACCAGCTTCGGCAAAGGCTCGGTGCAAACCGTGCTGCCGCTGAACAATGATCGCGCGCTGAAAATCACCACCGCGCTGTACTTCACGCCTAACGGCCGCTCGATCCAGGCCCAAGGCATCGTGCCGGACATCGAAGTCAGCCGCGCCAAGATCACTCGCGAGCAAGACACCGAGTACTACAAAGAGGCCGACCTGCAAGGTCACCTCGGCAACGGCAACGGCGGTGCAGATCGCCCAACCGGTTCTGGCCCGAAAGCCAAGCCCATGCCACAGGACGATGACTTCCAGTTGAGTCAGGCGTTGAGCCTGCTCAAAGGTTTGAGCATCACTCGCGGCAATTGAGATGCGTTTTTCGCTCGCCCTCGCCCTGCTCTGCTGCCTGACCGATGCCGCCCACGCGGCGCCGGTCAGCCCTGCTCAAGCGCCCCACAAGGCGTATCTGAGTCTGATCATCGATGACCTGGGGCAAAATCTGCCCCGCGATCGGCGTGTCTTGAGCCTGCCCGGCCCAGTGACCACGGCGGTCATGCCCGACACCCCGCACGCCGCCGAATTTGCCCGCGAAGCCCACAAGGCCGGCAAAATCGTCATTCTGCACATGCCGATGGACCCTGCTACGGGGCCATTTGCCTGGCACCCGGACCTGCCCCTCGATGAGCTGGCCAAACGCCTCGACGCAGCCTTCAAGGCGGTGCCCTACACCAGCGGCATCAACAACCATGAAGGCAGCCGCATGACCGCTCAGCCACAGGCAATGGCCTGGTTGATGGGCGAGCTGCAACAGCGTCACAAGTTCTTTGTCGACAGCCGGACCAGCGCCAGCACAGTCGCGGCGGCCCAAGCGCAAAAAATTGGTTTGGCCAGCGTTTCGCGGGATGTGTTCCTCGACAACGTGCGGACCGAACCAGCGATTACCGAACAGCTCAACACCGCCATCAAACACGCCAAAACCCACGGTTCGGTGGTCATGATCGGCCATCCTTACCCGCAAACCCTCGCAGTGCTGGAGCGAGAACTGCCCAAGCTAAAAGCACAAGGCATTGACTGGATCGACATCAAACAGATGATCGGCCTGCGCAGCAACAAAGCGGTGGCGGGTCATGGCAAAGACGGTGTTTATCGCTAGACATATGTACCGCACGCCACCTTCAGACACCTGATTAATTGAGTGACCGCCTCAGGGCACCATCACTCACTATCAGGTTATTCCATGAAAACCGCCCACCAACTCGCTGGTTGCGCACTGCTGATTATTTGCTTGCCTGCCGCGGCCAAAAACTTCGACCAAGGCGTAGTCGACCATGCACCCCCTCTGGTTTTGAACAACAGTCAGGGCCAGAACAATCACTGGTCAGGCATTGGCCTGTTTACCGCCAAGCACACCTGCAATGCCAGCCTCATTGATACCCGCGCCTATGAGCGTGACGGACCAGGGTACGTGCTGACCAGCGGCCACTGCTTCGAGTTTCCCCACCAGCAACTCATCAATACCGACACCGAAGTAAACGTGGCCATCCGCTTCAACAACTTTCAAGACACCCCACAGAACCAGGCCGTCTACACAATAAAAAGGGTCAATTGGCAAAGCCTGCAAGGTACCAATCTGGCCATAGCGGAGCTGGATGCACCGCTGTCCCGACTTATCGCAAATGGCATTCACCCTCTGACAGTTGGCCCCGCCCCCCAAACCTCTATCAGCGGCCTGCTGGTTGGAGCGTCGTCCCCTCGGGTAAACGCGCTGGCCATCAGGTCTTGCCTGTTGCAACCCAGCGCCGATACCGTTGCCCACCCTGCGGTGTGGCGCAATGCACTGAAAAGCCAATGCAACCTCACAACAAGCACGCTCTCCGGGAGCCCGATGCTGGATCGCGATTCAAACACCATCATCGCCGTGCTGGGCGCCATCCCCCTTCGCCAGAATGCCCGCAACCGATGCGATCAAAGCGCCCCTTGTGAAACCAGCGACGGCATCGCTCAAGCACAGCAACTCAACACGCAGTACTCGCACACAGTAGAAAACCTCAGTAACTGCTGGAAAAATGGCGTGCTGAACAATGACCCCGACTATTGCTCGCTTTATCCGGCAACGATCACCACGCTGTCTGCCCCGAAGCCTGTGCAGCATTATTTGCCCGCACTGTCGGGGGATGAACATCCCGCCATTTTCCCCACCTGGGATGTGAAATTTTCAATATCCACACCCTTTTACCGCTACAAAGTTGTCGACCGCTCAGAGAGCTGCCAAAACCCTGCCGACTACAGCACTGCCTTAACCAGCAGGAACGCCCATGTCACTGCGCCCGTCGGCGCTAAAGCGGGTATCAGCATGCTCTGTTTACTCGGCGTATCCAGCGAAAACCAAGGGCCGTTATGGGGGGATTTGTCGAATGTGCGGATGCTGGCCGTCAACCTGGTGGAACAAGGAGATGCGTGGATGCCTGCTATAAGTGCAACAGGTTTTGGGTTTGAGCGCCCCCATTGGACCGAACTGACGCTGGTGCGCGACGCTCACTTTAATACGCGCTACTTCGTCAAATCAGGCCCGCCCGCCTCTACCGAGTGTGAAGCGCACGAGGGGTATAGCCCCATTGCTGACGAGGCGTTTGAAAAGGACACCTTCAAAATAGTGCGCCAAGCACAGACCACTCGGCACTGCCTATACAGCCACAACATCCGAAACGATCAATCCGCTGTTGTGAGCTATCAGATGAACATGCAGCCATAACGCTGAAGAGGTAGCAAAGCTGCGATCTTTTGATCTCTTCAATCAGCAGCATTCAAAAGATCGCAGCTGCCAGAAGCACCTACGAGATGATTCAACGAATCGAGAGGTATTTCGCCTGAATCATCTCGACTACGCCTTCTGCCCGCAGTTCATCCAGCGCCACCTGCAACTTGCTCACCACCTCATCCGGCACTTCCTTATTCAATGCCAGATACAACTCGGCCTGATTAAAGCGCAGCACCGTCTTGAACCCTGAAATACCCACCTGACGCGCCAGAAATCGACCGGCCGGATCACCTGTAGCCCAGAGATCAATTTGCCCGGCCTGTAGCTTTCTGGCGTTGTCCTGATCGCGCAAAACGATAACGGGCTTGAACCCTTGCTTCTCCAACGACTGGGCAATCACGTCACTTTTATAAGCGCCGATCCGGTATTTTCCTGCCTGCTCAAGAGAGGTCAGTTCAATCGGGCTATCTGCCCGGGCCAGCAAGACCCAGTCATCCGGACCAATTGGGCCGACCCATTTAAACAGCGCTTCACGCTCAGGCACGCGTGCCGTGACAAAAACACCGTAATCTGGGTTTGCCAAAGCGAGGTTATAAATACGCTCCCATGGAAAGCGCAGGGTCATGCTGTAGGGGATACCGGCACGCTTGAAGGTTTCACGCAGCACTTCGACGGCAATGCCTTCGAGATTCTGGTTTTGCGCGAAGTTTTTCCCATTAATGGCCATGTTGTAAGGCGGGAAATTTTCAGTCAGCAGCACCAGGGGAGTCCGAGGGGCTTGCGCCGAATAAGTGGAACTCGCCAGCCACATCGTGCAACCGGCAAGACCGAGCAGAAAACGTTTAAACATGACAGACAATCCAAATCCATGGCGTGCCCAAGAGTGACGCGGGCACACCATGGTGTCTAGTAGCCTTTGTGTTTAACGCACCACGATCCCGCGCTCAGCCATATAGGCTTTGGCTTGCGGCACGGTGTATTCACCAAAGTGAAAAATGCTCGCCGCCAACACGGCACTGGCGTGACCTTCCAAAATGCCATCCGCCAAGTGCTGCAAGTTGCCGACACCACCCGAGGCGATCACCGGAATGCCCAACGCATCGCTGATTGCACGGGTCACGCCCAGATCAAAGCCGCTTTTCATGCCGTCCTGATCCATGCTGGTCAGCAAGATTTCACCCGCGCCCAAGCCTTCCATCTTCATCGCCCACTCAACGGCGTCGAGTCCGGTTGGCTTGCGCCCGCCGTGGGTGAAGATCTCCCAGCGCGGGGTTTCGCCCGGCAAGGAGACTTTCTTGGCATCAATGGCGACCACAATGCACTGCGAGCCGAAATGCTGCGCAGCCTCACCGACAAACTCCGGGTTAAACACCGCAGCAGTGTTGATCGAAACCTTGTCGGCACCCGCGTTGAGCAGGTTGCGGATGTCTTGAATACAGCGCACGCCACCGCCCACGGTCAGCGGGATAAACACCTGGCTGGCCATGCGTTCAACGGTATGCAGCGTGGTGTCGCGGCCATCGACGCTGGCAGTGATGTCGAGAAAGGTAATCTCGTCAGCCCCTTGCTCGTCATAGCGACGGGCGATTTCTACCGGGTCGCCCGCGTCGCGGATGTTCTCGAACTTGACGCCCTTCACGACCCGGCCGTTATCCACGTCCAGGCAAGGGATGATGCGTTTGGCCAGCGCCATGCGGTTCTCCTCAGGCCTTGTAGCTGTCGCAGAAGGCCTGAGCCTCAGCCACATCCAGGGTGCCTTCATAGATCGCGCGGCCCGTAATCGCGCCCACGATGCCCGGCGCCTTGGCGTCCAGCAGGGACTTGATGTCGCCCAAGTTGTGGATGCCGCCCGAAGCGATCACCGGGATGCTGGTCGCAGCAGCCAGCGCGGCGGTGAATTCCACGTTGCAGCCCTGCATCATGCCGTCTTTGGCGATGTCGGTATAAACGATGGCTGATACGCCGTCCGCTTCAAAACGTTTGGCCAGATCGATGACCTGTACGGTGCTGATTTCAGCCCAGCCGTCAGTGGCCACGAAACCATCCTGTGCATCCATGCCGACAATGATTTTGCCGGGGAAGGCACGGCACGCTTCTGCCACGAACTCAGGGTTCTTGACCGCTTTGGTGCCCAAAATCACGTAGCTCACGCCCGCTTTGACGTAATGCTCGATGGTTTGGAGCGAGCGAATGCCGCCGCCGATCTGGATCGGCAAATGCGGGTAGCGCTTGGCAATGGCCGTGACCACGTCGCCATTGACCGGCTGGCCTTCAAAGGCGCCGTTCAGGTCAACCAGGTGCAGACGGCGGCAACCACCTTCTACCCATTTGGCAGCCATGCTCACCGGGTCGTCGGAGAACACCGTGGAATCTTCCATGCGGCCCTGGCGCAGACGTACACAGGCACCGTCTTTAAGATCGATAGCGGGAATAATCAGCATCTGGCAAACCTTAAAATTCGGGAGTCGAAGACTCGGAAATCAGTTTTTTTCAAGCGCCCACACATCGCTCTCGATGCTTTCGAACCTCTCTTTGAGGTGCGCCTGCACATCGAAAATCGCGCGATTGTAGTAATGCGGCGCAATTTCGCGGGTGAACAACTCAAGGATTTCAGCCGCCTCGAACGAACCCAGGTCCAGTTCGAAACGGTCTTGCATAAAGCGTTTGATCTTGCTGTTGGCCTCGTTCTCTTGCTCGGGGGTAAGCGTGAGAATCGGCGGCTTTTTACGGGGCGCCATTACCAGCGCCCGTCCCAAGCCACGAAGTTTTCCAGCAACTGCAAGCCGTGGGTATGGCTCTTCTCAGGGTGAAACTGCACCGCAAAACGCGACCCTTCGGCCAGCGCTGCCGCGAAGTCGACGCCGTAATGCCCGCCCCCCACCACTTGGCGGGGGTTGCCCGCCGCGATGTAGTAGCTGTGCACAAAGTAGAAGCGTGCCAGGTCAGGGATGCTGTGCCACAGCGGGTGATCGACCTTCTGCTGCACTTCGTTCCAGCCCATGTGCGGCACTTTCAGGTGCTCGCCGTCTTCATGCAGGTCTTTGCCGAAAAACTTCACTTGGCCTGGGAACAGACCGATGCAATCAACGCCGCCGTTCTCTTCACTGCTGTCGAGCAAGGCTTGCATGCCGACGCAGATCCCGAGGAACGGGCGATCCTGGCTGACTTCACGCACCAGCGAGTCAAACCCCAAACGCCGGATCTCAGCCATGCAATCGCGAATCGCGCCAACACCCGGGAACACCACGCGGTCGGCTTCGCGAATCACGCTGGCATCGCTGGTGATCAACACCCGACCGCCGCCAACGTGTTCCAGCGCCTTGGCCACCGAGTGCAAGTTACCCATGCCGTAGTCGATAACCGCCACTGTCTGCATCAGAGCACGCCCTTGGTCGATGGCATTTGCCCTGCCATGCGCTCATCGAGCGTGATCGCCATGCGCAGCGCGCGGCCGAACGCCTTGAACACGGTTTCGATCTGGTGGTGGGTGTTGGTGCCACGCAGGTTGTCGATGTGCAGCGTCACGTTGGCGTGGTTCACGAAGCCCTGAAAGAACTCCTGAAACAGATCAACGTCGAAGCCGCCGACAGTCGCGCGGGTATACGGAATGTGCATTTGCAGGCCTGGACGGCCAGAGAAATCGATCACTACGCGCGACAGCGCTTCATCCAGCGGGACATAAGCGTGCCCGTAACGGGTCATGCCTTTTTTATCGCCGACCGCTTGGTTGAAGGCTTTACCGAGGGTAATGCCCACGTCCTCGACGGTATGGTGATCGTCGATATGCAGGTCGCCTTTGCACTCGATGTCCAGGTCGATCAGCCCGTGTCGAGCGATCTGGTCGAGCATGTGCTCAAGAAAAGGCACTCCGATATCAAATCGGGCCTTACCGGTACCATCCAAGTTGATCGAGGCTTTGATCTGGGTTTCCAGAGTATCGCGCTCGACTGACGCCTTACGTTCGGCCATCACCAGCTCCGCAAAATCATTGGGCGAAAAAGGTGGCCATTATAGGCACGGGTCAGGCAAACAGAAACATGGCGGGTGATAAGACTGACGTAATGCGTCCAAGACACACGACTGCGTAGCAGCTGCCGAGCTCCGCGAGGCTGCGTCCGATTGCGAAGCAATCGTAAAACCTGAGATCACGGTCAATATGAAACACCGCGCTGTCTGGTTTTACGACGGCTTTGCCGCCGGACGCAGCCTCGCGTAGCTCGACAGCTGCTACGCAAACGCTTTACGACTTAATGAAACAACACCGCCGTTTTCTGCACGGTCACCCACACGCCCCACAACAGGGGAATGCCCACTGCCAGCCAGGCGGCAATGACCAACGGCATGCTGCCCGACGCGGCCTTCCACTCCAGCGACGTTGTGGCATCGGTGCCTTTGTCATGCCCCAACGCCTGCTCGGCCGCGAGCTGCGCATCGGTCATGAAGTATTTGTCGGCCACCGGGCGCACCAGCAAGTTGCAGATAAAGCCCAGCACCAGCAGGCCCGCCAGGATGTACAACGTGATGTCGTACGCCGCCGCCCGAGGAACGCCGATGCTCAACTGATATTCACGCAGATAGTTGACCAGCACCGGGCCCAACACGCCCGCCGCCGCCCATGCAGTCAACAGGCGACCATGAATCGCCCCAACCATTTGCGTGCCGAACAAGTCCGCCAAATAAGCCGGCACCGTGGCAAAACCGCCGCCGTACATCGACAAGATGATGCAAAACGCAGCCACAAACAGTGACACGTTGCCCAAATGGCCCAGGTTAGGAATCATCGCGTACAGCGCAAAACCCAGCGCGAAGAACACAAAGTAGGTGTTTTTACGCCCCAGATAGTCGGAGAACGACGCCCAGAAGAACCGCCCACCGATGTTGAACAAGCTCAACAAGCCTGTGAAGCCTGCGGCAATCGCGGCGATTTGCGCCAGTTGCGCAGCATCCAGCTGACTGAACGTCAGGCCGTTACCCAGCAATTTTCCCGCGAACACTTCCTGTAACAGCGGCGAAGCCATGCCCAAAATGCCGATACCGGCTGATACGTTCAGGCACAGCACCAGCCACACCAGCGCAAACTGCGGGGTTTTCCAAGCCACGCTCACGTGCACATGGCGCTTGGTGATCATCGCGTTAGCGGCTTTGTTCGCTGGAGCAGTCCAGCCCTCAGGCTTCCAGCCGGTCGGTGGTACGCGGTACGACAACGCGCCGCCGATCATGAACACGAAGTAAATCGCCGCCATCGCCACGAAACTCTGCCACACGCCCACGCCATCCGGCCCGGCAAAATGGTTCATCAGCGCCGCAGCCAACGGCGCGCCAACCATGGCCCCGCCACCGAAGCCCATGATCGCCATGCCGGTGGCCATGCCGCGTTTGTCCGGAAACCATTTGATCAGCGTCGACACCGGCGAGATGTAACCCAAGCCCAGGCCGATCCCGCCAATCACCCCCGAGCCCAGCCACATCAGCCAGATTTGGTGGGTATAAATGCCCAGCGCCGAAATCAGCAAACCGCCGCACCAGCACAGCGCCGACACCACACCGGCCTTGCGCGGCCCGGCATGCTCAAGCCAGCCGCCCCATACGGCTGCCGAGCAACCCAGAAAAATGAAGAACAGGGTGTAGATCCAGCCGAGCATCGAAATCGGCCAATCGCATTGCGACGAGAACACTTGCGCGATAAAACTCATGTCGGGTGCACAGGCAACAGGTGCGGTCACCCCCACCGCCTTGGACAGCGGCAGCCAGAACACGGAAAAACCGTAGGCCATGCCGATACACAAGTGAATGGCCAACGCAGCGGGCGGAACCAGCCAGCGATTGAAACCGGGTTTAGCGATGATGCGCTCTTTGGACAAGAACGCAGGCTGTGAGGCAAGGCTGCCCGCAGCGGTGCTGTTTGTCATGATTGTCTCCCCCATGGATGAAGTGATTTTCCAGACACGCTAAACCCCCGACCTTGACGCTTTGCAGCGCGAGTCATTTTGTTGGGTTCAGTTCATGGCGCGACAATGCGCCACCGAAGGTTTGGAAAACAGACGAAGATTACCATTTGAGCGTAGGACAAAGCCCAATCTGACGCGGTGTTAAATAACCGAACTGATCCGCCGCGATCCACCGCCCAGTCGGTTGGCGCCTGGGGCTATACTCTGCGGCTAAATTTAAAACTTCCCTTCACACAGACTTACAAGGACTCGCCCATGAAAGCGTTCGGCAAAATCCTGGGTCTGGTGCTTCTCGGATTGTTGCTGATCATCGTGGCGCTGGGCTTTGCCCTGAGCCATCTGTTCGACCCCAACGATTATAAAAACGAGATCCGCCAGATAGCCCGTGACAAAGCTCACATCGAGCTGACTCTCAATGGCGACATCGGCTGGAGCCTCTTCCCGTGGCTCGGCCTGGAGTTGCACGACGCTAGCGTGGCGACCCTGGCAACCCCGACCCAACCTTTTGCCGACCTGCAAATGCTGGGTCTGTCTGTGCGCGTACTGCCGCTGCTGCGCAAAGAAATACAAATGAGCGATGTACGGGTCGAAGGCCTGAACCTGCGTCTGGCCCGTGACAAAGACGGACGCGGCAATTGGGAAGACATCGGCAAGCCAGCGCCTGCCGCAGCGGGTGCCGAAACAGCGTCGACCGACAGCGCCCAGCCCGCGCCTGTCACGCCCGAAGTCGCCAGCCAACCGCTCAAACTCGATATCGACAGCCTGACGGTGAACAATGCCCGCGTTGAATACAACGACGAGCAAAGCGGCCAGCAGTTCAGCGCCGAGAGCATCCAGATGAGCACCGGCCCGATTCATGAGGCCACCAGCACCCCGGTCAAATTGACCGCCTTCCTGGGCACCAACAAGCCCGTGATGCGGGTCAAGACTGAACTCGACGGCAAGCTGCGCTTTGACCGCGTGCTTAAGCGTTATCAGTTCGAAGACATGAAGGTGGTGGGCGAAGCCTCTGGCGAGCCGCTGCAAGGCAAAACCATGAACTTCTCCGCGTCTGGCCAGCTTTTGGTTGATTTGGCTGCGAACGTCGCCGAATGGAGCAGTTTGAAAATCTCCGCCAACCAGCTGCGCGCCATTGGCGAACTCAAAGCCAACAGCCTGGACACGACCCCACAGGTCAGCGGCGGCCTGTCGATTGCCCAGCTTGATCTGGCCAAGTTCCTCGACAGCGTCGGCCAGCCCTTGCCTGCCATGGCGCCGGGCAGCCTGAGCAAAGTCGAATTAGTGACCCGTCTGTCAGGCACGCCCACCAGCGTGACCTTTGACGACCTCAAGCTGAATGTCGATGACAGCACCTTCACTGGCCGCATCGCCGTCGAAGACTTCGCCAAACAAGCCCTGCGTATTCAGCTCAAAGGCGACACGTTCGACGCTGATCGCTACCTGCCGCCGAAGTCGGCGGAGGCCAATGGCGCCGCCGCTGCTCGCCAGGCTGAAGTGCAAGGCAGCGAGGCCAGCGCGCTGACCGCATCAGGCGACAGCCCGCTGCCAGACGCCCCGACCAAAAGCGGCTGGAGCACAACCAAAATCATCCCCGTGGCCCGCCTTAAAACCCTGGACCTGGAGGCAGACATCAGCTTTGGCCAGCTGACACTCAGCAAGCTGCCGATCCAGAATGCTGCGCTGAAAGCCAACAGCAAAGGCGGCGTACTGACCCTCGAAAACCTGAGCGGCGGCCTCTACAAAGGCACGTTCGCAGCCAACGGCAGCCTGGACGTGCAACCCATCCAGCCGCTGGTCAAACTGCAAACCCGCATCACCAATGTGCCAGTCGAGAAGATCCTGCAGAGCCAGGGCCAAAAACCACCCGTGACCGGCCTGCTGACCCTCAACAGCAATGTCACCGGCAGCGGCAACAGCCAGAGCGCCTTGATTCAAAGCCTCAATGGCACCGCCAGTTTTGCGCTCAACAACGGCGTGCTGCTCAACGCCAACATTGAACAGCAACTGTGCAAAGGCATCTCCATCCTCAACCGCAAAACCCTGAGCGGCGCCCCGCTGGGCAAAGACACCCCGTTCAAGGAACTCAAGGGCAACCTGGTGTTCCGTAATGGCGTGGCCAGCAACCCGGACCTGATCGTGCGCATTCCCGGCCTGAGCGTAAAAGGCAATGGCGACATCGACCTGCGCGTGCTGGGCATGGATTACCGCATCGGCATCACCCTGGAAGGCGACACCAACCCGCTCCCGGACCCGGCGTGCCAGATTGGCAAAAACTTTGTCGGCATCGAACTTCCCTTACTGTGCCGTGGCCCGCTGGAGCTGGGCGCCAAGGCCTGTCGTCTGGACAAAGACGGCCTGGGCAAAGTCGCCGCCAAAGCAGCGGCCAGCAAACTGAGCGAAAAACTTGAAGAGAAACTCGGCGATAAAGTCAGCCCAGAACTCAAAAACGCGCTCAAAGGGCTGTTCAACCGATGAGAGATGAGCAATTCGCAAGCGCCGTGCTGGACTGGTATGACCATCACGGCCGCCATGATTTGCCCTGGCAACAGGGCATCACCCCGTATCGGGTGTGGGTCTCGGAAATCATGTTGCAACAGACGCAAGTCAGCACCGTGCTCAACTATTTCGACCGGTTCATGGCTTCTCTGCCCACCGTCCAAGCGCTGGCTAACGCCCCCGAAGACGAAGTGCTGCACCTGTGGACAGGGCTCGGTTACTACACCCGCGCCCGCAATTTGCAGAAAACCGCGAAGATCGTCGTCGAGCAATACGGCGGCGAATTCCCGCGTGACGTCGAAAAACTGGTCGAACTGCCCGGCATTGGCTTGTCCACCGCAGGGGCCATTGCCAGCCTGAGCATGGGCCTGCGGGCGCCGATCCTCGACGGCAACGTCAAACGGGTGCTGGCACGTTACACCGCGCAAGAGGGCTACCCGGGCGAACCCAAAATCGCCAAACAGCTGTGGGCCACCGCAGAACGCTTCACGCCCCATGACCGGGTCAACGCCTACACCCAGGCGATGATGGACATGGGCGCGACGCTCTGCACCCGCAGCAAACCCAGTTGCCTGCTCTGCCCCCTGGAAACCGGCTGCGAAGCGCACATGCTCGGCCTGGAAACGCGTTACCCGATCCCCAAGCCGCGCAAGACCGTCCCGCAAAAGCGCACGCTGATGCCGATGCTGGCCAATGCCGAGGGCGCAATCTTGCTGTACCGCCGCCCCTCGACCGGTTTGTGGGGAGGCCTGTGGAGCCTGCCCGAGCTGGACGACCTCAACGACATCGAGCACCTGGCGCAACAACACTCGCTGGCCCTGGGCGCACAACATGAACTGCCCGGCCTGACCCACACCTTTAGCCATTTCCAACTGGCCATCGAACCCTGGCTGATCCACGTCAAGGAGTCGGGTCATCACGTGGCCGAGGCCGATTGGCTCTGGTATAACCTCGCCACCCCGCCGCGCCTGGGCCTTGCTGCCCCGGTCAAGAAGCTGCTCAAGCGAGCCGCCGACCTATTACACGCAGGAGAGACCTCATGACCCGCACCGTTATGTGCCGCAAATACAAAGAAGAACTGCCCGCCCTTGAGCGCGCCCCATTCCCGGGCACCAAAGGCCAGGACATTTTTGACCACGTCTCGGCCAAAGCCTGGGCTGACTGGCAAAAACACCAGACATTGCTGATCAACGAGAAGCGTTTGAACATGATGAACGCCGAAGATCGAAAATATTTGCAGGGCGAGATGGATAAGTTCTTCAGCGGCGAAGAATACGCCCAAGCAGAAGGCTACGTTCCGCCAAGCGAATAAACCCCGGTTTTAAAGGGTTTGGTCCGTAAGCGACGGTAATAATTAAAATTTTTTGAAAAAAGTGTTTGACGGGTCATCGAAAAAGGCTTCTAATGCGCCCCGTTGCCCAGATAGCTCAGTCGGTAGAGCAGGGGATTGAAAATCCCCGTGTCGGCGGTTCGATTCCGTCTCTGGGCACCACATTCAGTTTTGATGTGGTGTTCACACCACCTCAAAGCACACAAAAAACCCGCCTAGTGCGGGTTTTTTGTTGGGCGCGATTTATACCCGGCGGCGCCACCTCTCTTGGCGATTGCAAAGAGATGGGGTTCAATCCTCTCTTCAGCCTGCAAAGGACACACGTTCATGTCATCGCCCAAAAAACAGCAAAAGAATGCACAGCGGGCCAAGTCCAAAGCCAAGCAGAACCGAGCTGGCAAACCGGCCAAAGCCTCGGCCGCGACCTTGATCGACAACCCGTTCGATGACGTCAAAATCGATCTCAGCACGTTTAACTTTCAGGACATCCTCGACAACGGCTTTGACCCGGCCGATTACGACGATTTGTTCCAGGTCATGAAAGCCGCCGAAGCCATCAACCTGCAAACGATGTGCACGGTGTTCCTGCAATACCCGGTGCTGGAACTGGTGATCTCGGAAGAGGAAGAAGAGCCTGCCACGGACTTCTTGATGGGCCTGCTGATCGAATACCGCATCGCCATCCACGGCGACGACGAAGACAGCGCCGTGGCCTGGATAGAAACCCCAACCTTCCAGAAAGCCTACGTCGAAGCCTCCCGCGTGCTGCAAGAGCGCAACACCCGGAGCGCGCACTGACCGCAGCACTGACCCAACCTGTCAGCCGGGCGTTCACTGAGCCCGCTGCTGACGGTTACTGGCTGGGCGGGTTTGAATGGCGTCACCCTGACCCCAATCCCGCCCGCGCCGTGGTCATCATCAACGCGGCCACCTCCGTACGCTGCACCTACTACTCACGCTTTGCCGATTATCTGTTCAGCCATGGGCTGGACGTGATGCTGTTCGACTACAGAGGCATCGGCGCCTCACGCGCCGGATCGCTGCGCGGCTTTGAGGCCTCGTGGTCGGACTGGGGCGCACTCGACTTTGAAGCCCTGCTCAAGCGCACACAGCGCGAATACCCCGGCCAGCCGATTGATGTAGTCGGCCACAGCTTTGGCGGCTGTGCAGTGGGACTGGCAGCGTCAGGCCCGGTTATTCGTCACGTAGTGAGCGTGGGCGCGCAATTTGCCCACTGGCGCGACTACGCATCCGCCCAGCGCTGGTACATGCTCGCCAAATGGCACGGCGTAATGCCGCTGCTGACACGCGTATGCGGCTACTTTCCAGGCAAACGCCTGGGCTGGCTCGAAGACACCCCGGCAGGCGTGGTCAAAGACTGGTGCGGCCTGAGCCCACGCTATGAGCGCCTCCCTAGCGCACGCCCGCTTGCCACCCTGCCCTTTTCATCCGTTACAGCCAAAACCCTCGCTATCAGCCTTAGCGACGATCCTTTCGGCACCGTGGCGGCCATCGAGCGCTTGCTGAGTTACTTCAGCGCCAGCCCGCGTACGCATTTGCGCATAAACCCACAGGACATCGGCGAAGACGCCATCGGCCATTTCGCGTTTTTCCATAGCCGCTTTCAGAGCACCTTATGGCCGATTGCCTTGCAATGGTTGCGACACGGGGAATTGGCCGTGGATATGCCAGGGCGAGTGATCAGCCATCAGCCCTGAAAGACACGCTCTTGTGGGCAATGTTGTTCATTTAAGCGAAAGCGGGCCCTGTAGGAGCGAGCTTGTCTCGCGATCTTTTGATCTTTTAAAAGCTCGCGAGACAAGCTCGCTCCTACAGTTAGTCGTGCGCATCTCTTAAGCTTTTCCAAAGTGTGACGCACTGCGTCACGAATTGAGCTGGACCCATTACCGCACCCTGCTGAGCTGTTCACTTAAGTGATTTCTACCTCTGTGGGAGCAGCCCGCTCCCACACTTTGAGTCGCGTTGCTCTTGAGAGAACGGCATTGCACCGCTACCGGGCTTTTTGAGGCAGGCCCGGAACAAGCACTGATCGAAACCTCTACCTGTTGAATCTCAGCGGGTAGCGCAGCCTTGGGGGTTGTGCACCCGCGTGTTTGACGGCGGGTTGTTTGCCAGCTTGCTCGCTGGTCGACGCGGGCGGGCCAGTAATTCGCCCCCGCAGTTAGGGCACAGCCCGCCTAATGTCTGCTCCACGCAGGTTGCGCAAAACGTGCACTCGAATGAGCAAATTCGCGCTTGAGCGGACTCTGGCGGCAGGTCGCAATCACAACATTCGCAATTGGGGCGTAATTCGAGCATGAGCACCTCATCGTCATCAGGAAAACTTTCTTCATTGCATTTAAGCCGCTTACTGTAAAAAACCAACCGCTAATTGGCCATGGCAAATTAATTGCACTTTTTCGATCCCGTGAATTCAGATGCTTATGAGCGCTGACTCAAAAGCGCACACAGAGAGCCCTGTCACACTTCATGCCACACGAACTCAATACCCCGCCCGCCTCTTCGGTCCTTGCCGAGCTGCGCGCTGGCACTCACACCCTGCATGTCGCCCTTGAGAAACGCCTGCCGTTTTTCTCAGACAGCCTTGATCTGCCGCTCTACAGACGTCTGCTGGCTGCTTATTTCGGGTTCTATCAGGCGATAGAGCACGAACTGCAACGCAGTGCATCGGTCCCGCCAGGCTTCGATCTTCAGGCTCGGCTCAAGACGCCCGCACTGGAGCAAGACCTGCAGGCGCTGGGCATCAATCCTCAGACGCTGGCGCTGTGCCCGACGCTTGCAGCATTGAACAGCCAAGCCAGCGTGCTTGGGGTTTTGTATGTACTGGAAGGCGCCACCTTGGGTGGCAATGTCTTGCGCAAACAGGTGGCTGAGCACCTGGCGCTGGATGCCGGCAACGGATGCGCCTTTCTTTACGTTTATGGCGAAGCCACCGGCCGCAACTGGAAGTCTTTTCTGGACTTTCTAAGCGCAGTGCCGCTGGACGCCCAGGCACGCAATGAAGCCGTTGAGGCGGCCTGTTCCACTTTTAGCTGTTTCGAGCAGTGGCTCGAACGCCAGGAGGTACTGTTATGAACCCACTCGACACTCAAGCCTTCGAAACCTTGCTGGCCAATTGTGCCGACGAGCCGATTCGCTTTCCGGGCGCCATTCAGCCCCACGGCCTGCTGCTGACCTTGTCGGAACCCGACCTGCGCATCCAGCAAATCAGCGCCAACATAGAAACACTGTTCGGCCTGTCGCCCGCTGCACTGCTGAATCAGCCATTGTCGATGCTGACCGGCCCGCAAGCCGCAACCGCTGTACGGCAGGCCGCGCATTATGCCGAGCATGTCGATGCGCCGCCGCTGGAACTGACCCTGCAAGGCATCGACTACGAAGGGCTGTTGCACAAAGACAAAGGCATTTTGATTCTGGAGCTTGAGTTAAAACCCGATGACGTCGAGCGGGTGGGCACGATGGCTAAGGTGCGCAATCTGAGCCGCGTGTTACAACGCCTGCAAGCCGCCAAAACACTGCCCGCGCTGTACGACATCTGCGTCGCCGAGATTCAGGCGCTGACCGGTTACGACCGAGTCTTGATCTATCGCTTTCAAGAAGAGGGCCACGGCCAGGTCATCGCTGAGGCATCGGCGCCGTCTATGGAGCTGTTCAATGGGATGTTTTTCCCGGCCTCTGACATCCCGGAGCAGGCGCGCGAGTTGTATCGCACGCACTGGCTGCGCATCATCCCCAACGCTGACTACAGGCCGGTTGAGCTGGTGCCCACGCTGCGCCCCGACACTCAGCAGCCGCTGGACCTCAGCGGTGCAACGTTGCGCAGCGTGTCGCCGATTCACTGCCAGTACATGAAAAACATGGGCGTGCTGTCGTCCATGAGTATTTCTTTGATGGATGGCGAGCGGTTGTGGGGCCTGATCAGTTGCGGTCATCGCACCCCGCTGCACGTGTCGCACGAGTTGCGCATGGCCTGCCAAACCATCGGCCAAGTGCTGTCGCTACAGATCAGCGCCTTGCAAACCCTGGAAATCAACCGCCAGCGCGAAGCCAAAGTGGACACCTTGGTACGCCTGAACGGCGCCATGGTGCAGGGCCCGGAAAACGTGTTTGACGGCCTGGCACAAGAACACAAGTTGCTGATGGAACTGACCCAGGCGAGTGGCGTGGCCATTCTCGAAGGCAACGTATTGCACCGGTATGGCCAATGCCCGCAACCCGACCAAATCCGCGACCTGTACCAATGGCTCAAGCACGACGACGCGCCCGTGTTTTCCACCCACAGCCTGTCGTCGTTGTATGCGCCAGCGGCTGTGTACAAAGACATTGCCAGCGGCCTGTTGGCCATGAGCTTGCCCAAACCTGTGGACAACGCTGTGCTGTGGTTTCGCACCGAGGTCAAAGAAAGCATCCCCTGGAGCGGCGACCCGAAAAAACCGCTCAACCTGGAGCCGAGCGCTAAAGGCTTGCGTTTGAGTCCCCGCACGTCGTTCGAGTTGTGGAAGGTCGAAATGGACGGCATCTCCAGTAAATGGAGCCATGGCGATCTGTTCGCGGCCAACGATCTGCGACGCTCGGCGCTGGAAAATGACCTGGCGCGTCAAGTTCATCGCGAGCAGCAAGCCGTGCGCGCTCGGGACGAACTGGTGGCGGTGGTGTCCCACGACTTGCGCAACCCCATGACGATCATTTCGATGCTCTGCGGGATGATGCAAAAAACCTTCAGCAGTGACGGCTCGCATGCCTCAAGGCGCATCACCACGGCCATCGACACCATGCAACAGGCCAGCAGCCGCATGAACATTCTGCTGGAAGACTTGCTGGACACGTCCAAGATCGAAGCGGGCCGCTACACGATCGCTGCGCAATCGCTGGACGTGACGCAGATCTTTGAAGAGGCACTGTCGTTGCTGACGCCACTGGCGACGGAAAAGTCGGTTGAGCTGACGTTCCACGCCGAGCCCGACCTGCGGATCAACGCCGACCCGGAGCGACTGTTTCAAGTGCTGTCCAACCTGATCAGCAACGCGATCAAGTTCACCCCGGCGGACGGCAAAATCGTGGTGGCGGCCATGTCCAACGGCGATGACATTGTGTTTAGCGTACGTGACTCCGGCAAAGGGATTCCCGCTGAGCAACTGCCTCACATCTTTGATCGCTACTGGACGGCAAAAGAAGGCAACGCCTCTGGCACGGGCCTTGGGCTGTATATCTCGCAAGGCATCATCAAGGCGCATGGCGGCCAGTTGCTGGCCGAGAGCACGCTGGGCGAAGGCAGCGAGTTCCGCTTTACGGTGCCTAGAATCGAGTCATCGTTCACCTGATCCACGCCCACAAAAAAGGCCGCCCTCTCGACAGAGGGCGGCCTTTATTTTGGACTCAACAGTGAGGGCCTTCCTGGCCTCAGTTCAGTACCGTTGCCCCCGCTTTCTCGATACGACGACGGCGTGCCACCAATAGGCCCGCCGCCACAACCAGAATGCTCAACAAGCCGGTGGCCATGATTTCGGCCTGATGCTGCGGCTGGAACAGCATGATGGTCAAAATAGCCACGATAAACACGATCACCGCCCAAGTCAGACCCGGGAACAACCACATTTTGAACTCGATTTTCTCGCCTTTGGCCACGCGCTTTTTACGCATGCGCAGTTGCGAAACCGCGATCACCAGGTACACCAACAGGGCGATGGCACCCGAGCTGGCGAGCAAGAATTCGAACACCGCCGCAGGTGCCACGTAGTTGGCAAACACCGCCACAAAGGCTGCGCCGGTAGACATCATCACCGCCCAGTAAGGCGTGCCGCTGGCGTTGGTGCGCTTGGCAGCCGCCGGTGCGTCGCCGCGCTTGCTCAGGGAGAAGAGCATCCGCGAGGCAGTGTAGAGCGCTGAGTTCAGGCAACTGGTCACAGCGATCAACACCACGATGTCGACGATCAGTTTGGCATTCGGGATGCCCATGCTGACGAGCGCGGTCTGATAAGAGCCGAGACTGGCAAGGCTTGGGTCGTTCCAAGGCACCAGGGCCACAACGATGAAGATCGACACCAGGTAGAACAAGCCAATACGCCAGATCACCGAGTTGGTGGCCTTGGTGATTTGCTTGCTCGGGTCTTTGGATTCCGCCGCCGCGATGGTGACGATTTCAGTGCCCATAAACGAAAACATGGTGGTCAGCATGGCAGCCAGTACGGCGCCCATGCCATTGGGCATAAAGCCGATGGTGTCGACAAGGTGCGAGACGCCGCTGACTTGGCTGGTTGGCAGCACGCCGAAGATGGCCAACGCACCCAACACGATGAAGCCAATAATCGCCAGCACCTTGACCAGCGCGAACCAGAACTCAAACTCGCCGTAGTTCTTGACGCTGAACAGGTTGGTCACAGTCAGCAACAAGGTGATGACCAGGGTAAACACCCAAATCGCGGTGCCCGGGAACCACGCATGCAGGATGGTGCCAGCGGCGACGGCTTCCAGCGGGATGACCAGCACCCAGAACCACCAGTACAGCCAGCCGATGGTAAAACCGGCCCAATGCCCGATGGCACGGTCGGCGTAAGTGGAGAACGAACCGGTGTCCGGCGAGGCGACGGCCATTTCGGCCAGCATGCGCATCACCAGCACCACTAACGTGCCAGCGGCGGCATAGGCCAGCAGCACAGCGGGGCCCGCTTGGGCAATCGCGTGTCCTGAGCCGACAAACAAGCCGGCACCGATGACGCCGGCGATTGACAGCATGGTCACATGCCGCGGCTTGAGCCCTTGCTCCAGGCCGTTAGAGGTTTGCGTATTGCTCATTGGGACTACCTTTGCAGTGAAAGCCATTCCGAGCGCCGCGCTTGATTACCTTCTCGTAAAAAGTAACCAACGGGGCGTTTAGAATTATTGACGCAATAAATGAGCCAAAATGTGACACATGCACGGTTTACGCGGGCTGCAACGTAGCAGGTCTCTTTTGGCAACCCATTGAGAGTAATGGCTTTTTGCTAATTTGTTACCGTAACACTCAGTTACAGGGCGTCTCGCGCACCAAAAAAACCCAAAAATTCCCATATGGCCCAAAACCGGTGCACATGTTTGACCTTTAGTAGGTTCGTGCTTCCAACACCGGGCTAAAACTGGCACCATCGCGACCTTTTTTACGCGACACCTGTCTGGCCGAACGGCAAAACACAGGGTCGGTTGTTGTCGGCGCGACAGTCAGCTGTAGCGATGCGACACACGACCACTCTTCTGCCTTTTGCGTCTGTGGGGCGGCTGGTTGCCTTGGCGACCCTATGCTAGCTTGGCCATCGCCAGGAAGGCCCCCCAATAGCAGGATCGCACCCGAACACAATGAGGACCGCACATGGCTTTGGCCACGCCCGCGCTTGAAATCCGCAACTTGCATAAACGCTACGGCGAGCTTGAGGTACTCAAAGGTATCTCGCTGACCGCACGCGACGGCGACGTGATCTCGATCCTGGGCTCTTCCGGTTCCGGCAAGTCCACTCTGCTGCGTTGTATCAACCTGTTGGAAAATCCGCACGATGGCCAGATTCTGGTCGCCGGAGAAGAACTCAAGCTCAAGAAAGCCAAAAATGGCGAACTGGTTGCCGCCGATGGCAAACAGATCAACCGCATGCGCAGTGAACTGGGTTTTGTGTTTCAAAACTTTAACCTGTGGCCGCACATGACCATCCTCGACAACGTCATCGAGGCACCGCGGCGCGTGCTGGGTCAGAGCAAGGCCGAGGCCATCGAAGTGGCCGAAGCGTTACTGGCCAAGGTCGGTATCGCTGAAAAGCGTCATGCCTACCCCTCTGAATTGTCTGGCGGCCAGCAACAACGCGCCGCCATCGCTCGCACCCTGGCCATGCAACCTAAAGTCATCCTGTTTGATGAACCCACATCAGCGCTTGACCCGGAAATGGTCCAGGAAGTACTTAGTGTGATCCGCGCGCTCGCCGAAGAAGGTCGCACTATGCTACTGGTCACCCACGAAATGGGCTTTGCCCGTCAGGTGTCCACTGAAGTCGTGTTTTTGCACCAAGGCCTGATCGAAGAGCAAGGATCGCCTGAACAGGTGTTTGATAACCCGGTTTCAGCGCGCTGCAAACAATTCATGTCCAGCAATCGCTAACGGAGCAATACGAATGCAGAACTATAAAAAACTTCTCCTGGCTGCTGCCGCCTCCTTGGTGTTCAGCGCTAATGCCCTGGCTGTTGATAAGTACAAAGTCGGTATTGAGGGCGCTTACCCTCCGTTCAATAACAAGAACGCCAGTGGTGAAGTCGTCGGTTTCGACCCGGACATCGCTATGGCCCTGTGCGCGAAGATGAAAGCCGAGTGCGAGATCGTCACCTCCGATTGGGACGGCATCATCCCGGCGCTTAACGCCAAAAAGTACGATTTCATCGTGTCGTCGCTGTCGATCACTGACGAGCGTAAGCAAGCCGTCGATTTCACCGACCCGTACTACTCCAACAAACAGCAGTTCATTGCGCCGAAAAAAGTCGATTTCAAAACCGACATTGCGTCGCTCAAGGGCAAGGCCTTGGGCACCCAGCGCTCAACTCAGGCCGCCACCTGGCTGGATGACAACTTGGGCACAGACGCGACCATCTCGTTGTATGACACCCAAGAAAACGCCTACCTCGACCTGACCTCGGGCCGTGTCGATGCGTTGCTGGCGGACAAGTACGCCAACTACGACTGGCTCAAAAGCCCGGCTGGCCAGGCTTACGAGTTCAAGGGTGAACCGGTCAATGAAGACGACAAAGTCGGCATCGCGCTACGCAAAGGCGATGACCAACTGCGCGCCAAGCTGAACCTGGCCCTCAAGCAAATCGTTGAAGACGGCACGTACAAGAAGATCAACGACAAGTATTTCCCGTTCAGCATCTACTGACCTGCCTGACCGGTGCGCCAACGGGCGCGCCGGTCCCTAGCAAAGCCTGCCTACCCAATGACTATCGATCTCTACGGATTCGGCCCGGCGCTTGCCGCTGGCGCGCTGATGACCGTCAAACTGGCACTCAGTGCGCTGTGCCTGGGCCTGGTGCTCGGATTGCTCGGTGCACTGGCTAAAACGTCGCCTTACAAGCCATTCAAATGGCTCGGCGGCGCTTATTCAACGTTGGTTCGCGGCGTGCCGGAACTGCTCTGGGTGTTGCTGATTTACTTCGGTAGCGTCAATGCGGTGCGTGCCCTCGGCGAACTGATCGGCATGCCCGACCTTACCCTCAGCGCCTTCGCGGCTGGGGTTCTCGCGTTGGGCCTGTGTTTTGGCGCGTATGCGACCGAAGTGTTTCGTGGCGCCATTTTGGCCATTCCTAAAGGCCACCGCGAAGCGGGCATGGCATTGGGTCTGTCCAAGCCGCGGATTTTCACCAAGCTGGTGCTGCCACAAATGTGGCGTATCGCCCTGCCCGGCCTGGGCAATCTGTTCATGATTTTGATGAAAGACACCGCGCTGGTCTCCGTGATCGGCCTGGAAGAAATCATGCGCCAAGCGCAAAACGCGGTGACCTTCACCAAACAACCCTTCACCTTCTATATGGTGGCTGCCGTGATGTACCTGGGCCTGACCATTTTGGCCATGGGCACTATGTACGTGCTTGAAAAACGCGCCGCACGCGGCTTCGCGAGGAGAACGTAATGGTGTGGGAGCTTTTCCTCAAGTGGCTGCCCAAGCTGATCCAGGGTGCAACCCTGACGCTGGAACTGACCGCCCTTTCGGTCATCGCCGGTTTAATTGTGGCCATTCCGCTGGGCATCGCCCGCTCATCCAAGCTGTGGTACGTGCGCTCGCTGCCTTACGGGTACATTTTTTTCTTTCGCGGCACACCGCTGCTGATTCAGCTTTTTTTGGTTTATTACGGCCTGGGGCAATTTGAGGCAGTACGCGAAAGCGTCTTGTGGCCCTACCTGCGCAGTCCGTTCTGGTGTGCCGTGCTGACCATGACCCTGCACACAGCCGCTTATATCGCAGAAATTTTGCGCGGCGCCATTCAGGCCATTCCACCGGGTGAAATCGAAGCCGCACGCGCCTTGGGCATGTCGCGCTTCAAAACCCTGGTGCACATCATGCTGCCGCGTGCTGCGCGCATCGGCCTGCCGGCGTACAGCAACGAAGTGATCCTGATGCTCAAGGCCAGCTCGCTGGCGAGTACCGTGACCTTGCTGGAACTGACCGGCATGACCCGCACCATCATTGCCCGCAACTACCAGACGGTGGATATGTTCCTGATCGCCGGGGTGATCTACCTGGTCATGTCGTTTGTTTTGATTCAGGGTTTCAAGCTGCTGGAGCGCTGGTTGCGCGTCGATGCCTGCCAAGGTCGTTGACCCTCAGGGCGAGCCTTTGCTCGCCCGCTTTGAGGCGCTGGACACGTTCTTGCGTGACCACCAGCACCTGTGGCGCCCACGGCCCTTCACCCAACTGAAGATGCCGTGGGAAGCCCAACACCCCGAACTCTCTGCGTGGTTGCGCCAGCGTTCGTTGCAAGACGCTGAAGACAGCCACAATCAGCCGCACTCGTTAGATGCACCTGCGCCGTTTCCAGCACTGGCGGCCACCTCCTTTGCCCTCTGCGCCATTGACCGTTTGCCCGTGCACGCCTTGCCGCCAGCCGCTGCGCGCTTGCAGGTGGATGTACCCGGTCGCAAATGGCAGCAAATCGAAGCATTCGCCCAGAGCCTGAACTTTAAACAGGCGCCTGCTCACTGGCTGGACTGGTGCGCAGGCAAAGGGCACTTGGGGCGACGCCTGCTGAGTGCCGAGCAGCAACTGACCTGCCTGGAATACGACCCGACGCTGATCGACGCAGGCCAGACGCTGAGCCAGCGTCATCAGTTAAACGCCCGCCATGTGCAGCAAGACGTGCTCGCCGCTGATGCCTCGTTGCAACTGCAACCCGGCATGACCCCGGTGGCGTTGCATGCATGTGGTGACTTGCATGTGCGCTTGCTGCAACTGGCCAGCGCAGCAGGCTGTGCACAACTGGCGATCTCGCCGTGCTGCTACAACCGAATCGGTACCGCGCAGTATCAGCCGTTATCCACAGCAGCCAAAGCGTCGCCCTTGCAGTTGTCGCTGGAAGACCTGAGCCTGCCGATGAGCGAAACCGTGACCGCCGGCAGCCGCGTAAGGCGCCAGCGCGATGAGTCCATGGCGCGCCGCTTGGGGTTTGATGGGCTGCAACGGCAGTTGCGTCAGCGTGATGACTACTTATCCACACCCTCGTTGCCCAGCTCATGGCTGAACAAGCCGTTTGCGCAATATTGCGAGGACCTGGCGGCGCTGAAAAACTTATCCACAACCGGCCACGAAGAGTGGGCAGCGCTTGAGGCGACGGGTTGGGAGCGGCTGGCTCAAGTACGCAATCTGGAGCTGGTACGCGGGCTGTTTCGTCGCCCGCTGGAGCTGTGGCTGGTGCTGGATCGGGCGTTGTATCTGCGCGAGCACGGCTATGACGTGCAGGTGGGCGAGTTTTGCGACAGCCACCTCACGCCACGCAATCTGATGGTGATTGCGCAGCGCACACAGCCTCTGTAGGAGCGAGCTTGTCTCGCGATTTTTTAAAAATATAAAAGATCGCGAGACAAGCTCGCTCCTACAGGGAGGGTAGTCAGTGCCTACGACCCGCGGTACGTCGAGAACCCATAAGGGCTGAGCAGCAACGGGATGTGGTAATGCTGGTCGGGGTTCTTCACTTCAAATATCACCGGGATTTCCGGGAAGAAGGTCTCGTGACCGGTTTTCTTGAAGTACTCGCCGGTTTTAAACACGACCCGATACTCACCGGCTTCAAACGCTCGCTTGGCCGGGAACAACTCGCCAATGCGACCTTGCTCGTTGGTGACGCCCTGCGCCAGCGGCTGCCAGTTCTGGCCGACGTGTTTTTCCAGGGTCACGTTGACGCCCGGTGACGGCAAGCCGTTTTCCAGATTCAGTACGTGCACGCTCAACGGGTTGCCCGCTGCCAGCGCGACACTCGAAATAGCACTCAGGCTCAAAGCTGCCAGGGTGGTTCGTAACATAGTCATCAGTCATCCTCTGGGGTTAATTGCGTTGTGTGGCCAAGCCAATTTGTTGGGCCGCGCTAATGGCGCAGCCTTCGTCCTGTTCGGCGCCGCCCGCCCCGGCCACGCCGATGGCGCCCACCAATTCACCGTCAGCAAACAACGGCACGCCGCCGCCTAACAGCAACAGTTCTGCAATGGAATTGAGGTTGGAGGCTTCGGGGTTGTTGCGGGCGCGCTCGGCAAACTGCCGGGTCGGGGTTTTGGTCGAGAGTGCGGTGTAGGCCTTGCGCTGGCTGGCCAGCAGGTTGTGCGGCCCCACACCTTCCGGGCGCATCGCAACCAAAACGTTAGCGCCGCGATCCAGCACGCTCAGCGCGCCGGTGCAGTGCTTGAGCGTGGCGTCGGCCAATTGGCGGGCGGTGGCCAGGTCCAGATCGGCATGGCGCGGTAGCTGGGGCGCTGCCTGAGCGGCGCCGACAACGCCAACCGCAGTCCATAACAGCAAGGTTTTCAGCATCATGGGCAAGCTCCTGTTCGAAGGACGCCACCTTAACCAGCCACCGCCGTCAGAACCCCGTCAGTTGGATTACAAGTTTGTAATAGGCAACACCACAGAAGGCGCCTAGCCTGTGACCACGATTGATCGAGGTGTGCGATGCGTTTGTTAGTGGTTGAAGATGAAGCCAAGACGGCTGACTTCCTGGCCAAAGGCCTGAAAGAGTCAGGCTTTGCAGTGGATGTGGCACTGAACGGGCTGGACGGGCGCTACTTCATTGAGCAGCAGGCGTACGACCTGATCATCCTGGATGTGATGCTCCCCGGTCTCAATGGCTGGCAACTGTTGCAACTGATTCGCCAGCGCGGCGCCACCCCGGTGCTGTTTTTGACCGCCAAAGACGCTATCGAAGATCGCGTGCGCGGCCTTGAGCTGGGCGCTGACGATTACTTGCTCAAGCCCTTTGCGTTTGCCGAACTGCTGGCTCGCGTGCGCACCTTGCTGCGCCGCGGCCCGATGCGCGAGGCCGAGTCGTACAGCATTGCCGACCTTGAGATCGACGTGCTGCGCCGCCGTGTCAGCCGAGGTGGTCAGCGCATCAGCCTGACCAACAAGGAGTTCGCGTTGCTGCACTTGCTGGCCAGCCGCCAGGGCGAAGTGTTGTCGCGCACCTTGATCGCCTCCCAGGTGTGGAACCTCAATTTCGACAGCGACACCAACATGGTCGAAGTCGCCGTGCGCCGCCTGCGCGCCAAGGTCGACGACCCGTTCATGCCTAAACTTATCCACACCGTGCGCGGCGTCGGCTATCAGTTGGAAGCACCCGATGAGTAAATCCATCGCCTGGCGCCTGGCCCTGGCAATTGCCCTGACCTGTGCACTGGTGCTGAGCGCTGTCGGCGTATTTCTGTACCGCTCGCTGGCCTCGGAGCTGACCTTTCGTGACGACATGGCGCTGCTTGGGCGCCTTGAGCAAGTGCGGGCCCTGCTGCACGACAGCGACAGCCTCGAAGCCCTGCAAGAGCGCCCGCGGCTGTATCAAAACATGCTGGGCAATCTCGACAGCGTGTTGCTGGTCAAGCGCGGCGATGGCAGCCCGGTGATCACGATCAACCCGCGTCAGCTTGCCTTGCCCGCCCTCGAGCCTCTTGCTCAAGAACGATTACCCAAGCGTGCCGATGTTCAGACGGTGGACCACATCGCCCTGCTGACCGGCACCGCTCAAGGGCCTGCGGGAGAACGCCTGAGCGTGACCGTGGGCAAATGGCTTGAAGAGCGAGAGCAGATGCTCGCCAGCTACCGTCTGCGCTTGTACATGGCCGTCGGGTTTGGCGCCGTGCTCGCGTTTGGCCTGGGCCTGTTGCTGTTGCGGTGCGGCCTCAAACCGCTGCGTGCACTGGCGCAGGCCATGCGTGGCATTAACCCGCGCAGCCTTGATCAACGCATGCCCGTCGACCACGTGCCCACGGAACTGAAAGAGCCGGTACAGGCACTCAATGCCATGCTTGCGCGCCTTGAGGACAACTTTGCGCGGCTGTCACAGTTCTCGGCCGACCTGGCCCATGAAATCCGCACCCCACTGCATAACTTGCTGGGCAGCAACAGCCTGGCGCTGAACCAACCGCGCAGCCCGGCGGAGTATCAGGAAGTGCTGGCGTCCAACATTGAAGAATATGAACGCCTGAATCGCATGGCCGAGAACCTGATGTTCCTGGCCCGCGCCGAGCACGGGCAACGGCCGTTGCACCTGCAAAGCGTGAACCTGCGCGAAGTGGGGGACGAGCTGTGCGATTACTTCGACGCCTTGGCGGAAGACCGTCAAGTGCGCTTGGGCAACTCGCTCAACGGGACGCTGACGGCTGATCTGCATCTGTTGCAGCGGGCCTTGAGCAACCTGTTGGCCAATGCCGTGCGGCATGCCGAACCGGACTCGATCGTCAGGCTGTTGCAACGTGATGACGCCGATTATTGCTGGATCGGCGTGCACAACATCGGCCCCGCCATCGAGCCCCAGCACCTGAGCAAAGTGTTCGACCGTTTTTACCGAGTCGACCCTTCACGCGCAGAGCCAGGGGATTCAGGCGGGCTGGGATTGGCGATTGTGTGGTCGATCATGCAGCTGCATGGCGGCGAAGTGCGTGTGCAAAGCGATCATCGCGTAACGCTGTTTGAGCTGGGTTTTCCTCGGCACATTGCCCTGTAGCCGCTGCCGAAGAATGAGGCTGCGATGGAGTGCGAAGCGCTCCTAACGGCGGTCCTGCGGCCCGCATCGCAGCCTCGTACCTCGTCAGCGGCTACAGGGATTCGAGGTGTTTTATGCGCGCCAGCAGCGCTTGGCGTTCTGCGCGCTCTTGGGTGATGTCGTCGATCACGCTGATCAAATGCTCGGGGCTGTCGTCTTGTGAGTTGCGCTGCAACGAGGTGCGCACGTGGGCCCAGATGTAGCGCCCGTCTTTGCACAGCAGGCGTTTTTCGAGGTCGTAGTTGCTGATGTCCCCGTCAAGCAATCGCTGGAGCTGCTCCAGGTTGGTTTGCAGGTCGTCGGGGTGGGTGATGTCCTGGAAGGTCAGCGCCCGCAGCTCTTGCTCGCTGTACCCGAGCAACTGGCACAGGCTGTCGTTGACGCGCCGCCAACTGCCGTCCAGGTCGACGTAGGCGATGGCGCCACACGCGAGTTCGAACAACGCACGAAACGCTTCTTCGCTTTTTCGCAGCGATTGTTCGGCAGTCTTGCGGGCGGTGTTGTCCATGCTGATGCCGATCATTTTTACCGGACGCCCGGCGCTGTCGTTCAGTGGCATGGCCCGCGATGAGATCCAGCGCATCTCGCCATCCGGGCGAAAAATGCGGAAGTCATATTCGTAAGGCGTGTTGTTGGCGAAGCATTCGCGGTACAGCTCGTTCATGACCACTTCGTCTTCGGGCAATACGTGCGGCCAGAAGTCTGCGTTGCTGTTGACCTGCCAGCCGTACACCCGCTCAACGTTGGCCGAATAGAACACTTCGTCGGTGATGAGGTTCCATTCCCACGTCACGATCCCGGCGTTTTCTTGGGCCAGGGTCATGCGGGCTTCGCTTTCCATGATGTCGGCGATGTATTTGCGCCGCACATCGGTCATCGGCAGTTCTACCGATGCCGCGCCCTGAAGGTCTTGCACTGCCTGTTCGCCATAGCGCAGCCACACCCAGTTGACCTTGAACAGGTCAGCCAGTTTGCGCAGGTTGCTGTAGTCGATTTCGCCACCACGGGTCCATTTGTGCACCGCCGTGCGGGAGATGCCCAAGGCTGTCCCGACCGCTTGCAGGGTCATTTTGTGGTGTTCGAGCAGCTCCTTCAGGCGAAAGGCAAAGCTATCTTCAGTCATGACGTTTCCGTGATCATGGGAGGCGCAGGGCGGTCGCGATTATACACACACGCCTGCGGCCCTCGGTCCGATCACGGAGTCCGGCTTACAAATCCAGAACCAGACGCTCGCCACGGGCACGTGACACGCAAATCATCATGGTCTGCTGGGACGCTTTTTCTTCGTCGCTCAGGTATTGGTCGTTGTGCTCGGCTTCGCCCTCAAGGATGCGCGTTTCACAGGTGCCGCACACGCCTTCGCGACACAGGCATTCAACGTCGACCTTGGCCTTTTCGATGGCTTTGAGGATGCTCATGCCTTCTTCGACACGCAGCTCCTGACCCGATTTAGCCAGCACCAGGGTGAAGGCGCCGCCGGTGATCGGTGCAGCCGCGAACTGTTCCCAATGCACGCGCTCATCGGCCAAGCCCAACTGTTTGCCGGTCGCGATGACGGCATCGATCAACGGCTTGGGGCCACACACATAGACGTGCGCGTCACTGTCGAGGGCGCCCATCAACTCGGCCAGATTGAGCGATTGACCCAGGCTGTCGGCGTAGGTGCGCGTGCGGTCGGCATGCGAGCCTGCGCTGAGTTCGTCGTGAAACGCGCCGTGTTCCGGGCTGCGGAAAGCGTAGTGCAGCTGGTAATCGGCGCCGGTGTCACGCAGTTCGTGCAGTTGCGACAGAAACGGCGTGATGCCGATTCCGCCCGCGATCAGCACGTGTTTGCTCGCCTTCGGGTCGATGGCGAACAGGTTGTTGGGGGTCGAAATCATCAGCTCGGTGCCGACCTCGACTTGCTGGTGCATAAAGGCCGAGCCGCCTTTGGATTGCTCTTCAAGGCGCACGCCAATCTGGTAGCTGGCGGTCTGGCGCGGATCGCTCATCAACGAATAGGCGTTGCTGTGCTGACGGCCGTCGAGGTCTTTCATCTGCACGATGATGTGACTGCCACCGGTAAAGTCCGGCAGCGCTTTGCCGTCCTGACGTACCAGGGTGAAACGTTTGATCAGCGGCGTCACCTGCTCAACACCGATGACACGGGCGGCAAGCATTTGGTATGAGTTGGCCATCGCAAAACCTCTACTGCGGTAAAGGGCGGCACGCGCGTGCCGCCTGATTCAAAACCCGGTGCTGACGGCTCAGACCGCCAGGCACAGGTATTTCAGTTGCAGGTAATCTTCGATCCCGTACTTGGAGCCTTCGCGCCCCAGACCGGATTGTTTGACCCCGCCAAACGGCGCCACTTCGTTGGAAATCAGCCCGGTGTTGACGCCGACCATGCCGTATTCCAGCTTCTCGGCGATCTGCCAGACGTGACCGATGTCGCGGCTGTAGAAATACGCGGCCAGGCCGTACAGCGTGTCGTTGGCCAAAGCCACGACTTCGGCGTCGGAGTGGAAGCGCACCAGCGGTGCAACCGGGCCAAAGATTTCTTCGTCCAGCAGCAACATGCCTTTCTGGATGTCGCCCAGCACAGTCGGCTCGAAGAATTGCTCGCCCAGTGCATGCACCTGCCCGCCCAGCAGCAAGGTCGCGCCTTTGCTGACCGCGTCGTCGATCAGGAAGCGGACTTTTTCCACCGCCTTGACAGTAATCAGCGGGCCGATTTGGGTGTCGGCGGCCTCACCGTGCCCGACCTTCAGCTCGGCCACTTTGGCGGCGAACTGGCTGGCGAACTGGTCATAAACCGCGTCGTGCACATAGAAGCGGTTAACGCAGACGCAAGTCTGGCCTGCGTTGCGGTATTTGGCAGCAATGGCGCCTTCGACGGCGGCATCAATGTCGGCATCGGCAAACACGATAAACGGCGCGTTGCCGCCCAGTTCCAGCGAGACTTTTTTGATGCTTTCGGCGCACTGGCTCATCAGCAAGCGGCCGACCGGGGTCGAGCCGGTGAAGCTGAATTTGCGCACCAGCGGGTGGCCGGTGAGCTGCGCGCCAATCGCGGGCGCATCGCCGGTGACAATGTTCAACACGCCTGCCGGTATGCCTGCGCGCTGTGCCAGTTCAGCCAGCGCCAGCGCCGAAAACGGCGTTTCGTTGGCGGGCTTGACCACGATGGTGCACCCGGCGGCCAGCGCAGGCGCGACTTTGCGGGTGATCATCGCCGCCGGGAAATTCCACGGCGTGACGGCGGCGCAAACGCCGATGCCTTGCTTGACCACCAGCAGGCGTTTGTCGGTGGACGGCGAAGGGATCACGTCGCCATAAATGCGTTTGCCCTCTTCGGCGAACCACTCGATAAACGAAGCGGCGTAGCGAATCTCGCCAACGGCTTCGTGCAGTGGCTTGCCCTGTTCCAGCGTCATGATCTGGGCCAGGTCGTCTTCGTGTTGCAGCATCAGTTCAAACCAGCGGCGCAGGATCTGCGCGCGGTCTTTGGCGGTGCGTTCACGCCATGCAGGCAATGCCGCGTCCGCCGCTTCAATGGCACGAATCGCTTCTGCGCCGCCCATCAGCGGCACATTGCCCAGCAATTGGCCTTGGGCCGGGTTGGTCACGTCGACTGTTTCGCGATTGTCGGCATCCGACCAAACGCCATTGATGAACGCGTGTTGGCGAAACAATTGGGGGTCTTTGAGCTGCACGCAGGACACTCCTCTTAATAGGGCTAAGCCGCCGCAGCCAGGCCGCGGCGGCATCGGGATCAGTCGTCCAGGTGGGCCACGGCGATCAGGTTGTGGAAGTGCGCGATGCCGTGTTCGCTCATGCCGCTGCGTTGACGGTCAGCCATGATTCGGCCCTGGCCGCGATAGCCGCGCGATTGCAGGCCGCGCTGCACGCTTTCGACCAGACGCAGGTCTTCTGGGCGGAACACGTCGCGGTACCACTCGATCAGCGATTGCTGCTCGGGGGTGATCTCTTTGTTGAGGAAGTAGATGTCGTAGTGCTGCATGGTCACGCCAGCGCTGACCGGGAACTCGTAGATCACGGTCATGAAGTTGCCACCGGGTGGCGCGTTGAACATGGTGCACGGCCAGGCCCAGAAGCCGCTGAAGGACGGATCTTTGATCGATTCGTCGAACTTGAAGGATTTCTCCGACGACTTGGCGTGACCAAACTGCAACGACCAATTGCCGTGCAGGGTGTGCCAGTACTCGTCCACGCTGACCGAATCGGCAAAGCCCGGGTGAGCCGGGGCGCAGTGGTAGCACTCCAGGTAGTTATCAACAATGGACTTCCAGTTGGCCGGTGTGTCGCTGACAAAACGCGCCGCCAGGTGCAGGTCATCGACCACTGGGCAGGCTTCACGCAGACGTGCTTGAAGGCCCGGCAGTTGGTCTTCAACGGTGCCGGCTTCGTTGTTCATGTTGATGTAGATAAAGCCCGCGTATTCTTCAACGCGCAGCGAGACCAAGCTGGAGTTTTCTTTGTCGAAGTTGACCACGTTGTCGCAGTTGCGCGCGTGTGCCAGTTCGCCGTCGAGCTTGAAGGTCCAGGCGTGGTACGGGCAGGTGATCACGTTTTTGGCTTTGCCGCTGCCGCTCAGCAACTGGTGGCCACGGTGCGGGCACACGTTGTAGAACGCACGCAGCACGTTGTCACGACCGCGTACGACGATGATGCTTTCGCCGATCACTTCGCGGGTGATGTAGTCGTTGCTGTTGGCCACTTCGCTGCGGTGGCCGACACAGATCCAGGTGTTGGCGAAGATCTTTTCCTTCTCCTGATCGAACACGTTCTGGCTGGTGTAGTAGGACGCCGGAATGGTGTGAGCTTCGTCAGCGTTGGTGCAGAAGTCAGCAGGCAATTTCACGATTGTGTTCATCTTGTCTCTCTCAAGCTATTAAGAGGGCTGTGCATGACGCCCTGTTTCAGGCTGTTTTTATGTAACCAATGACTAACAAGAAACCAATGGTTAACAGTACACGCAAAAAAAATCGCTCAGGTCCCGGCACCGTGGTGCCGGAGCCTGCGCGTGGTTCGCTCAAAAGCCATCAACTCAGGCTGCGGGTACCGCCTTGGTTTTGGGCTTGATCGCTGACGCTGGCGTCGCGGTTTCAAACGAGGCGACGTAATCCAGGTTCTCGCCACGGGCCACGGCCTCTTCCTCGATCAGGTACGCGGGCATCGAGCCGTAGTCCTTGAACATCCAGGTGAGGAAGCCATATATCTTGGTCAGCAGAATCACCAGGAACGGAATGGCGGTCAGTACCACTGCGGTTTTCATGGTCGACAACGAGACCTTGGCAAACAGCATGGCCAGTGGCACCAGGGTCAAGGCGATGCACCAGAACAGACGGTGCGTGGGCGACGGGTCTTGGCCTTCCTGCATATTGCGGGTGCTGGTGGCCGCCACGGCGTAGGCCGCTGCGTCCATGTGCGAGGCACAGAACACCGCCATGATGAATAGGTAAACGCCGAGGAAGATCTGACCGAACGGCAAAGCATTGAGCAGCATCTCTACCGCTGTTTCACCGCCCTGTTCCGTCAGGATGCGCGGCACGTCGATAGCCCCAGTGATGAACTGATGCATGCTGTAGCTTTCCAGCGTGCCGAAGAAGAACCAGCAACCAAAGCTGCCGCCCATCAACATCGCGGCGACCACCTCTTTCATCTTGCGGCCCTTGGAAACACGGGTCACAAACATCGCAACACCCGGCGCGTAGGACACCCACCACAACCAGTAGAAAACCGTCCAGTTGCGGGTGAAGGCACCATCACCTTGCGGGTCGGTAAACAGGCTCATGTGCACGTAGTTCTGCATCATCAGGCCGACAGAGTTGGCGGTGTTGTTGATGATGAACTGCGTTGGACCAACGACCAGCACGACCGCTGCGAACACCAGCGCGCCAATACACACCATCTTCGACAGACGCTGCATGCCACTGGCAATACCGATGTAGGAACTGAGCGAGAACACAACTGCTACTACGCCAATCACAAGCAATTGCGTGGTGAAGGTGTCCGGCATGCCAGTGAGTGCCGACAGACCACGGGTTAACGTGGAGGCGGTGAGCACCAGCGATACGGTCAAGGCGCCGAACATGGTCAACAGGAACACCAGATCGACGATACGGCCGACGGGGCCTTGCGCTTTGAAGCCGGTCACCGCCTCGACGATCGAAGACAGGCTGAGGCCGCTCTTCTTACGCACGTGGAAGTGATAAGCCATCGCCAACGACGACAAGGCATACAGCGACCAGGCACTGATACCCCAATGGAAGAACGAGTAGCTGACGCTGTAATCCAACGCTTCACGCGAACCTGCGGCGATGTTCAGACCCGGCGTCTGGTAGTAATACGCCCACTCCATCACACCCCAGTAAAGGGTCGACGACCCCATACCCGCGCAGATGAACATGAACACCCACGTGACGGTAGGGTATTCAGCTTTGCCGTTGCCCAAACGAATGTTGCCGTACTTGCTGAACGCGATGTACAGCACCACCAGGGCGCAGCAGAACACAAACACTTGCACCGAAGTGCCAAACGTACGAGAAGCCAATTCAAACAGCATATTGGCGGTGATCTCGGCTTGTTGCGGGTAAACGGCAAGGCCTACAACGGTGACCAGTACAGCAATCAGGCTAGTCGATATCAAAAAGACATCTTTTTTATTGTTATTGGACATTTAAGTCTCCAGAGAGAGAGTTTTTTCTCTTACTGCATGGCTCTACGTCAGCATTTACAGCTGTTAAGGACTCCTTTCACATCGTTGAACCCGAACTGTTAACTACTGGTTTACGCATATCTTACGGTTAACAATATGCTATGAAATGTAAGGCTTTGCAACTGGATTTGTTGTTATTTCCTACGCATTAAATAGCGGATTTCACACGCCAAATAGCCCGCGAAAGTCCCCGTTTTCAGAGGGTTTCGCAGGCGGGTGAAGCGTCTATTTCGCGGCGTTTATTCGCGCCGTGCGATCAACTCACGCCAAGGCAGCAGCGATGGCTTCACCGACTTGTTGGGTCGATGCCTT
Organism: Pseudomonas sp. CCC3.1; assembly: GCF_034347405.1. NCBI lineage: Bacteria > Pseudomonadati > Pseudomonadota > Gammaproteobacteria > Pseudomonadales > Pseudomonadaceae > Pseudomonas > Pseudomonas sp. CCC3.1. The sequence goes on from NZ_CP133778.1 coordinate 5,024,703, forward strand.
GCCACCCAGATCCGGTGTTTTCGGACCACTGGCAATCACGTCCTCGATGGCGCGCAGAATGCCATCGTGAGCGGCTTGATAGCGCTCATCACCTTTGCCCAAAAATTCCAGCATCAGCGCGCCCGACCAGATCATCGCAATCGGGTTGGCAATATTTTGCCCGTAAATGTCCGGTGCCGAGCCGTGGACCGGCTCGAACAGCGACGGGAAATTACGCTCAGGGTTAAGGTTGGCCGACGGCGCGATGCCGATAGTGCCTGCACACGCCGGGCCCAGGTCCGACAGAATGTCGCCAAACAAGTTAGACGCCACCACCACGTCAAAGCGGTTGGGTTGCAACACGAAACGCGCGCACAGAATATCGATGTGCTGCTTGTCCCACGTCACTTGTGGATAGTTCGCCGCCATGGCTTCGGTGCGTTCGTCCCAGTACGGCATGCTGATGGAAATACCGTTGGACTTGGTGGCCGAGGTCACGTGCTTGCGCGGACGTTCTTTGGCCACTTCGAAAGCGTACTTGAGAATGCGGTCCACACCGCGTCGGGTGAATACCGACTCTTGCAGGACAAATTCGTTTTCGGTGCCTTCAAACATGCGCCCGCCCACCGAGGAGTATTCGCCTTCGGTGTTTTCGCGGATCACCACAAAATCGATATCACCCGGCTCACGGCCTGCCAGCGGGCACGGCACACCTGGGAACAGACGCACAGGACGGATATTCACGTACTGATCGAAATCGCGACGGAACTTGAGCAGCGATCCCCACAGCGAAATGTGATCCGGCACTTTGTCGGGCCAGCCCACAGCACCGAAATAGATCGCGTCAAATCCCTTGAGCGTCTCAAACCAGTCGTCCGGCATCATCTGGCCGTGGCGCTCGTAGTAATCGCAACTGGCCCACTCGATGATTTCAATCGACAGATCGAGGTTCCACTTTTTGGCCGCTGCTTCCACAACGCGCAGGCCTTCTGGCAGTACTTCGTTACCAATACCGTCACCGGCGATGGCGGCAATTTTGAATGTCTTGCTCATGGGGGCGAACTCTTGAAGAAGGAAAGTGAGCCCATGGTATAAAGCGACCAAAGAAAGATAATCAGGCGAACTGATGATGGATAAGACACGGTTTGTGAATAATCTGCCTAACCTCGAAGACCTGCGCGTCTTCGTCATCGTGGCCCGGCGTTCAAGCTTTGCCGCGGCGGCCAGCGAACTGGGCGCATCACCTGCCTACGTCAGCAAACGCATTCAACTGCTGGAACAAAACATCGGCGTACGTCTGCTGCACCGCACCACCCGCCGCGTGGCCGTGACCGACGACGGCGAGCGGGTCTATCGCTGGGCGCTGCATATATTCGATGCCGTTGAGCAGATGAGCGACGAAGTCTCGGCGTTGCACCAAGAACCACGTGGGCAATTACAAATCATCAGCAGTTTCGGCCTGGGGCGTCGCCATGTCGGCCCGGCGCTCTCAGAACTGTCGCAGCGCTACCCCGCGCTGGACATCCGCTTCGACATGTTCGACCGGCTGGTGGACCTGATCGAAGAAGGCTTCGACCTCGACATCCGGATTGGCGACAACATCGCCCCCAACCTCATCGCCAAACTGCTGGCCAACAACGCCCGCGTCCTGTGCGCCAGCCCCGACTACCTGCAACGCCACGGAGAACCGCGCACCTTGGCCGAACTCGCGGGCCATGAATGCCTGGTCATCAAAGAACGCGACCACCCGTTCGGCCTGTGGCGCCTGCAAGGGCCGGAAGGCGAAGAAAGCGTCAAAGTCACCGGCGCCCTCTCGGCCAACCACGGCGAAGTCGTCCACCAATGGGCGATTAATGGGCGAGGCATCCTGCTGCGCTCCTACTGGGACGTGCGCGACAGCCTGGAAAGCGGCAAATTGGTGCACATCCTCCAGGACTACCGACAGCAGGCAAACATCTGGGCCGTGTACACCGCCCCGCTGGCCAACTCCGCCAAAATCCGCGTCACCGTCGAGTATTTACGCCAGTACTTCAGCGACCGCCATCCGCCTACACCCCAGCGTTAGCGCGGATCGTGAAAATAGTCTGTTATCAGGGGTTTACAAGCTAGAACATCCGGGTATACTCGTCGCCCATAACGCCGGTATAGCTCAGTTGGTAGAGCAACTGACTTGTAATCAGTAGGTCCCGAGTTCGACTCTTGGTGCCGGCACCATACAAGGTTCCAGAGAAGGCTTTCAAAATCTCTGGAACCCCCGAAAAACCCGCCTTATGGCGGGTTTTTTCGTTTTGGCGTTCCATCGGTTTCCGTCAGAAACTGGTGGATTCCAACCGTTTTAAGGGTAGAGTTTGGGATACAGGTCACTTCGATAAAAGGGAGTACCCTTATGTCGCGCACCACAGCTCCGCTCTCCGACGCAGCTTGCCGCTTGGCAAAACCTACAGACCGCGCCTACAAGCTTTTCGACGGCGATGGCCTCTACCTCCTAGTCCAACCCAATGGCCGCAAAGGCTGGCGGCTCCGTTACGTCAAACCTGACGGACGCGAAGGACTAACCTCGTTCGGCAACTACCCCGTCATTGGCCTCGCTGATGCGCGCCGCAAGCGCTTGGAAGTCAAGCGAATGCTGGCGGATGGCGTTGATCCTATAGAGACCAAGCACCAAGCCAAGGCGGAAGCCGTAATCAAAGGCAGAACCTTTGAAAGCGTTGCGCTCAACTGGCATGCGGAAATGTCGGCCAAGTGGGCACCAGGCCATTCCAAGACAGTGATGAACCGCCTCAAAACCCACGTATTCCCGCTAATCGGCGCACGCGCCATTGTTGATCTCGACACCCATGACCTTATGCAGCCCTTGGAAGCGATCAAGAAGCGCGGAACGATCGACGTTGCTTTAAGGGTACAAAACTACCTGCAGAGCATTATGCGCGAGGCAAAACGCCTCCGGCTTATCACCACAAACCCTGCTTACGACCTCGAAGGCTTGATCAAAGCCCCGCGGGTGGTACATCGCCCCGCTCTACCCTTATCGCGACTGCCGGAACTACAGGAGCGGATCGACACCTATAAAGGCCGCGCACTTACCCGTCTGACGGTGATGCTATCGCTGCATGTGTTTGTACGATCCAGCGAACTGCGTTTCGCCCGCTGGAGCGAGTTCGACCTCAAGCGCGGCACCTGGGAGATACCGGACACTCGACCCGCGTTGGAGGGAGTACCCTTTTCCACAAGGGGTACGAAGATGGCAGGGGATATCCATTTAGTACCCTTATCGCCGCAAGCAGTGGCGCTACTCGAAAAAATCCATGCACTCACAGGCAAATTCGCATTGGTCTTCGCAGGGGATGCCAAACCCTGGAAGCCCATGTCCGAAAATACCGTGAACAACGCGCTTCGGACGATGGGATACGACACCAAAACCGATATCTGCGGGCATGGATTTCGTTCGATGGCCTGCAGCGCACTGATCGAGTCAGGATTGTGGTCGGAGACAGCCATTGAACGGCAGATGAGCCACAAGGAGCGCAACAACGTCCGCGCCGCTTACATCCACAAGGCCGAGTTCATCGAGGAGCGCAGGCTGATCATGAACTGGTGGAGTCGGTACCTGGAGGCCAACCGGCAGGAGCATGTCACTCCACACGAATTCGCGAATCAGATTGGAGTCAATGTCTCCCAACTAAAAGTAAAGCGTGATTTGAAAAACTGAGCGCTTGACCAGTGTCTCGTCAGTCGATTGAAAAATCCCCCACCCAACAATTACACCCTGCCCGGTTGACACCACCGTGGGAAATACTACGTACTTACACTAAGTCCTAGCTGTACGACTACATCAGGCTTTGCTAATCTGTGTATAGCATCTGGGCTAAAGGGTAATTTAGTCAAAAAGTTTAATAGATTTTCACATCATAACGAACAGTTGCTTAATCCATGACAAGACCGATCAAAAAAAAGCAAAAGGGAACGCCTAATACTTGGGCTGAAGTTACGTCGCGTGTGATCGCTGCCTTGGGAGACGCACGCTGGGATTACCGGACCGCACAGGGTGTTTCAACTCAAACAGGTTTCCCGAAGGAGACAGTCATAAAGGTACTTAGCTCTGACAATCGAGTTAGAGAATCCCTGATTCCACGGTCACCAAAAGGCAAGCTCTACACCTTAAAATCCAGAAAAAGCACATTAGGCGACATTTGGTCAACATTTAGAGAGATGAGCAGGGAAAAGTATTCTGACGTTAAGGAAGAAGATGAACGTTGAGCTTATAGGTTATGGAATAGCGGGAGGAATAATCCCTGAGTTTATTGCACTTTATAAGCTCAGACAAATCAAGAAGTCACGCCGCCCCGAATGGATTACGTCAGTTTTTTACTGGGTCTCAACCATTCTCATGATAGGTGCGGGCGGTGGAATCGTGTGGTTTTATATGGAGGTAATCCAGGCTCAAATGAGCGCATTGGTTGCCATACATCTTGGAGCAACTGCCCCCGTGATTCTCCAAGCGGCTAGTCAAGGGAAGATCAAAGCAAACTAGGCTTTCGCTAGACTCACTACAAATCTATTAAAATCAATGACCTGCAATAGAATACTAAGGTTGTGGAAACGCTGTCTGCACGCGATGAAATTGAAGCCTCTCTTCTATCCAAGGAGAAAACCCCACATCGGTATCAAGCCCTACCATCTTTATGGTATTTATTAAATCTTCAACCGATATAAAAAATAAGCGACTTCGATGTTCTCTATCCGAAGAGAAATATAAACCTTGCAGACCGGACTGATAACCAACTGCCAGAGAAAAAATGTAACTATGTACTATTTGATGACATACAAAAACTAAATCCCGAGTGATCGCCTTTGGATGCTCCATATCAAAGTTTACTTGGAGTATCGGCCCGACAACTTCCCCACTTCCAATCAGCCCTCTTTCAAACTCGAGAAGTTTAAGTGAAGACGCCATTATTTTCGGCGACGACTTTTTCGACTCGAGCATTTTCCTTATCCAATAAAAAGCTGTCATTATGTTTCTTTCAGTCTGAAAGAACGTGATATCACTCCATCTGAGCTGGTAGGTTTTTTTCTCTAGAAACTTAGCAACACCAGTTAACTCCGCCCTCCATTTTGCAGAATCCTTAATCATACAAACACCCTAAGCTTCTTAGCGGGAAAAAATAGGCATACTACGATTTTATCTATGAATAAGTAAGCATAATGCTTTTCCCGCTTAGAGTTCACCTCTCTTACTAGGTCGACCCTGGATCTCGGCCGCTACAACCCTGCGGGTCCATCCTAGCAGGGCTGCAAAGCCGCCCTGCTAGGATGGACCTCACTTAAAAAATCTAAAGCCAACGCAACTGTCTGTGGAAAACCACAGATTTCCACCGGTGGATAATTTCATCCACAGCCGCAGAACTCCCGAAAATTGGAGTCTTGACCCGAATTATCCACAGGCGTAGAAAAGATCGGGCAAAGCGCTGTCGCCGACAGCAACCCAGGTAGCCAGAACCTTTAAGGCTACGCCACATGGTGGTGGTTCTCCCAAAGTGCGATTAGCGTCCGGCGGCTCGCACGGTCACAGCGATGTGATGGATGCCTACTTTGACAGTGTGCCCACTGCGGCAACTCATCCCCTTTCATAGCTGCCCTGCAGCAACCTATCCGCTTGGCCATTCCCGTGCGCCAACCTGCGCCCGTCTCTTTCTCCCGGAAAGAGACGGACGCTCCTACCACTGCTGCAGGCCACCTCGTACAAGGCTTTGCGGCATTCCCCCTCGTGACAATCGGCGTGACAAACTCCGAAGTCACCAGCAACAGCGATGTAGATGATGGTGCCGCAGCCCAAGGAATGGACTGCACCTGACTGACAGTCAGGCATGCCCCAGTCATCGCGTAGCTGCCTTCACCCGACTCAGGATCTCGCGGCACCGGTCTCGTCAGCCAGCGCAGCCTCCACCCGCCCACCGGCAACGGTGTCCAGGAGGCCAGATCATGAGATGCCCAAGCTCCTGGTCGTAAGGAGCCGTCAGTCCCGCGTTAGTGGACAACCCTCACAGGTCGCAGGGGCCTTGATCCCTGATAACACTCAACATCCTTGGCGGGATGACGTGGGGCGAGGATCGGAGAACGGGAGATGAGGTGATTGAGATGGCATTGGTGGGTAGACACGATGGCCGCAATTTCGGCTACGGCAGGCAATTGAGCTACGCAGGACCGCAGGCATTGAAAGACATGTTCGGCGGCGGCCACTACGGCACGGTCAAGGCGCATTCTGATCGGTGGCAGGCATTTGTGAAGTGGTGCCGATCCGAACTGGGGCCCGGTATCAATGATGCGCGGCAGGTTGATCGGAAGGTGTTGGCCAACTATGCGGCGTATCTCCGTGACCTGGTTGGGCGCGGTGACCTCGCCATCAGCACCGCGCAAAATCGGCTATCCAGCGTTAACAGGACCATGGCGGCGCTTCGCGGTGATCAGTGCGTGAAATTGCCAAGCCCGAGCAAGGCGTTGGGTATGCAGCGCACCGGGGTTCGACACTCGGTGCCGCAGGGCCAGGACCACGAACAGGTTAAGCAGATCGTCGATGCGCTTTGCAACCATCATCAGCTAAGGGCCGCCGCTATCGTTCTATTGGCGCGAGCCACCGGCATGCGCTTGCGTGAGGCCATCTTGGCGGATCTGCCACGATTAAGTCGGGAGGCTAGAGAATTCGGCAAGATCAACATCCAAGACGGCACCAAAGGCGGCCGTGCCGGTGCATCCGCTCCCCGCTGGATTACGGTGGATGAGAAAGTTCGAATAACGCTGGGATTTGCGGAGCAGGTATCGCCTGCGGGTAGCCACAACCTGATTGCGCCAAGCGAAAGTTACTTGAGTGTTCTGCAGAAAGTCGTCCGCCCGGCACGGGACGTCCTACATGCACAAAACCTCAAAGGCTTCCATGAGCTACGAGCGGCCTATGCATGTGAGCGCTATGAGCAAATCACCCAACACCGCGCGCCTATTAACGGTGGCCAATGCTGCCAGTTAGATCAGCGTCTTGATCATGAAGCCCGACGGCAAATCAGCTATGAACTGGGGCACGGTCGGATTGACGTAGTCGCTGCCTACATTGGGGGGCGGGCATGAGCAAGCCATTCGATATGGAGCTGTTCTTGGCTGGAGTGCTGACCGGATCGCACGCGACGCGGCAACGTCACTTACGGCAGGCACAAACCATACAGAATAAAATTGCACTGCGCTGGCAGCGAGCGACACCCTGGGCTTGGCAGCGAAAGCATTTGACTTGGTTCATAGAGCATTGTCTCGCCAGCCATGACGAGACGACACGATACTACTATCTGCTTACTATCCGACTGCTCGCTCAGCGCCTAGAAACGTCATGGGCTTTCAATCTCAAACTGGGATGTGATTCAGATAGTCACGACCGACAGCAACCGGCTCAAAGCAGACGTCAACATGAGTAGGAAATGCCTGCTCTGCGTCAAAGTGAATAAATCCTCTCGTGCACGCCACTCTTCTTGACTTTCGACGATTCGAACGCATAGTCATGTTCATCAAAATTACACTCCGAAATAAAATGAGTGTATTTCAAACTCTTCACGCGAGCCATGGTCTTGCTTTTACGCAACTCCGTTGTTTTATTCTGAACATTCAATTCAGGTTTGAAGTAATTGATCAAACCGGCCTCGGCGGCGAGCACAAGATTTTCTTCCCCTAAGGTCATATAGTCTTTAGGTTGTTTGATGACCATGCCGTCGCGAGACGCCATCGCCTCGAACTGTGGCGTGAAGAAGTACAGATAGATTTCCGCATTGTCCTCGCATTCTGCTTGGGCTTGCTGCACACGCTTGTGCCCATCCATTCGGTCAGACAGCTCCATGGCCTTGCCGATGTACATAACTTCGTACTTTTCCGGAAGGTCATCGGTAACACGCAGCAGTTGATGAGCAAAGATGATATGCCTATTTTCATCCTTGGGCATCGGGTCCACAGGTGTCAGAAAATGGTAGGCGATTGCCCGATCCGCACGCTCCTTCTCCCCGCTTCCCGGCATGACGGCTGCAACCATGGGCTCTCGCTTCAACAGGCGCTCATACTCATCTGCGGACTCGACATATTGAATCATTGATTGCAGATGGGCCGGTGTCGGAAAGAATTCTTTATTGATAGCCGGCGCGCCGTGCATCAGTTGAGCAATGTCGACCTTGTGAGGGCGCGACAGCATGCCCTGTGAGGCATACTTAAACACGATCTGGCACTTTTTGCTCAGCGAGGCACTGGAAAATCGCACTTTACGTCGTTTTACAAGAAAATAGATTCGCCCGCTTCTGAATCTATCCACCACCTCTAGAGGCACTTCGAATTCGCGATACAACTTATCAGGCGTAATAAAGAATGCGTCTACCAGATGAGACTTAAGAATTTTGAACGGTGGCTTTATCATAACTAATCCTTAGGCGATATAATCCCACGACACCGGGCCAATTATATCGATTCACCTAACACTCTATAGATATTCAATGACAACCTGCGGCCAATTACCAATGGCAATTATCGAGCCAAAGCTGCTACACCCGAGCCCTACGCTGCCAACCGACCCCTAGCTGCTCTTTACAGAGAGCAGATAGGGATCGGAAACAGGCTCCAACTCTTGCGCTAACAGTTTCTCCAGCGGTCAGTCTATTCGAATAATGCGGAGAACTTTTTCACGCAAGCGCAGCAGGATAACGAACCAACTGATTGCAAAATCTAGAACGCGACCAACTCGGCAATCTTTTCAGCTATCACCGACATCGAATCTTCAGCGGTGTCCAGGCCGCTTCGGGAGGCGAGTAACGGGCTGACATTGCGAAGTGCGTCGTATGTAGTGTTATGCACGATGGGAACTAGTTGGTTACTCGCCAAGAGCGTGGAAAGCTCTTTGTCGGCAACGCTTTCTTTGGGGAGGCGAGCCAACAGCGCGGGAGTTACCAGCACGAGTCCAATTCGCGAATTTGCTAAGCCTTTGTCGATGGCGCGCATCATCGGAACACCGAGCCCAAGATCCTTCTCGCTAAACCAAACCTTGACACCAGCAGCTACTAGAAGCTCGTGCAGCTCTTTGGCCGCCCCTTGCCGATCGTCCCACGCGTGGCACAGAAATACGTCACGCAGGTCAGGTTGCGCCGCTGCTCGAGTCTCGATGGTCTGGCGAATTGGCTGAAGTGATTGCACCTGATCCAATGTGTATGACACGGACGAACCAGCTTTGGACCAGCGTGGCCTTGAACCACCGCCCGATCTGCCAGCCCCACCACTATTGCTATAGCTGCTATAGCTACTCCCACTGCTACCAAATGATGGGGTGTAGGAGCGAGAGCTGCTGCGGTAGCGGCACGCAGGGCAGGCCGCTGCCGCTGCAGCTGAGCTATGTCCGCGTATTGGTGCTGTACATCTAGACATGTCGTAACCCTTTCATATACGAAGCGAGTGGCCTTCAGGACACAAAATGTGTCCTGGGCTCTGTTTAAGCGATTATCAATTGGTCGCTTTTGGGCGAATGACGATACGGAACGGTTGCCCGTTAGCACGTCGAATCACCTTCCCCGACTTGGTGGTGATGGTCATCCGGTAGATAACCTCGCCTTCCCCATCGGGTTTTTCGAACATCTCAAGCTGGGACATAGAATGCCTCCTTCGAGATGGCTCAAACACAGAACTCGCTCCCTTGCGAAAGGACCCCATAGGGGCTACCATCCACAAGCTTTTTCCACAAAGCGCGAGAGACACCTGGAGCCGATTCAGACGTCTTTTTCCGAAGGCCGGTCAAGTTCGTACCTTGACCGGCTTTTGTGTTTCTGGCGTTCTGACATTTCATCCGAGCCATCTTTTTGAAGCACCTAAGGTGCTACAGATGAACACAAGAACAAGCCATAAGCGAAATGTATCATCGTCATTTTGATTACGTCAAGCACTCTCATGTGCTATCGTGGGATCTCAGATGCGCCCGACCAGACGTTGGGGCATTCCGCAAGGCAGGTACGAAGGCAATACCGTAAGAAGGCAAGACGGAGAGCAAATGATTGATTTGAGCGAATATAGCCAGGCGCAACGGGAGCGTCTGGTGTACATAGATTTCCGACTGTATTTCACGGGGACCGTTTCACGCACTGACCTCATGGATAGGTTCGGGGTGGGCGCGGCAGCTGCCACCCGTGATTTCGCGCAGTATCGAGAGATTGCTCCTCAGAACACTGAGCTCGACACTGTGACCAAGCACTACGTGATGCGCGAGACGTTCTCGCCTCTAGTCGCGCATTCGCCTGAGCGCGTGCTCACGGCTCTCTCCCATGGGTACGGATACGGTCTGGATGGAGAGAAGCCATTCATCCTAAATGAATCGGTTTTGCTGCTCAGCAAGCCGAAAGTAGAGGTTTTGGCGCCAATCTCGCGCGCAATCAGCCTCAACCAAGTGGTGAAAATCAGCTACACCTCGGGCTCGGGAAAATCTGAACGGGAAATTGTGCCGTTCGCTATCAGTTGCGACGGCTTGCGCTGGCACGTCCGCGCGTACGATCGTAAGCGCGGAAAGTTTGTGGACTTTGTTCTAGCTCGAATCGGATCTGCTCAAGTTCAACTGGGAGAAAAGCCACTCGCCAAAGAGAACCAGAAGAACGATGACCAGTGGAATCGAATGCTCGACCTCCCTCTTGTCCCTCATCCTGATAAGGATTGTGCACAGATTATGATGTGCGACTACGACATGCCTGACGGTGTCCTAAGGCTTCGAGTTCGTGCGGCCATGGCTGGGTACGTCTTGCAGCAGTACCACGTGGACTCCTCGCCTGACCACAGCATCAAAGACAAGGCCTACCGCCTATGGCTTAGCGATCCCTTGGCTCTGTACGGGGTGGAGAGCTCAATGTTTGCGCCCGGATACAGAAATCCAAATTTTGACGAGGCGGAAAGCGATAAAGTTGAAGGCAGCTAAACGAGCTGCGCTTTACGTAAATCGCGTCCTGGCATTTTCACTTTGCCAGGCAGAGTTTTCTTCGGGCTCACTATCATCTCCGTGATCATTTGGTGGTTTGGCTCTGATGCAGAACCTACTACGTTCCTAGTGGAAGACAATCGGGCGAGTGCCCGAGGATAGTTTTAGAGATAGAAGCGCATAACCCTAACAATAAATAAATTATAAATCATATAGATATAAAGTCTTTCGACTCCTGGTGCCGCACCATACGCAACACCGAAAGAGGCTCACCGAAAGGTGGGCCTTTTTTGTTTCTGGGGCCAAGCCAAGGCCTACGCCTGTCAAAGCCCCCACCTGCGTGCCACTGCCTATTTTCTGAATACCCTGAAACGCCCTGTAACCGAGCCAATTTGACCAAGGCCGAAATACAGCTGCACGCTCCATGACTCACTCTGCAGTCATACAAGACGTGCCATGAAGAAGAATAAACCGGGCGACCCTTTTCCAAACGACGACTGGTTTCCAAGCGACGACTGGCAGCCACGACTTCCGAACGGTGGCGCTTCATGGGCAGCATGGAATCCCCCCTCCAAGCCAGAACCGGTCTACATCGCAAAAGATGAATGGCCATCCCCCAAAGAGCGAACAGATCAAGTCTTTGCCAAGTCCTGCCTCTCTAAAAACTGGTGCAGCACCGACGCTGGAACGACCACAGAACCCGCTTCACATTTCGGTAATGTCATGGTCGCTGGCGCCATGCTTTTGCCTGACGCATCCACTGCTATAGCGTTAGCTCTAGGCGCCGATGCCGGACTGGGTCGTATGGCCGGTGGCGGCATCATGCAACAGCGCATGACTTGGGCACTGCGCGGCGCTGGCGGACCTGCCAGCGTTTTTATACTCGGCATGCTGCCCACCAAAATGGGCGACGGCACACTGCACACTGACGACCAGCTACGCAGCATGAGCAGGGCCACCACGCGGGTGCGCTTTCAGTTCCGTCGCGATGCTGAAGGCGTGTTACAGGTGTACGGCATTCACACGGGCGCGTCAGGCGACGACTCGGTACGCACGGTGCAGGTTAAGTGGAATGCGGCAAAAACGGTGCTGGAAGCCGAGCTAAATGGCATCACTATTCTCTGGACACCACAGAATGGGCGCCTGGGTCACATGCCTCCGCTGGTCTACCCTGATGACAGCGGCGCGCAACTGGGCACTATTCTCGTGCATCCGATCGCAGAGAATACGGATAGTCAACTTGAAGGACTGCCTGGCGAAGACATTACAACCGACGACTGTATTCTGGTTTTCCCGGCAGACAGTGGACTGACGTCGCTGTATGTGGTGTTTACAAAGCCTGTTGGTGGCGGTGATATCAAATATCACAGGCCTCCATTAGGCTTGCCTGCATTCCCAGATGCTTTTCCAGTTAAATCCAAAAGCAGCGTCCAGGGTGGGGGAGCCAAACGCAGTCGCTGGAAAGACAGAAAAGGCCGTATTTACGAATGGGACAGCAAGACAGCTGCCATTGAGTTATACGGCAAGCAAGGCAATCACTTAGGCGAGTTCAATCACGAAACAGGCGAACAGATAGACCCGGCAAAGCCCGGCAGAACGACACCTAAATAAATCAGGAGATGAATCATGTTTTTATGGATCAGTGGATTTTTAAAGGACGATGATGAGGACGACGCTTTGAAATACGACCTAACCGTTCAACCTGAGTATGAAGCCGCTGTAATGGCAATTCTTAGCTGGAAAAACTTGGCCGAAAGCCCAGAAGGTGAATGGTTGCTGACGAACGACCAAGTAAAGCAGCTCAGTATCGCAATTGATGAGCATCTGCCAATGGACTTGGAGCTTTATATTAGTGTGAGAGGCTGATAATCGGGGTTACTGTCAACTCAGCTGTACAGCGAGCAAGGTAATAACCTTGGCTAGTTCAATCACGAAACAGGTGAGCAAACAAAAGATACGGATAAAAAAATAGAGGTTGAGCCATGATTTACGTTGTTGAAGCATTTGACAAAGAAAGCGAATCTCTCGCCTTTGAAATTGAGCTTCTAGAGGGGTGCGAAACCCAATTAGCAAAAATTATGAACTGGACATCACCACAGCGAGGCGACGAGGGTTATAACCTCACTGACACGCAGCTTTCGAGCATTGAGGTTTTGGCAGGCAAGCATTTTAAGAACGATAAATATATATTCCAACTTACCTGTAACGTGAGTTGACGCATCGGGTAATGCGCTTGATATAAACTCCAAGCCTGGTAGATGGAATAATCGAATGGCGGCTTAAAATAAAAATAATCGGCGACTTAATATGTTCTTAGAAATCACAGGTTTTCCCGCAATCGGTAGCGACGACAGCTCTATCAAGTTTGAACTAGATGTCCCTCCTGAATATGAATCAACAGTATTAGACATCCTTGGCTGGAAAAGCCTAGCTGCCGAATGCGATGGTGAGCTGCAACTAACCAGTGAACAAATCCGGAAAATTTCTTCAGCAATAAATGAGATTCTGCCAATAGATTTAGAGCTCTATATCGGTGTGCGGGCCTGATAGTTGGGCTTTTTGTGAACTCAGCTGTACAGCAAGAAGAGCAATAAATTGGGCGAGCTCAATCACGAAACCGGCGAAGAGATAGCTACAGCCCCAAAAAAAAACCTCCCACCCCCCACCGCCTTGTCCCTGAAACAAACATCGTGTTAACTGTGCCATCACCCGCGCCAACAGGCGCAAACACCCTGTTCCCGCTGCTCCCTGCCGATTTTTTTGCCTTTTGATCAGGTATGAACGCGATGACGATTGCTGCGCCCTCGATAAAGCTCAGTACGCTTCGGCAAATTGCTCCTTATCTGGGGATGCGCGGGGTGTCGCCGCTGGAGTTTTTTCGGCGTTATGGGATTTCCCCGCAGGTGTTTCAAAACCCTGAAGCCTGGATTCCGCGCGCGGCCTGTTTTCATATTGCCAATGAGATGGCGGCGGTCACCCAAGACCCGTTTGCCGGGGCGTCGGTGGGGCATTTGATTGAGGTGCGTTCGCTCGGTGTCTGGGGCGAATGGGTGCTGGGCTCGACCAATCTTGCTCAGGCGTGTGCATTGGCGGCAGTGCATACGGATTTGCTGCATCAAGGCAGTGACGTGAAGATCATCACCGAAGGCCGGGTGACGAAGCTGATTCATCACTTTAACGGGCACCACGGGGCCGACCCGAAGCAGGTGATTTTGGGCACGCTGGCGCTGCTGAGAAAAATCCCGCTGATGTCCGGTGAGCCTCGTGCCATTCGTGTGCATCTGAAAAACCCGAGGGAGCGCGGCGATGAGGCGCTTGAGGAGTATCTGGGGCCGAATCTGGTGATGAACGCTGAGTACAACATGATCGAATTTGATCGTGAGTTGCTCGAGATTCCTCTACAGCCCGGTCGAGACAGTGCCTGGAAAACCACCCAAGCCTTGAAGTCAACCGCCGACGCCGCTGACGCGCTCGTCCAGCAGGTAGCGGATCAGGAACTGTCCAAACTTGTCACTATTTCAAGAAAAATTGGACTGTCGGCCCGGACACTGCAGCGGCGTCTCGAACATTGCGGCATCGACTTCGACGCATTACGTGACGAGACACGTCGCAGTGAAGCCATGCAATTGATTGCCAGCGCCCGATACAGCGCGACCGAAATTGCCTACATGGTCGGTTACAGCGATCCCGCGCACTTTACCCGCGCCTTCAAGCGTTGGACGGGCAGCCCGCCGTCGCACTATCGCACCCTCTTGAAACAAGACCGTTAACCCCTCCGCCTAACCCCTCCCACACAACACGTGCCCCTTTGCTGGGCGGCTCTCGCGTGCGCGCTCGCATTGCTTTTGGCACCAAATGGCAAGTTTGCGCCAAGGCGTTCTTATACAGTCAAAAAACTAACGCCAACCTATAAACCAAGAGGTTTAAATGTCCCCTTCATCCGCGGTCTGCATCCTTGCCATGGCGCTGGCAGTTGTTGGAAGTGCGAACGCTCAGTCATCCCCAGAGGCGGCGATACCGGTGGGTGTGGATAACTTTGCCCGTGCTGAGTCCGACCTTTATTTGGGGAAAATGGTGGCAACTGGCAGTTTGGGCCGGTTTGTTCACAGCCGCGAAGCCGTGCCCATCGACGCCCAAAATGTGGTCCGTATGAATCGGGACACGCTCTATTCGTCAGCGGTGTTCGATCTCGATGCAGGCCCCGTCACGATCACCTTGCCTGAAGCCGATGGGCGTTTCATGTCGATGGCGGTGATCAATGAAGATCACTACGTGCCCCTCGTCGCTTACGGCGCCGGCCGCCAGACACTGACCAAAGAGTCCGTCGGCACCCGTTATGTATTTGTGGCTGTGCGCACCTTCTTCGATCCCGCAGATCGTAAAGACCTTGAAAAGGTCCATGCACTGCAGGATGCAATGACGGTCAGCCAGGCCAAGGTTGGGGAGTTTGTAGTCCCTAAGTGGGATCAGACGAGCCAGAAAAAAGTGCGTGAGGCTCTGGAAGTCCTGGGTTCGACGATTCCTGACTACAACCAGTCCTTTGGCCCCAAGGGCACAGTCAATCCGATCCATCACTTGATCGGCACGGCCACGGGATGGGGCGGCAACCCGGCCAAGGACGCTATCTACCTGGGCGGCGTGATGCCGCAGAACGATGGGCACGCCGTTTACCGCCTGAAAGTTGGAGAAGTCCCGGTCAATGGTTTTTGGTCGGTCAGTGTTTATAACGCCGACGGTTACTTCCAGAAGAACCCCGAAGACGCCTATTCGCTGAACAACCTCACCGCCAAGAAAAGTGAGGACGGCTCGATTGTCATCCAGTTCGGCGGCTGCGACGCGAAGATCGCCAATTGCCTGCCTACCACGCCTGGCTGGAACTACACCGTCAGGCTTTATCAGCCGAGCGAACAACTACTGAATGGCCAATGGAGCTTCCCAAAGCCGCAGCTTGTCGCCCGCTAATGAGCAACGCCCGACTTTCATAACCCTGCACACACGCCCATACGTTTGGTTTTACACCCAAGGAAAGAAGCAATGACAACCCTCGGCGGTTCAAACTTTCTCAAGCATCCCGTGACACTCATGACAGGTGCAATGCTCACATTGGCGATGGTGCTGCCGGTCTACGCAGACGACGCCAGTGAGCCGTCCGTGACCGTGGGTGGCGGCATTGGTGTCGGCCCGCTGTACGAAGGTTCGTCGCACTACGCGGCGTTCCCGTCGCTGAAATTGAAGGCCGTGCTGCCGACCCAAGAATGGGGCACGTTTAGCGCGGCGTTCCCTGAGGGCTTGCGTTGGGACTTGCCGGGGTTGTCGCCTTTCGGGTTTGCGCTGTTGATCGGTTATGACCAAGGCCGCAAGGAAAGAATCCACACCCTGGACGGTCGTGATGACTATCTGCGGGGCATGGGCAACCTGGACAGCACTGCGCTGGTCGGGGCTGAAGCGTATTGGACGCTGCCAGCGGGCCGCCTGTTTGTTCGCGGCCTGCGCTCAAGCGATAACCGCAATTACGGGGGCGAGCGTCTGGGCCACACCGCGTACCTTGAAGCCGGTTTTGCCACGGCTTACGCGCTGTCTTCGACATTGACTCTGGACTCGACGCTGTACGGCACCTGGAGCAATGAGAACGACATGATGGCGCGCTTCGGCGTCACAGCTCAACAAGCGGCACGCACCCAATTCGAGGAATACCACCCGGGTGGCGGGATGCGCGACGTGACCTTGAAGCTGGGCCTCACCTGGCAATGGCAACCCCAAATCGCACTGGAAGGCGGGATCAAGACCTACGCCTTGGTCTCCGATGCTCGCAACAGCCCGCTCACAGGTGAAAAGGTGGGCGCAGGTGCCTATCTGAACGCGCTGTACTCGTTTTGATTAACCGCTCACGCCGCTGCCATCCGCGACAGGACAGACAAGGGAATACACGATGAAACAACGACATAAGCAGTTGGGGCTGACCGTGTCCCTGACTGGCCTGCTGTGGTCGGGGCTGGTGCTTGCCGAAGAGGCGGCCACCAAGATCACGGATCCTCATTTCAAGCTGGCTCCGGGCTACCTGACCCCGGCGGATTTGCCGCTGCGCCTGGCGTTGCTCGGCGCACCGCCCAAACCAGACTCTGCGGCGCTGGCGCGAGATGAAGAAGCACGGCAGGCGGCGCTGGCACTGCGCGGCACGGCCCGGGAGAAACTCGCGGCAACGGATGCCGAGCTAGCATTCCCGGGCCCGGCGAACACGTTCTCGTGTGCGATGGGGACGCAGATCAGCGAGAAGACCACACCGCATCTTTACACCTTGATGCAGCGCACGCTGACGGATGCCGGTGGCTCCACGTATGCCGGGAAAAACGCCTACAACCGCACCCGTCCTTTTGTGGTGCATGACGAAGGCACCTGCCGCAAAGACATGGAAGCGCTGCTGCGCACCGACGGTTCCTGGCCCTCCGGTCACTCGGCGGCAGGTTGGGCCTGGGGCTTGATCCTCGCAGAGGTGAACCCGGCACGCGCCACCGAACTGATGACCCGCGGCCTGGCGTATGGCCAAAGCCGCGTCATCTGCAACGCCCACTGGCAAAGCGACGTGGATGCCGGGCGCATCATGGGCGCCGCCACCGTGGCCAGCCTGCACAGCAATCCGGCGTTCCTGAAGGACTTGGCAGCCGCGAAGGAAGAAATCCAGGTGGCGCAAAAGGCAGCCAATAAACCGACAGAAGACTGCGCCGCCGAGGGTGTTGCGCTCTCGTTGACGCAGCACTGAACGGGGAGGCGCCATGAAGCTCAGTAACACTAGGTTGCGGCGCAAACACGCTCGCCTGGCCCTGCTGTGTGGGGCCTTGGCGAGCGCCGCAAGCGGCCTGCCGACTGTCGCCAACGCGGCAGACAGCGATGAGTGGCAGTTCAACGGCGGGCCTTATCTGTGGGGCGCCGGGATCCGCGGGCACGTCGGCCACAAAAGCACCGGGACGACGTTTATAAAGTCCGACTTTTCTGACATCGCGCGTACCGTCGATATGTCGGTGATGTTCATGGGCGAAGCGCGGCGCGGGCCTTACAGCGTGCTCGCCGACCTGATGTACATCGAAACCGACACCCGAAATCGTCTGCCCACAGGGTCCAAGCTGGAGGTAGAGAGCAAAACAGCATCAGGATTTTTGGGCGGCGGCTATACGGTGCTCGGCGATGACGATTATCGGGTCGACGTCGCGGGCGGCGTGCGCGTCTGGTACAGCAGCACCACCCTGACCCTTCATGGTGGGCAGACGGCGAGGAGTTCTGGCTCTGACAACGCCACTTGGGCAGACGCCATGGTCGGACTGCGGGGGCGCTACGCCCTCAATGAGCGGTTCTGGTTATCTTCCTGGGGCATGGTGGGTGCCGGGCAATCGCGTGAAGACTGGGACGTGGCAGCGCTGGCAGGCTGGGAATTCACACCCGGCTTTTCGGCGGTGGCCGGCTACCGGGCCATGGGCGTGAATTATCGCAACGACGGTTTTGTGTACGACATCGTGCAAAAAGGCCCGCTGCTGGGGATTAGCGGACGGTTTTAGGAATTTGCACCCCCGTAGCAGTTGCCGAGCCTGCGAGGCTACGTCCGATTGCGCAGCGATCGTAAACCCTGAAACCACGGTTTAACTGAAAGACCGCGACAATCTGATTTACGACTGTTTCACAGTCGAACGTAGCCTCGCAAAGCTCGTCAACTGCTACGGGGGATGTGCAGACAGTCCGCAAGGTAGTTGCCCCTCCCCCCTTGCATTACTGGCGTGCCATCACGACAATGAGAGCGATTACCATTTACGCTTTTGGTGACTCTCTCATGTCGTCGCTCGATCATTCAGCGCTTCATCAGTTGTACAGCGAACACAACAGTTGGCTGAAAGGCTGGTTGCGCGTGCGCCTGGGTAATGCGGCCGATGCTTCGGATTTGGCTCAGGATACGTTTGTGCGGGTGATGACGGCCCGCGTTGATGTGCCGATCCGCGAGCCGCGTGGCTATCTCAGCGCGATTGCCCGTTCGCTGCTGATCGACAAGTCTCGCCGCCGCACCATTGAGCAGGCTTATCTGTTTGCCCTGGCTCAGAGGCCCGAACCGGTGGAGGTTTCGCCAGAGGTGCGCTTGTCGATCATCGAGATGCTGATTGCAATCGATACGCTGCTCGATGAATTGGGCCCCAGGACGCGGGAGATTTTTCTGGCGGTTCAGCTTGAAGGACTGACGTATGTGGCAGCCGCCGAGCGATTTGGGGTGTCGGTGACGACGGTTAAAAATCATCTGATTCGCGCGATGACCCGCTGCCTGTTGCTGGTCGAACAGTGATGCCGTGTTCTTTGGATCTTAAAACGCTCGAAGCCGCCGCCACCTGGTATGTGCAACTCAATGACGGAACGGTCAGTGAGGCCCGACACCGGGCTTGGCAGGCGTGGCTGCAATCCAGCCCGCAGCATGCGGCGGCTTGGGCACGCGTCGAAACGCTGCAACAGCAATGGTCGATGATGCCTAAGCAAGCGGCGTTATCCAGCTTGGGCGCCGCTAAGGCGCAGCGCCGCGATGTGTTGAAAATACTGAGCATGCTGGTGGCCGTGGGGGGCGCTTCATGGCTGGCCGTGGAGCAGGTGCCGTATCGCGCAATGCTCGCTGAGCAACGTACAGGTAGGCGTGAACGCCGCTCGCTGCGCCTGGATGATGGGTCACAACTGGACATGAACGCCGACACGGCGCTGGATATTCGTTTTGACTCAGAGCAGCGGCATATCCAGTTGTATCAGGGCGAGATGCTGGTCCAGACCGCCAAAGCCTGGGACCCTCGCCCCTTTGTCGTTCACACCATTGACGGTAGCGTTCGGGCGCTCGGCACCCGTTTTAGCGTGCGCCAATTGCCCGAGCAAACACGCGTCTGCGTGCTGCAAGCCGCCGTTGAAGTACGCCCGCTTCAGCATGTCGAGCGGCCTGTGCGCCTAGAGGTCGGGCAGCAAGTCACGTTTGATCGCGATGAAGTCGACGAGATTCAACGCTTGCCTGCCGGGTCGACGGCCTGGGTACAGGGCATGTTGAGCGTGGACGACTGGCGGCTGGGCGACTTTGTCGAAGCGTTGGGGCGTTATCGCCCAGGCGTGCTGCGCTGCGACCCGGCGGTTCAAGGGTTGAGTATTTCAGGGGCTTTTCGCATTGATGACACCGACACTGTGCTGCAAAACCTGAGCAAAACCTTGCCGGTCAAGGTGCGCTATATGACGCGTTATTGGGCCAGCATCGAGCCTGCATGAACTCAATTCAAAAAAGTGAGCAAACAGCCTTGCTGATTTTGATTCTCATCCGTCTTTGACACAAACCGCGAATACAGCGGCTCTCTGCCAGACTAACGGAAGGATCACCCGATGCCCCCGCTTCCTCTCAATGCCCCAACAAAGATAACGCGCGCTGTTCGGCTGGCGGTGTTTGGCGCGTCTCTCGCCAGCCTGTCCGGTCTGGCGCTGATGCCGACCCCAGCGTGTGCGCAAAGCCAGACGGTCTATCAGATTGGCGCAGGCCCGCTGGGCAAGGCGCTGACTCAATTTGGCGTGCAAGCGGGAGTGACCCTTTCGTTCGACACGGAACAGGCTCGCCACCTCAAAACCGACGGGCTAGAGGGCTCATACAGCGTTGAAGAAGGCCTGGAGCGCTTGCTCGCCCACAGCGGCCTGCAAGCCGAGCGCCAGAGCAATGGGGGCTATGTGCTGGTTGCTCGCCCGTCCGAAGCCGCACTGGAGTTGGGGGCCACTCAAGTCACCACCAACCAGTTGGGGTCGGTTACCGAAGGGACTGGGTCTTACACACCCGGCACCATCGCCACGGCCACGCGTCTGGTGTTAACCCCACGAGAAACCCCGCAGTCGATTTCAGTGGTGACCCGTCAGGTGATGGACGATTTCGGGCTCAATTCCATTGATGATGTGATGCGCCACACGCCGGGCATCACCGTATCGACCTACGACTCCGAGCGCACCAACTACTATTCACGCGGTTTTTCCATCGTGAATTTTCAATACGATGGCATTCCAACCCTGCGGGACACCCAATATTCGGCGGGCCAGACGCTGAGTGACATGGCCATTTATGATCGGGTCGAAGTGCTCAAAGGCGCGACCGGGCTGCTCACCGGTGCGGGCGGCGCAGGCGGTACCATCAACCTGATTCGTAAAAAGCCCACTGCCGACTTTCAGGGCAACATCGAACTCGGCGCTGGCTCCTGGGACAACTACCGCAGCCAAGTTGACGTCAGCGGCCCTTTGACCGAAACCGGCAATGTGCGTGGCCGGGCAGTCGCGGCCTACCAGGACAAGCAATCGTTTCTCGACCACTACTCACGCAAGACCGGCGTGTACTACGGCATTCTTGAAGTTG
Organism: Pseudomonas sp. CCC3.1; assembly: GCF_034347405.1. Lineage (NCBI taxonomy): Bacteria > Pseudomonadati > Pseudomonadota > Gammaproteobacteria > Pseudomonadales > Pseudomonadaceae > Pseudomonas > Pseudomonas sp. CCC3.1. Next base: position 5,046,026 of record NZ_CP133778.1, read on the forward strand.
ATCTGGATGAAGACACTCTGCTGACTTTGGGTGCGGACTATCTGGACAGCGATCCAAAAGGCTCAAGCTGGACAGGCTCTCGTACGGTGTTTGATGCCGTTGGCAACCGTCTGGATGTACCCCGCTCGTTCAACAACGGCCCCAAGTGGAGTTCCTGGGCGCAGTACAGCCGCACGGTATTCGCGACCCTCGAACATAACTTTGCCAATGGCTGGGTGACCAAAGCGCAGTACAACCATCAGATCAACGGCTACGACGCACCTTTGGGTTATATCTCTCAAGACTCTGCTACCGAGAGCTCCATCTGGGCGCAAAAGTACACCGGCAAAACCACCAGTGACAGCCTGGACGTGTACGCTTCGGGGCCGTTTGAACTGCTCGGCCGAGAACACCAACTGGTGGTAGGCCAGTCCTTGTCCAATGCCAAATGGAAAGGTAAGGACTACGGCAGAGCCACCTATTTCGACAACTCGTACGATTTCTACCAGTGGCATGGTGAAGCCATCGAGCCCGAGTGGAATCAGCCCACCCGCATCAACGACGTTACAACGCGCCAGACGGGCACTTACATCGCCGGTCGCTTCAGCCTGATGGATGACCTGCACCTGTTGCTGGGCACGCGCGTCGCCAACTACCAAGTCACTGGCACCCGAGACAGCCGGGCAAGCGGTAAAGTCCTGCCTTATGCAGGCGCGGTGTACGACCTCAACGACAACTTCTCCGCCTACACCAGCTACACCGAGATTTTCCAGCCGCACACCGAATACCTGGACCGTACCCGCAAAATGCTGGAGCCCAACGAAGGCAAGAACTATGAGCTGGGCATCAAGGGCGAATTTTACGGAGGCCGCCTGAACACCAGCCTCGCCTATTTCGAAGTGCATGAAAACAACCGGCCGATACAAGACACACTCTTCAACGCGATTCCAGGCAACGACATTGCGTACCTGTCTGCCAAGACTAAAACCAAAGGTTACGAAGCAGAGATTTCCGGCGAACTTAGCCCTGGCTGGCAGTTGCAAGCAGGCTACACACACAAAATTGCCCGCGAGAACGACACTGACGAAAAAGTCTCGACCTGGGAGCCGCAAGACCAATTGAGTTTCTACAGCAGCTACAAACTCAAGGGTAACCTAGACAAACTCACTCTCGGCGGCGGCGCACGCTGGCAGAGTGCTGGATGGCAGACGCTGTACAACAGCGGCAAAAGAAGCTCGGAAAAATTCACCCAAGACCCGTACTGGCTCGTGGACTTGATGGCGCGCTATCAACTCACCGAGAACCTGTCAGCGACCTTCAACGTCAACAACCTGTTCGACAAGGTGTATTACACCAATATCGGCTTCTATACCTCGGCCTACTACGGCGACCCGCGCAACGTAATGGTCACCACGCGCTGGGATTTCTAACCCCCTGCGCAACCTGCCTCGCGGTCTTTAAACAATCAAAAGATCGCGAGGCACGCTCGCTACAGATGACCTCACGTCATCTACCCCCTGATGATCCATCCTTTGTCAGCCTCCTGTGCCATGCCTTCTAATGGTTGAAAGCAAAGTGACTTCGGTGCCGTTAGCCGTGCCGCCGCGCGTTGTTTGATTCAACCCGTACTTTGCACCTGATCGCTTGAAGGGACCCACCATGATTTTGGGAAGAACACGTGAAAGCTGGTACACCCATTACCCGCTGATTCGCCACCTGGTAGCGCTGCAACCCACCACGTGGTTTAACCCCGGCGTGACGCCGGTCGCACAAGCCATCGGCGATGTGGGGCTGACTGCCGCTGACGTTGCCGATGCCAGCGCTCGGCTGAACCGCTTTGCGGCTTACCTGCAACGTGCGTTTCCCGAGACCGTCGCCAACAACGGCATTATCGAGTCGGACATTGTGCCGATCCCGCATCTGCAGCACGTGCTGAGCGAGCGCTATGACCAGCCCCTGCCCGGTGCAATGTGGCTCAAGCGTGACAGCCATCTGCCAATTTCGGGCTCGATAAAAGCGCGTGGCGGGATCTACGAAGTGCTCAAGCACGCCGAAGACCTGGCGCTGGCTGCTGAGTTGTTAACCCTCGATGACGACTACGCATTGCTCGACAGCGACAAAGCGCGGGCCTTTTTTGGGCAGTACAAAATTGCCGTCGGCTCGACGGGCAACCTCGGCATGTCGATTGGCATCATGGGCGCCGCACTGGGCTTTCAGGTCACGGTGCACATGTCGGCCGATGCGCGGCAATGGAAAAAAGACACGCTGCGTTGCCATGGCGTGGAGGTCATTGAATACGCCTCTGATTACAGCGTGGCGGTTGCTCAGGGCCGCCAGCAGGCAGAGGCCGATCCGACCTGCCATTTCGTCGACGATGAAAACTCGGTCAACCTGTTCCTCGGTTACTCGGTGGCCGCCGAGCGTCTGAAAACGCAGTTGGCGACAGCCAACATCACCGTAGACGCGCAACATCCCTTGTTCGTGTACCTGCCTTGCGGAGTGGGCGGCGCGCCGGGTGGCGTGGCCTTCGGCTTGAAGTTGGCATTCGGTGATGCCGTGCATTGCATCTTCGCCGAACCGACGCACTCACCGTGCATGCTGCTGGGCGTCTACACCGGGCTGCATGACGAAGTCAGCGTGCAGGACTTCGGCATTGATAACGTGACGGCGGCTGATGGTCTGGCCGTAGGCCGCGCGTCAGGTTTTGTCGGCAAAGCCATGCAACGTTTACTGGATGGTTTTTACACCGTCAGTGACGACGAAATGTACAGCTTGCTGGCCCTGATGGAGCGCCACGAAGGATTGCGCCTTGAGCCTTCGGCGTTAGCGGGCGTGCCCGGAATTGCCAGGGTACTGGCTGACCAGCAAGGCTATTGGCAGCGCGCAGGTCTTAACCTTCAGAACTGGGCGCAAGCCACGCATCTGGTGTGGGCAACCGGCGGCAGCATGGTACCTGGCGAGGAGATGGACGCGTACCTGGCCAAGGGCCGTGAGTTGCTGAGCAAGGGCTGATTCAAGCGCAAAACCGGATGTGGCAAGATGCACCGTTTGCCACTTCCGGAATGTTTAGCCTAGGGAAAACTGCCGTGCTCAACCTTCCTCCGCGTATCAGTTCCAGGCTCAACAGCAGCCAGTTTGCCAACCTGCACACCTTTCTGGTCGCCGCCCAGCACCTGAGCTTTGCCCGCGCCGCGCAAGAACTGTGCGTCACCGCCAGCGCCGTGAGCCACCGCATCAGCCGACTGGAAACGGCGCTGTCGATGAAACTGTTTGAGCGTCTGACCCGACAGATCAGCCTGACTGACGAAGGCAAACGCATTTTCGAGATTCTGCAAAGCGCGATGGGCGAACTGTCCGAAGCGCTGGAACCGTCATCACAGGCCGAAATTGCCGGGTCCATCGCGCTGTATGTCAGGCCTTCGATCGCTCAATGCTGGCTGGTGCCGCGGCTGGCGGACTTCATCGACCGTTACCCCTTGGTTTCACTCGACCTGCGGGTCGGCAATGACAACATCGATTTTCGCACCCGCAAAATCGACTTGGCCCTGTACTACGCCAATGGCGAATTCCCCGGCCTCACCAGCTACCGCTTGATGCAAGAACGTCTGGCCCCGGTGTGCAGCCCTGAATATGCGCAACGTCATGGCCTGCAAGAAAACCCGGACAACCTGCGGCACTGCACCACCCTGCACGACTCGCTGGCCTGGGACCACGCCGCCTTTGATGCCGAATGGTCATTGTGGGCCGAGCAGCACCACCTGCTCGCGGCATTGCCCAAACGGACCCTGACCTTCGACCGCTCCGACCTGAGCGTAACCGCCGCCATAAACCACGCGGGCATTGCCATCGGTCGTCAGCAACTGGTGCAAAAGCGTGTAGATCGCGGCGAACTGGTGCTGCCTTTCGGCGGTTTCAGCCAGTGCGGCCCTTACGACTATTACCTGGTACACCCGCCGCTGAACGCCATTGCGAAACGCTTGCAGGTGTTTATGAATTGGTTGCGTGAATGTGCGCAAGAAACAGCCTTCTAGGGGCCAAAAATCGCACAAAAAAAACGCCCCAATCGGGGCGTTTTTTATTCAGATGTCCGGCCTGTCTGTCAGGCCAGTCGCATCAGAAAATGCTGATTGGGTAATCAACAAATACACGGACTTCGTTGCCGCCGACGTTGTAGTCGCTGGCGCTGCTGGAAACGCGCAACCACGAACCACGCAGACGCACGCTCAGGTCTTTAACCGGACCGCTTTGTACAACGTACTTGGCCTGGTTGAAGATTTCGCGCTCGGTACCACGGCCATCGCCTGAACCATCGTCGATGTTGCTGCCACGAACGTAGGCAATGTTGTAGGTCAGGCCCGGAATACCAACGGCACCGAAGTCGAAACCATAACCCAACTGCCAGGAACGCTCGTCTTTGCCGTTGAAGTCAGACCAGTAGGAGTTAGCCAGCAGGATGGTGTTACCGCCATCACCCACACCGTTCGCATTGCGGTAGCCGCCGTACGGGTAGCCGATTTCGCCCGTGCTGCTCTGGTAGGCCAGAACCACCGAGTGCGCGCCGAAAGCGTAGGTAGTTGCCAGGCTCCAGATTTTGTTGTCTGTGCCGTTAACCTGCAGCACGTCACGCGCGTAGTCAGAATCTACGTGGGTACGGTAGCCGTTGAAGTCAAACGTCAGGGACTGTTTGTCTTGCAGCGGCAGCACGTAGGTCATGCCCAGGTATTGCTTGCGCAGCACGTCTTCCATCTCGGAGCCGTACAACGAGGCCGAGAAGTTGTCGGTGAACTTGTAGCTGCCGCCGAACACGTTGATGCTTTTCAGATCACCGCTGTCACGGCCTTCAGCGCTTTTACGCGATTCGGCAGTGAAACGACCGACGTTGACTTCCAGACCGTTGATCTCTTTGGAGGTCAACAGCGTACCGGTGTAGCTTTCTGGCATCAGACGCGAGTTGTCGTACATCAGTACTGGCAGAGCAGGCATTTGATCGCCGTACTTCAGCACGGTGTTCGACACCCGGAACTTCACAGCAGCGCCCGCTTTGGCGATGTCGCTGGCCGCTTTGCCGTCAGCGTCTTGCTTGAAGAAGTCGATGCCGCCTGCGCCGCTGCGGCCCTTGCCGCCGTCCAGACGCAATGCGTAGATGCCGAAAGCATCCACACCCACGCCAACGGTGCCTTGGGTGAAGCCCGAGGTGAACGTGCCGAGGAAGCCTTGGCCCCATTCAGCTTTGTCTTGCTTGTGGTCTTTGTAGTCACGGCTGATGTAGGCGTTGCGCGCCAATACATTGAGGTGGCTGTCTTCTACAAAGCCTTTTGCGTCAGCTTGATCGTTAGCCATGGCTTGGGTAGCACTGAGTACGCCCAGAGCGAGTAGACCTATCCGTTTGTTTAACATTTTATTTTCCTTATTTCTGAATAGAGACGCGCTGTGGGTATCAAGCTGAAACATTGAGTGGTGGTTGCTTCACATAAACAAAAAAAGACCCTTACGAGACTCCGTAAGGGTCTTTTCAAAAAGTTGGTGCATGGCTTATCGCCACAGGCGTTGATGCGGATCCTAGCCGTCGTTAAGGCAAGGTGTCAATTTCGTGAAAATTTTGTTAAGTACCCACAATTTCCATACCGTTGATCCACTCGCCAGCTTTTACTCCCAGCAACCATTCAGTCCGCAGGCTGGAGCTGAATCGATTAGGCTTTGCGCGGCGCGGGTTGCTGCTGGGTCAGGCAGTGGATGTTGCCACCGCCCAACAGCAATTCACGGCCCGGCACCATCACCACTTCGTGTTGCGGGAAGAGGGTTTGCAGGATGACCTTGGCTTGCGCATCCATCGGGTCGTCAAAACTTGGGGCAATGATGCCGCCGTTGACGATCAGGAAGTTCACGTAAGACCCGGCCAGACGCTCCGACGGGTTGCGGTCTTGGCTACCGGCGACTTTGTCCACGCCATCGCATTCTTCCTGGGTGGCATGCATCGGCCCCGGAATCGGCATTTTGTGCACCACAAAAGGACGGCCCTTGGCATCGGTGCTGGCGGCCAGAACGTTCATCGCTTCATGGCAACGCACGTAATTCGGGTCGCGCTCGTCGTCGGTCCAGGCCAGCAACACTTCGCCTGGTGCGACGTAGCAGCAGAAGTTATCCACATGGCCGTCGGTTTCATCGTTGAACAGGCCGTCCGGCAGCCAGATGATCTTATCCACAGCCAGATGCGCGCGCAGGACGTCTTCAATCTCTTCACGAGACAGGTGCGGGTTGCGATTGCGGTTCATCAGGCATTCAGCCGTGGTGATCAGCGTGCCTTCGCCATCGACGTGGATCGAACCGCCTTCAAGCACAAAACCTTCGGTGTGATAGCGCGCAGAACGCTCTATTTCAAGGATTTTGCCGCCCACTTGTTGATCGCGATTCCAGGGGAAGTACAGACCGCCGTCAAAGCCACCCCACGCGTTGAAGTCCCAGTTCACACCCCGAACGTCGCCGCTGTCGTTGATCACGAATGTCGGCCCGCTGTCACGCACCCAGGCATCATCGCTGGAGATCTCAACCACACGGATATTCGGCACATCGAGTTGCGCACGGGCATTTTCGTATTGCGCAGCCGACACCCCGACGGTCACCGGTTCAAAACGAGCGATGGCCTTGGCCACGGCCGCGTGCGCTGCCTGCGCGGGCTTGCCGCCGAGCCGCCAGTTGTCCGGGCGCTCAGGCCAGATCATCCAGACTTGAGTCTGTGGCGCCCATTCAGCGGGCATGTGGAAGCCGTCAGCGCGGGGCGTGCTGTGCAAAGTAGTCATAACCGTCAGGACTCCAGGGAACCGTCGAAGAGGTGAATGGGATCATAAAAAAGCCAGACCGCAAACGGATGACAGCGGTCTGTATTGCGTTAACGCAGAACGCCTTTATATCCGATAAATATCCACAATAAAATCCATTAATCGCATACAAATCGCTAAATATCGATTTAAAAACAGATATAAATCGATATAAAAACCAAAGCTTCTGATTTTCCTACAGTTTAAGCAGCGTTTTCCCGACCATTCCCACTTGCGCCTCACTGCGCAGCGCCACATGATTTAAGTCCGTCCGGGAATAGGGAATATCCACATGCGCATTTTAGTGACCGGCGGTGCCGGTTTTATTGGTTCAGCTCTGATCCGTCACCTGATCAAGAACACCGCGCACGAAGTGCTCAACCTCGATAAGTTGACCTACGCTGGCAACCTTGAATCGCTGCACAGCATCGCAACGGATACCCGCTACGAACTCGTTCAAGCAGACATCGTCGATCAGGCCGCGGTCAGCGCCATTATCGAGCGTTTCCAGCCGCAGGCGATCATGCACTTGGCCGCCGAGTCGCACGTTGACCGCTCCATCGACGGCCCGTCAGATTTCATCCAGACCAACATCGTCGGCACTTACAGCCTGCTGGAAGCCGCCCGCGCCTATTGGTCGAAGCTGCAAGAGCCCGCTAAAAGCGCCTTCCGCTTCCATCACATTTCGACTGACGAAGTGTATGGCGACCTGCACGGCGTCGATGATCTGTTCACGGAGACCACGCCTTACGCGCCAAGCTCGCCATACTCGGCCAGTAAAGCAGCGGCTGACCATCTGGTCCGTGCCTGGAACCGCACCTACGACTTGCCGGTGCTGCTGACCAACTGTTCGAACAACTACGGGCCGTTCCACTTCCCGGAAAAACTGATTCCGCTGGTGATCCTCAACGCCCTGGCTGGCAAACCGCTGCCGGTGTATGGCAATGGCCTGCAAGTGCGTGACTGGCTGTTTGTTGAAGACCACGCCCGCGCCCTGCTTAAGGTTGTAACCGAAGGTGTGGTCGGCGAGACGTACAACATCGGCGGCCACAACGAACAGAAAAACATCGACGTGGTCCGTGGTATCTGCGCGCTGCTTGAAGAGCTGGCACCTCAGCACCCGACTGGGGTCGCACAGTTTGCAGACCTGATCACCTTTGTTCAGGACCGCCCGGGCCACGACCAGCGCTATGCGATCGACGCCAGCAAAATCGAACGTGAACTGGGCTGGGTGCCTGAAGAAACCTTCGAAACCGGCCTGCGCAAAACCGTGCAGTGGTACCTGGACAACCTGGAATGGTGCCAACACGTTCAGGACGGCAGCTACCAAGGCCAGCGCCTGGGCTTCACCGACGCCAAAGATCTGATCGCATGAGCCAGCCTTCGATCCGGTTGAAAATCCTGATCAGCGGTAAAACCGGCCAAGTGGCCATCGAACTGCAAAAGCATCTTGCCGGGTTGGGCGAGCTGATAGTGCTGGGGCGCGACGCGCTGGACCTGAGTCAACCCGAGCAAATCCGTGCTCAGGTACGCGCACACGCGCCTGACTTGATCATTAACGCCGGCGCGCACACCGCTGTGGATCTGGCAGAAAGCGAGCCGGACCTGGCGTTTGCGATCAATGGCACGGCGCCAGGGGTATTGGCCGAAGAAGCGAAAGCCCTGGGCATTCCGCTGATCCACTACTCCACCGACTACGTGTTCGACGGCAGCAAGCCCGCGCCTTACACCGAAGACGATCAACCCAACCCGCTGGGCGTGTACGGCAAAAGCAAACGGGCGGGCGAGCAAGCCATCGCCGCAGTGGGCGGACAGCATTTGATCCTGCGCACCAGTTGGGTGTACTCCACCCACGGCAAAAACTTCCTGCTGACCATGCAACGTTTGCTGCCGAAAAAAACGGAGCTGCGTGTGGTGGCTGACCAGATCGGCGCACCCACTTGGGCGGGCACCATCGCGCAAAGCACTCGGGCCTTGATCGAACGCTGGCAAGCCGGTGAGGCCGGGGCGTGGGGGGTTTACCACCTGACCGCCCAAGGTGAAACTTCATGGTTTGGCTTTACCCAAGCCATTGCCGAGCACCTGACGGCCCAAGGCAAACAGTGCGCAACGCTGGAGCCCATTCCAGCCAGCGCCTACCCGGCGCCAGCGGCCCGCCCGCAAAACTCGCGCCTAGATTGCAGCCGTTTAGTACGCGAATGGCACGTCAGCCAGCCAGACTGGCGCGTTGCACTCGACGAATGCGTGGCCGAGCAACGCTGAAAAAGCCCTTTGCAGGAGCGAGCTTGCTCGCGATCTTTTGCTTTTAAAGATCAAAAAAACCCGAGCAAGAACTGCTCCTACAACTAGCAATAAGGCCTCTTTCTGCCGAGAGTTAGAGATGCGTCCTACATCCGCCAGCGCGTTCCTCCTTTAGCGTTCATCCCTTTGTGCTGAGGCTGCTTTCTTTGAAGTGAGCCCTCACGTCAGAGGAGTCATGGATATGCCCGCACTCACCCGCGTGATTGAACACTTAGTGGACGATTTGATTGCGCGCTTTACGCCCAAAGTGAACGTGGCATGAGCTTCGATAAGAGCCTTGCCACAGTGGTCAATCTGGCTGAAGCCAGACGCGCAGCCAGTGCCCGCGATCACGTCGACATCAACAGCACTGTGCAGCAATGTCCGGCCAGTCAGCCGCAGATCTTTGTCGTCCCGGTGCGTTACGCCCTCAGCGAAGAGCCTGCCAGCCACCCGGCCTTCCAGCCCGGCGTAGAGACCCAAAGTCACCCGATAGCAGCACGTCTTTTGCGTACAGGCTTTCTCTATGTGTGGCAAGGCGACGGCCCGCTTCAGCGTTATGCGATGGCTGAAAACAACCTGTTGCGCAGTCAAGAGCTGGATGGCGATGACACCGTCATCAACGTCGGCACTCAGAGCGGTATAGCGTTGGATAAGCACCAGGAAGCCTGGATGCTCTACAGCGAAATCCCGCTGAACTTGACCTCTTGCGAACAACTCAGCAAACCCGAAAATCGCACCCAACGCATGCGCCGTCTGGACCTGCGGCAAGTCGCGAACACCCTGCAAGCCCCGCATTGCGTGCCGTTGGGCGAAGCCAAGCAGGTGATGGGTGAGTTGATCCCGAGCACCTATGACTTGGCGTTGGCGATCGATTACCAGCGCAATCAGCCCACACTGCAAAAGCGTGCGGATGAATTGGGCAATGAGGCGATTAAAGACCCAACGCCCAACACGATCAAAGCCTATACCGACACCCAGCACTGGCTCAGTGAGCGAGCGAAAGTGGCTGCGCAGTACCCGCCGGTTCCCGATGATGTCCCTGCGCCGGGCGAGTGGAGCGCCGTGTCATGGGCGCCGACCACGACCCAAAGCCTGATGGAAACCGCCCACAGCCAATCACGCGGTTTGTACACCGTACTGGTGTGTTTGGATGACGATCTCGGCGTATTGCGCGACATCAACCACGAACAAGAACTGATCGAATCTCGGCATGAAAAATGGCAAGCCGATAACAACTTACGGCTGAGTATTGGCGGGTTTGTTCGTAGTTTGATTACAGAAGACGGCGCTGAAGTTGCGGGAAACCTGAGTTATCGCTATCGCGAGCACGATATTGAATTGACGCCAGAGCAAGGCAAAACCTTGCTCAAGGCCCATCATCGATTGGATGAGTTGTTCAAAGAAGAATCACGCATTAACCAGCAACGCGGTCGCCAGTACGGCCATAAAGAAGCGGATGCACTGCTGCTTAAAGTACAGGCTGAAGTAAAGGCCGCTGTGGCGCCTGTTCGAGGCTTTATCCCGTACCCATTGCACACCGAAGTCGAGGCTGTTGTTCGTGACTACCGCGCTGCCAAAGCAGCCAACCTCGAAAACCGTCACGCCAGCGATAAAGTTGAGGAGTACATCGACCTGCCAGCCATGAATCAATGGCTCGACGAAACGGCCCCGGCACATTTTGACCACCTGAAAAACCGCCACGAAGCTCTTTATGCCGACCGTGGCGTGTACTTGCTGCGACACCACAGCGGCACATGGTTTGTGGATTACGACGATAGCGAACACCGCCAATGGCTGGATGAACTGGCCTTGGCCTGCCTTAGCGCTCAGTGCTTGCGCAAAATCGGGGCCGAGCAATATGCGGACTATGTCCGCAGCACTGATGAAGGGGCGCTGCGGCAATTGTTTTACGGCTGGAGCCCCACACTTGAGGGGGCGGTCAATACCAGCAGCCGTGCGACTGAATTGATGGCCGCGCTGGAAATCGAAAATCAGGCTAATGCGATGGCCGCAATGAGTAAGGTGCTGGGGCCGGAGGGTATCAACATTCTCTCTGGCCTCAGTACGGTGGCGGGCAATGCCACTAGCCTTTGGAATACGCTTGTTAAACGCCTGAGCGCATCATTGTTGTTGCTCAGCAGTAAACCGGGAGAACCGCTGAAAGGACCGTGGCTTGCCATGATGACCGCCACCCGAGCGGCTCACCAAATTGGCTTGCGACTAATTAGCCAAGGCAAATATCAGGTGTTGCAGCAATTCGGCAAAGCCGCGGAAGACCTGACTCAATGGGTCAATACCACGGGCAAAGCCATTGGCCTTGGTCATACTTCTAAAATAGTCGATTCACCAGCAGTTAAAAATAGTGGTGGTTTGATCGCCCTGACAGCGTTACTGCTCAATAGCTGGAATGCCAGTAATTATTTGGGGCAGGCAGGTGAGTTGGAGGGGATGGATCAACAGAGGATATATGACACCGTGTCCGCGACGTTATATGCCGGGGCAGCGTTGGTGGCGGTGATTGATAGTCAGGTGAGGGGAGGGGTAAAGGATAGGGTTTTTACATTTAAGTTTTCAAATAGCCATTGGTCTGTTGCACCTGTATTGACGCTTTTTGGAACGGTAATTGGTGGGCTTTCAGCAGGTGCTGCTGCTATGGAGTTTCTATCTTTACAGAAACAACTAGAAAACTCTCACGACTCTATAGACCCTTGGTTGAAGATGCGTCGAAATGTAGTCGGCGGGCAAGTTCTCGCCTTCACAACTCAAGCGTTAATAGGCGTAACTTATACTTTTAGGGTTATTACCGGAGGAATCACTGCAAGCGCTGCTGTCGGAGGGTATTTATTGCTGATGGGGCCACTTAATATCTTGATAGCCGTATTGGGTGTGTTGTACCTGATTGCTTGGTATTTCCAGCAAACGCCTATGCAAAATTTCCTGAATTATTGCTGCTGGTCCAAATCTCGCGCCAGCGATCTTAGCCCAATAACATGTGATGCCCAGCAAGACGAACTTGATCGTTTATACGGCATTCTTTATACCCCCAGAGTCAGCTTTGAATCCGCAGAGCCAAAGAGTGTGTTGAATTCTTTGCAATCAGGCGTAATTAAAAGTGCGATCAAAACACTCACCATAGACCTGCCAGGGGCTGAACCCAGCAATGTTTATCTAGACATCACCATGGTCGGTAATCCACTAGATACATTAGCGATGCGCGAGCGGATAAAAAGTGGTGAGGGGAAATACGCTCGTGAAGAGCCTATGCAAGATATTGGCGACTGTTGGATACACTACAGTCGGTGTGAGTGGATTCCTCATACCCAAGGTCAGGGTTTACGATTGAGCGGCCCATTCAACACGGTGCCTAACTTATTCGCTTCGCAACCCACTACAGTCTCTTTGCGCTTGCGATACCACACCCCATTGACCTCAATGCTAGGCGCCCTCAACTTTGTGGGGGGAGAACGAGGTGTCGCGTTCACATTGAGCGCTGCCACTGGAGTAATCGCCTTGCGTAATGACCCAACGCCAGAGCTAGACAGCGCAAAGCGCTATCCACTGGGCGGTCAACAACGCTCAATTTTCTTGCAGCCAGGAATCAAACGATGAGCGTGCCAGTCGCAGGTACGAGTAAGAAGAGCTTGTTTTCGCAGCAAGATTATCTAGCACCGCTTCCAATTCCAACGGGAGAGAAACCAGTCGATGTTCTGAATACTGTCTGGCGTAAAAATGACATATTTATGGATGTTGGCAATTACAGCATTGGTTCGGGCCTGATGATTTTATGGCCGCTGGTGTTGCTGTACTTTGGAATGGCTTATGGCTTCATGGGGCTAGCGCCTGAATTTAGCCAGATCATGTTTGTTATAGGCGGGATTGTTACGGGTATCCCTGCGCTAATGTTAGTTAATATGCTGTTCCGTCCAGTTCCCTTGCCCATCCGCTTTAACCGCCAGCGCCGTGAAGTCTGCGTCCCCCGTAAAAATGGTGACTATTGGATCGTGCCCTGGGAAACGGTAACCGCTATTGCGGCTCAGAGCTCGTCAGTCAGTCAAGCGGGCCGAAATACTTCGGGTATGTTATTTATAAGTTTCGACAATCCGGATCCTGATGCAGATGACGATAACAAACACCTCTATTGGGGTTTTAACTGTGGAGGTTGTGAAACCGCAATGTCATTGTGGGAATGCATGCGAAGTTATATGGAAATCGGTCCGCACGCATTGCCTCAGGGTAACGATTTTGAAGGTGGTCGTGACAGCCTGAAAGGGCGAGGAATTGTCTGGGGGATTTGTTGCGAATGCGCGGACGGTATTTGGCAGCACTTGCGCGCTGGTGAGTTTTTAAAAGCAACGTGGTTATTGATAGGTATCGTTTTTTTTGGTGCTCCAGTCGCAATTATGCTTCAAGTCTGGAAACTCGCCCCTCCGCCCACCCTTGATCACCCCGACATCATCGAATGGTCCAAACCCCTCCCGCCCGAGCAATGGGCCAAACGCTCTCCAGAGTTAGAAATCGCCATCGCTCAGCGTGAAGCTGAACTAGCCGCGAGAGCCGCGTGATAGGGGGTTTATCTTCGATATGAGCAGTGGAGAATCAGCGTTGCATGACGATCAGGCAGTCGATTTTGAATGCAGAGGGCAATGCTCGATTTATTGGCAGCCAACGACTACGCATTGTTCATCCAGCCGAGTGTCGTCGGCAGCCTTTATCCCGTTGAGAGAGCGCTTCTACAGCGTTTCAGCGTAGGTATACTGCGCCGTATGATCACGACCCCTTCAGCTCCTCGCAGACCCCGATGGCGTAGCCTGGCCCTACTGGCGCTGTGCCTGGCGCCTTTGCTGTGGCCGCTGCAGCACTTGGCCGAACGCTATTACCGCAGTGAACTGGCCGGGCAAAACCGTCAAACCCTCGACCTTTACGTCGCCAACTTGCTGGGCACGCTGCACCGCTATGAGGTGTTGCCGCAAATCCTCGGCGAGCTACCCGCGCTGCGCAATTTGCTGGTCGAGCCGGAAGACCCTCAAGCCTTGGCCAACGCCAATCAGTTGCTCGCGGAAATCAACAACCAGACCGGTGCTGAAGTCATGTACCTGATCGATGCCAACGGCAACACGCTGGCGACGTCGAACTGGGACAAATCCGACAGCTTTGTCGGGCGCAACTTCGCTTTTCGCCCGTATTTCAGCGAAGCAATGGCTGGCAAGCTGGGGCGTTTCTTCGGCCTGGGCACCACGTCCGGCAAGCGCGGTTATTACTTTGCCGCGCCGGTGATCGAAAATGGCAAGACCATGGGCGTGCTGGTGGTCAAGGTCGACCTTGATCACACCGAGCGCTTGTGGGGCAACACCCCGGAACAATTGCTGACAACCGACAACAACGGCGTGGTCATTCTGACCTCGCGTCCCGATTGGCGCTTCAAAGCCACGCGAGAACTGTCGCCGCAAGAGCGTCAGGATATTTTTGCCATCCTGCCGTATCCGACTCGCGATCTGCAGCCCTTGAGCCTCGACATGAATGCCTGGCTGGTGCAGACCCAGATCATCGACGAGACCGGCTGGAGCGTGAATATTCTGGCGCCACGGACCTTGGTCGATCGCCCCGTACGCACGGTACTGGCCATTGGTGGCGCCACGTTGTTGGTGGTCATGCTGTTGATCAGTTTGATGATGCAGCGCCGTCGTCACTATCTGGATCGCATTGCTTTTGAAGCCAAGGCCCGCCGCGAGCTCGAAGGCCGTGTGGCCGAACGCACCAGCGACCTTGAAGGCCTCAACCAGCGCCTGCGCAAGGAAGTGCTGGAGCGCGAGCACGCGCAGCAAGAACTGGTGCGCGCTCAGGATGACCTGGTGCAAGCGGGCAAACTGTCGGCACTGGGCACCATGTCGGCCAGCATCAGCCACGAACTCAACCAACCGCTGGCGGCTATCCGCAGCTATGCCGAGAACGCCGAAGTGTTGCTCGATCATCAGCGCATCGACGACGCCCGCAGCAATCTCAAGCTGATCAACGAATTGACCGGGCGCATGTCCTCGATCATCGCCCACCTGCGCGCTTTCGCCCGACGTGATCGGCACGCACCGGAAAGTGTTGCTCTCCAGCCCGCGTTAGACGATGCACTGGCCTTGCTGGCCAAACGTCGGCGCAGCATGGAGGTCGAGCTGATCCGCGACCTGCCCGCCGCCACGCTGTGGGTTGAGGCCGGGGAAACACGTTTGCGCCAGGTCTTGGGCAATCTGCTGGCCAACGCCCTGGATGCACTCACCGAGAAAGGGCCGCCGCGGCGTTTGTGGCTAAGTGCCCAATCCACGGCTGAGGGCGTCACTGTGTACATTCGCGACAACGGCCCGGGCTTTTGCATGGAAGCTCTGGGCCGCGCCGGTGAGCCGTTCTACACCACTAAAACCCGCACTCAGGGGCTGGGCCTGGGGCTGGCCATTTGTGACACGCTGATTCGTGCGTTCGGCGGCGAATTGTTATTCGCCAACCACAAGGAAGGCGGCGCCCTGATTACCCTACGACTGCGCGCCGGTGCGCCGGGCGTGAGCTTGCAAGCATCCGAGGACTCTCGATCATGAGCCAACCCATTGATCCGCGTGTTCAGGTCATCTTGATCGATGATGACCCGCACCTGCGCCAGGCGCTCTATCAAACCCTGGATCTGGCCGGGCTTAACGTCTTGCCACTGGCCGAAGCAACGGGCCTTGCCGAGCGTATTCAGCGTGACTGGGCAGGCGTGGTGGTCAGTGACATCCGCATGCCGGGCATGGATGGCCTTGAGCTGTTGGCTCAACTGCACGCCCAAGACCCGGAGCTGCCAGTGTTGCTGATCACCGGCCATGGCGATGTGCCACTGGCGGTGCAAGCCATGCGCGCAGGGGCCTACGACTTTCTGGAAAAACCGTTTGCCAGCGACGCGCTGCTCGACAGCGTGCGCCGGGCGCTGGCCCTGCGCGCATTGGTGCTGGATAACCGCAGCCTGCGCCTGGCGCTGAGTGATCGTCAGCAACTGAGCACCCGCTTGATCGGGCACTCCCCGGCCATGCTGCGTCTGCGCGAGCAAATCGGCGCGCTGGCCGCGACCAAAGCCGACGTGCTGATTCTGGGCGAAACCGGCTCTGGCAAAGAAGTCGTCGCACGCGCGCTGCATGACCTGTCGAGTCGGCGCAGCGGGCCGTTTGTGGCAATCAACGCGGGCGCGCTGGCCGAGTCAGTGGTCGAAAGCGAGCTGTTTGGCCATGAACCCGGCGCCTTTACCGGCGCGCAAAAGCGTCGCATCGGCAAGTTTGAATTCGCCAATGGCGGCACGTTATTCCTCGACGAAATCGAAAGCATGAGCATGGATGTGCAGGTCAAACTGCTGCGCATGCTGCAAGAACGGGTAGTTGAGCGCTTGGGTGGCAATCAGCTGATTCCGCTGGATATTCGGGTTATCGCCGCGACCAAGGAAGACCTGCGCCAGGCCGCCGATCAAGGCCGGTTCCGCGCCGACTTGTACTACCGACTGAACGTCGCCCCGCTGCGTATCGCGCCGCTGCGTGAGCGAGGTGAAGACGCGTTGATGCTGTTTCAACACTTCGCCGACGAAGCCAGCGCCCGCCACGGCCTGACGCCCAACGTGTTGCAGCCGGGACAGCGTGCGTTGTTACTGCGTCACGGCTGGCCGGGCAATGTGCGCGAACTGCAAAACGTCGCAGAACGCTTCGCCCTGGGCCTGGAGTTGGCTCTGGACAATGGCGCGGACGAAGGCGCCCAACCGTCTGACCTAGAAGTCTCGGGCAGCTTGAGCGAGCAGGTCGAGCATTTTGAAAAAAGCCTGATCGCCGCTGAACTCGAACGCTCGCACAGCTCGATGCGCAGCCTGGCTGAAGCGCTGGGCGTGCCGCGCAAAACCCTGCATGACAAATTGCGCAAACACGGGCTGAACTTCGAGAGCGGCAGCCACCCCCACACTGATGAACTAGATTGACCTGAACAGGACGCCCCTGCATGAACCGCGACAGTCGTTACCTGGAATCCATCCTTCATCACGACATCCCGCTCACCCGTGAAATGGGCCTTAAGGTGATTGCCTGGCACGACAAGCAGCTGCGTTTGCAACTGCCGCTAGACGCCAACATCAACCATAAAAGCACCATGTTTGGCGGCAGCCTGTACTGCGGCGCGGTGCTGGCCGGCTGGGGCTGGCTGCACCTGAGCCTGCGAGAAGCCGGGATCGAAGACGGTCACATCGTGATTCAGGAAGGCCACATCAGCTACCCGCTCCCCGTGACCCAAGACGCCATTGCGCTGTGCGATGCGCCAGCAGAGGCGGCATGGAACAAGTTTTTGGCCATGTACAAACGCCACGGCCGCGCACGCTTGACCCTTGAAACGCGCATGATCAATGCGGACGGCGGGGATGATGCAGTGCGGTTTAGCGGGCAATACGTATTGCATCGCTAGCTTGCTGTTCGCCAAAACCGTAGGAGCGAGCTTGTCTCGCGATCTTTTGATCGTTTAAAAGATCGCGAGGCAAGCTCGCTCCTACAGAGGGGTAGCTTTTAACCTTGCGCCAACGCCAACAACTGCTCACGCCACGGCGCCTTCGCGGGCAACGCCAAAAAATGACCATTGAGCAACGATTCGCGCGCCGGGTAGGTGAACGGCTGGCCATCCAGTTGCAGCACCACACCCCCCGCCCCTTCGAGCACGCCTTGAGCGGCAGCCGTGTCCCATTGCGAGGTCGGCGCCAGACGCGGATAACAATCGGCCGCGCCTTCAGCCAACAGGCAAAACTTCAACGAGCTGCCAATGTTGGCCATTTCTAATGAACCAACCGCCGCTTCCAGCCCTGTCAGCAAACGCTCTTGCTCAGGGCTTGAATGGCGACGGCTGGCCACCACGATCAAGGGTTCACCGGCAGGCGGCGTGTTGCGCACGCTGATCGGCACGGTCCCGTCCTCATCGGCGCGCCACGCACCCAGACCTTCACCACCGAAGTAGCAACAGCCATTGGTGGGTATCGAGACCACACCAAACACCACGCGGCCCTGTTCGATCAGCGCAATGTTGACGGTGAACTCTTCACTGCCCGCGATAAATTCCTTGGTGCCATCCAGCGGGTCAACCAGCCACCAGCGCGTCCAGCCTGCGCGAACGCTTTGCGCGATGTTGGCGTCTTCCTCCGAGAGCACCGGAATGCTCGGGTCCAGCGCAGTCAGGCCGTCGAGCAAGATGTGGTGCGCCGCAATATCGGCCGCCGTGACCGGCGACTCATCGTCCTTGGCAGTGACCGCTACATCCGCGCGCCAGAACGGCAGAATGGCCTCGCCCGCACGGTGCGCGAGTTCAATGACGGGAGCCAGCAAGGGATGCGCAACACTCACGACTGGAACACTCCGCGCTGGGTCAGCAGATCCCGCACCAGGTACAGCGCGGCCAATGCACGGCCTTCGCTGAACTGCGGGTTTTCCATCAGACCCGACAAGTTGCGCAAGTTAACCCGATCAACCCGCATCGGTTCCGGCTCATCGCCTTCCAAGTGCTCTTCATAGAGATCGGTGGCCAAAACCACCTGAATTTTTTGGCTCATGTAACCCGGCGACAACGACAGCTCGGTCACATGCTCAAGCTGACGGGCACCGAAGCCCGCTTCTTCTTTGAGCTCACGGTCAGCGGCAGCCAGTACGTCTTCACCCGGCTCGATCAGGCCTTTGGGCAACGACAGTTCATATTCGTCAGTTCCGCCGCAATATTCTTCGACCAGGATGGCGTGTTCGCTGTCGATCATCGCCACGATCATGACCGCGCCATAACCGTTGCCGCGTCCCACCAACCGTTCGTAAGTACGTTCAACGCCATTGGAAAAGCGCAGCTGCACTTCTTCGACCCGAAACAATCGACTACTGGCAACAATTTCACGGGCAAGTACGGTGGGTTTTTGGCGCATAGCGGCTCCTCAATATGAACGGGTTACTATACCCCGGCTTTTCCGATTGTCTGAGTCGGATGTTTTTCTACTGCGGGAGAAGTTTTGCATGACAGCGTTACCTTGGCGCGACATTGATACCGTTCTGCTGGACATGGACGGCACACTGCTCGACTTGCACTACGACAACCACTTTTGGCTGGAGCACCTGCCGCAGCGCTATGCCGAACTGCACGGCATCAGCCGCGCCATGGCGGATCTGGAGCTGACGCCGCTGTTTGAAAACAATGCGGGCCAGTTGAAGTGGTACTGCCTGGACTTCTGGAGCCGCGAGCTGAAAATTCCAGTGCGCGAACTCAAGCTCGAAACGGCGCACCTGATTGCCCTGCGCCCAGATGCAGACACCTTTTTAGCGGCGATCAAGCAGGCTGGCAAGCGGGTGATTCTGATCACCAACGCGCACCGTGACTCGTTGTCGCTGAAACTGGAGCGCATCGAACTGGCGCCGTATTTCGAGCGCCTGATCAGCTCCCACGATTACGGCTTCCCCAAGGAAAGCCCGCAGTTTTGGGATGCCTTGCACGCCGATATTGGCTTTGATCCGAGCCGCAGCCTGTTTATCGACGACACCTTGCCGATTCTGCGCAGCGCCCGCGCGTTTGGGGTAGGCCACTTGTTGGCCGTCAAACAGCCCGACAGCAAAAAAGGCCCGAAAGACACCGAAGAGTTTGAGGCACTGGAGGATTATCGCGAGTTGCTGGAAGGGCTTTGAAAAACACACAAAACGTGTAGGCGCGAGCTTGCTCGCGATCTTTTTAAAAGATCAAAAGATCGCGAGCAAGCTCGCTCCTACAGTTCGCGCGGGGTTACTCAGGAATACGCAGCGTCTGCCCCGGATAGATTTTGTTCACGTCTTTGAGCAGTGGTTTGTTGGCTTCGAAGATTTTGTTGTACTTATTGGCATCGCCATACACCTGCAGCGAAATCGCGCTCAGGGTGTCGCCTTTTTTCACCACGACAAAACGCGAAGCCACAACGGTCGGCTCGGTCACTGTGATCTGGTCGTCAACGCTGGCCACGCCTTCAATGTTGCCCGCCGCCAGAATGATTTTTTCCTTCTCTGCCTGGGTGGCCACCTCGCCGCTGAGGGTAATCTTGTCGCCATCAACTTCGGCTTTGATATTAGGATTACCCAGCCCCACTTGTTCCACGTGCTTTTTAAGCTCGTCACTGGCATTGGCATTACCCGGTGTCAGCAGGTCGATCAATTTTTCGCCAGCTTCTTTCACAAAGCTAAAAATACTCATGCGTCACGCTCCTAGGGTTGGAATATCCAGATCCGTAAGCGTAGACCAACATTCGCGGAGCAACGATGGACATCAAGCAACTGAAATTCCTCATTGCCCTCGATGAAACCCGGCATTTCGGTCAGGCCGCTGCCCGTTGCCATATCACTCAGCCCACCTTGTCGATGCGCTTGCGCAGCCTTGAGCAGGAACTTGACCTGCAACTGGTCAATCGCGGTCAGCGCTTCGAAAGCTTTACCGCCCCCGGCGAACGCGTGCTGGCCTGGGCCCGAACGGTGCTGGCCGCCTACGATGGCTTGCAGGCCGAAGCCGCCGCCTGGCGCGGCAATCTGATCGGCACATTGCGTCTGGGCGTGGTGCCACTGTCGAGCTTTGATCCGCTGCCTTTATTGCAACGCCTGCATCACGAACACCCTGAATTGCGCTTTGAGTTATCCGCACTCAGCTCCGAGCAGATCCTTGAACAACTGGCCAGCAACCAGTTGGACGTGGGGGTGTCGTATCTGGACCGCCTCGACCATGAGCGCTTCGACTCCCAAGCGCTGGGTGAAACCCGCATGGGGCTACTTTACGACCAACGGCACTTTGACTTTGGTGAACAACCCTTGAGCTGGGAGGCATTGATTGAGCTGCCTCTGGGCCTGCTCAGCGGCGGCATGCACTTTCGTCAGTCCATCGATCACAACTTTCACAGCCGGGGCCTCACGCCGCATCCTTTGTTACAAACCGATGCCGTTCATCAACTTCTGCAAGCAGTGCACGGCGGCTTTTGCTGTGCGGTGATGCCCCTTGAGGGCGGGCTGCAAGCACTCACGGACGACTTGCGCCTGCACCCCATCGAAGACGCTAAAACCCTGGCGCGACTGGGTTTGATCATGCGCCGCGAAGCCCCGCGCTCGGCATTGGCTGAGGCCTGTTTTGCGCTGTACCAAAAATCACTCAATCCATCTTGATCGACGGCATCTATCAATAGATCAACGCTAGCGATTAGACGCGACAGAGTGTCGCGCCTAGGCTTAGGGTCAGTTCACCCGTTGGTAATGCCCTATGAACGCCAAGCGCCCCCTGTGCGCGGCGCCCGCCACCACATCGCCCGCGCCAGCTGCCAGCCAGACCTATCACTACGTCACGCTCGACCACAGCAGCGTTGCACAAACGGCCCTGGCGGAAGAAGTCGCTCTGGCGATCGCCTATAACGGCATCAGCCAGGCCGTGATGCTGGTCACCCCCACCGACCTTGAAGACTTTATCGTCGGGTTCAGTCTGGGCAGCGGGATCATTCATCACGCCAGCGAAATCTACGATCTCAAGCTCACAGGTGCAGGCTCGGCGCAGTACGCGCACGTCGAAATTGCCAGTCGGGCGTTCTGGAACCTCAAACAGCAACGCCGACAACTCGCGGGCACCAGCGGCTGCGGTTTGTGTGGCGTCGAAGCGGTCGAGCAGGCGCTGCCCGACCTTAACGTACTGCCCGGCGCTCCCTTGCCGCCCGCTCAATGGCTCGACGGCTTGCGCCAGCGCATCAGCGCGTTTCAGCCGCTGGGCCAACACTGCGGCGCCGTGCATGCCGCTGTTTATATGGATGGCAAAGGCCAACTGCTGATGGGGCGCGAAGACATTGGCCGACACAACGCCCTCGATAAATTGATCGGTGCATTGGTGCGCCAGCACATCGACCTGACCGGCGGTGCCGCCATTGTCACCAGCCGTTGCAGCCTTGAACTGATTCAAAAAGTGTTGCGTGCCGGGATTCAAACCCTGATCAGCCTGTCCTCGCCTACGGGCCTGGCGCTGCAATGGGCCCGTCGCCACAACCTCAACCTTATTCATCTGCCGCAAAAAAGCGCGCCACGGGTGTACAGCCCGGTGCAGGAGATTCAGCCATGAGCACTCATCATCAAGCCGACAAAACCCCAACGCCACGCTATAAGCCCTACACCGGCCCGGCGGGTGGCTGGGGTGCGCTGATCAGTGTGGCGCAAGCCTGGTTGACCAGCGACAACGCGCTGAAAAACCTGCGCATGATGCTCAAGACCAACCAGAACGGCGGCTTCGACTGCCCCGGCTGCGCGTGGGGCGATTCGCCGGAAAGCGGCCTGGTCAAGTTCTGCGAGAACGGCGCCAAGGCGGTGAACTGGGAAGCGACCAAGCGCCGCGTGGATGCGGCCTTCTTCGCCAAATACAGCGTGAGTGCGTTGCTGGAGCAAAGCGATTACTGGCTCGAATATCAGGGCCGCCTGACTGAGCCGATGAGCTATAACGCCGAAACCGACCATTACACGCCAATCAGCTGGGATGCCGCCTACAGCTTGATTGCCAAGCATTTGCTGAACCTGTCGAGCCCCAACGAGGCCGAGTTCTACACCTCGGGGCGCGCCAGCAACGAAGCGGCTTATCTGTATCAGTTGTTTGTGCGTTCGTTCGGCACCAACAACTTCCCGGACTGTTCGAACATGTGCCACGAGGCCAGCGGCGTGGCGTTGGCGCAAAGTATCGGGGTCGGTAAAGGCACCGTGACCTTCGACGACTTTGAGCACGCCGACGCCATTTTCGTGCTCGGCCAGAACCCCGGCACGAACCACCCGCGCATGCTCGAACCGCTGCGCGAAGCCGTTAAACGCGGCGCTCAAGTGGTGTGCGTCAACCCGCTGAAAGAACGCGGACTCGAACGCTTCCAGCACCCACAGCACCCGCTGGAAATGCTCACCAACGGCGACCGCCCGACCAACACCGCCTACCTGCGCCCAGCACTGGGCGGCGACATGGCGCTGTTGCGCGGCATGGCCAAGTTCTTGCTGCAATGGGAGCGCGACGCCCTGGCCGCAGGCGAACCGGCGGTGTTCGATCACGCTTTTTTGAATGAGCACACCTCTGGCGTACTTGATTACATCTCCAGCCTGGACGCCACATCCTGGGAGCACATCGTCGAGCAATCGGGGCTCACCCTGGTCGACATCGAGCGCGCCGCCCGTATGTACCTCAAAGGTAAAAACGTGATCATGTGCTGGGCGATGGGCATCACCCAGCACCGGCATTCGGTACAAACCATTCAGGAAATCGCCAACCTGATGCTGCTGCGCGGCAATGTCGGCCGCCCTGGCGCAGGCCTGTGCCCGGTGCGCGGCCACAGTAACGTGCAAGGCGACCGCACAATGGGCATCAACGAACGCCCACCCGTGGCGTTCCTGGACTCACTGGAACGCCGCTTCAAATTCAAAGTCCCGCGTGAAAACGGCCACAACGTGGTTGAAGCGATTCACGCCATGCTCGAAGGTCGGGCCAAAGTGTTTATCGGCCTGGGCGGCAACTTTGCCCAAGCCACGCCAGACAGCCCGCGCACAGCCCAAGCGCTGCGCAATTGCGACCTGACCGTGCAAATCAGCACCAAGCTCAACCGCAGCCACCTGATGCACGGCAAAGAGGCGCTGATTTTGCCGTGCCTGGGGCGTACCGACATCGATATTCAGGCCGAAGGCCCGCAGGCGGTGACCGTTGAAGACTCGTTCAGCATGGTTCACGCCTCTAATGGCCAACTGAAAGCGCTGTCGACTCAGATGCACTCCGAGCCTGCCATCATTGCCGGGATTGCGGCCGCCACGCTGGGCACGCATCCGATTGACTGGACCTGGCTGGTGGCCGACTACGGGCGCATTCGTGACTTGATCGCCGATACCATTCCCGGCTTCAAGGACTTCAACACCCGCGTCCAGAACCCCGGCGGTTTCTACCTGGGCAACGCTGCGGGTGCCCGGCAGTGGAACACCCCGACCCAGCGCGCCAACTTCCGGATCAACGAATTGCCGCAGGACCTGGTTGATGCCCGCACCCGCGCTACCGGGCAATTGCCTGATCTGATCCTGCAATCGATGCGCTCGCACGACCAGTACAACACCACCATTTACGGGCTCGACGACCGTTATCGCGGGGTCAAGGGCCAGCGTGACGTGCTGTTCGTCAACGAAGCCGACATCATCCGCCTGGGCTTCAAGCCGGGACAGAAAGTCGACATCGTTTCGATCTGGGATGACCAGCATGAGCGCCGGGTGAAGAACTTCACCTTGCTGGCGTTTGATATTCCCGCCGGGCAGGCCGCGGCCTATTACCCGGAGGTTAACCCGCTGGTGCCGCTGGAAAGCACGGGGGATGGCAGCCATACGCCAACGTCCAAGTTCGTGGCGATCTGCCTTGAGGCGGCCAGCCCTTCGAAGCTGATTATGGCGAAGGCGAGTTAAATCTGTGGGAGCTGGCTTGCCAGCGATACAAGCAACGCAATTTATAGGCCTGACCGTGTCGCAGCAATCGCTGGCAAGCCAGCTCCCACAAAGCGTCGGCAGCAACAAATTTCAGGCGCAAAAAAGGCCGATTTCCTAAGAAGCCGGCCTGTCTGAACAATAAACAGACCGTGTAAATACCATTAAGTTCCCCAGCAAAAACAATAACTTAGGTAATTGTGTACAACTCGTGTTACTCGTCGGATTCCGATTGTAAGCATTCCTCTCCAGCCTCAGGATCGCGCCGTCATCCTTTTAAGGCTCACTTATGAAGCTCACCTCGATTCTCTTGTTGTCCCTTGGCCTGGTCAGTGGCGTAGCCTCGGCCGGTGGCACCACCGAAGCCGGTGTAGGCGGCGCATTAGGCGGGGTGCTTGGCGCCGTAGTCGGGCAACAACTCGGCGGCTCAACAGGTTCGACCATTGGCGCAGGCGTCGGCGGCGCGGCAGGCAGTGCTGTGGGTGCAGACAAACGCAGCCGTGGCGAAGCCGCCATTGGTGGCGCACTGGGCGCAGCAGGCGGCAACGTGCTGGGTCGCAGTGTCGGCGGCAGCACCGGCGCACTGGTCGGCTCAGCCGCTGGCGGGGGCGCCGGGGGCGCGCTGGGCAATTACATGGGCAATAAAAGCGATGCCAATGATCGCCGCTCCAGTCAGCGCGATAACCGACGCTACTACCGCGACGATCACCGGGGCCGTGGCCATGCGTATGGCCATCACAAAAAAAAGCATCACCGCGATTGATGCCATCAAACGGGAGACCTCAGGTCTCCCGTTTTTGTTTATGCACAACCACCACCCCCGCCCAGCAAATTGTTTCAGTGCATTACGCCCGCCTGTTTTAGCTTGAATCATGCATGCTGCATGACTGCGCCGATCACTAAAAAACATAACCAATTGAAAATTATGACTTTTATGTCAAATCGACACTTGGCACAGCACCTGCAATTTCCTGAACGAAGGTTGCACTTCATACCATTTCAGGAGCAGAACAATAATGATCGGGACTTCAGAGCACTATCCCGCAGCCCAGCAAGACTCCTCTAGCCACTCAGGGGTTTCCTGGGCCGCTATCTTTGCTGGCGCCGCTGCCGCTGCCTCACTCTCCCTGCTGCTGATAATGCTGGGAGCAGGTTTGGGCTTTTCTGCCGTATCACCTTGGGCGGGCGAAGGTATTGGCGCCAAAGGCTTAGGCCTGACCGCTATTGTCTGGCTCGCCGCAACCCAGGTCATTGCCTCGGGCATGGGCGGTTACTTGGCCGGTCGCTTGCGGGTCAAATGGTCCAACATGCATGGCGATGAAGTGTACTTTCGCGACACGGCCCACGGCTTTTTGTCATGGGCAGTCGCCACGCTTGTCACCGCAACCCTGATTGCAGGCTCTGTCAGCAGCGTGATCGGCAGCGGCGTGCAAGCTTCCGCCAACGTTGCCTCGGGCGCCGTGGCCGCAGCAAGCAGCGCCGCCGGCGCACACGCCAAAAAGGGTTCAGGCGACAGCTCAGACTATTTCATCGACACGCTGTTTCGCGATGATCGCGGCACCGCGGTCAGCGAAGACGCCGCTCACGGCATCGTGACCCGCATCTTTGTACGCAGCCTGAGCAACGACGGCCAACTGAGCACCGAAGACCGCTCCTACTTGGCACAGATCGTTGCCCAACGGACCAACCTGACCCAGCCAGAAGCCGAGCAACGGGTTGACCAGGTCTACAGCAAAGCGCACCAAGCCATTGAAGACGCCAAGGTCAAGGCTAAGCAAGCGGCTGACACTGCCGCCAAAGTGGCGGCCTGGACCACGCTGTGGATGTTTATCACGCTGTTGCTGGGTGCATTTTTTGCCAGCCTGTGCGCCACCTTCGGCGGGCGTCGCCGTGATGCTGTGACCTACCTTGATCGTCCCGTCACTCACTCAGTTGATCGTTAATCCTGGAGAATAAAAATGCGCTCACTTCTGCTGTTTTTCCTTGGTATCCCAATCCCGATCATTATTTTGATTGCGCTGTTTGTTCACTGACAGCCAGGTGTAAACCCTGATAACGGCCTCCCTGGTGGAGGCCATTTTGCGTTCTGCTCAAACCGGCAAACAGGTGGTGGACTTGATCTCGGACAGCGCAACAATTGAGTTAACTTCCTGAATACCCGGCACCATCGACAGTTTTTCAAAGAAGAAGCGCTCATACGCTTCAATGTCTGCGGTGACGATGCGCAGCAAAAAATCCACCGCCCCCATCAGCACGTAACACTCCAGCACCTCGGGAAAACCGCGAATGGCATCGGTGAACTCGGTGAAGTTGGAGCGCCCGTGAGCGTTGAGTTTGATCTCGGCAAATATCTGCGTGTTAAGGCCGATTTTCTTGCGATCCAGCAAGGTGACTTGCCCACGAATGATGCCTTCGTCCTTCATTCGCTGAATGCGCCGCCAGCACGGCGATTGTGACAATCCCACCTGTTCGGCGATCTGTGCACTGGACAGCGAGGCGTCCTCTTGAAGCAGCGCCAAGATGCGCCGGTCGTAAGCGTCTAACTCGCCCAGCATAAAAATACCTTCAAATAAATAAGTGACGACTTAATCAAGTCTTTTAAGCGCGTAATAAATGCATCTTAGATAAGAAATACCCTGCGCGGCGTGTAAATATTTCTGCAGCCTAATCAGGAGTCATCGCATGCCGTCTCTGGAAGCCGTCCACCCCTCAACCCGCCCCGACGTTTGGGCCAGCCATGCGGCTCCCTGCGCGGTGCTGTTTCGGATTCAGGCCGAGGCGGACGCCGATGTGCTGTGCCGGGTGCTTAATCTATTTGCCTTGCAACAGCTGATCCCTCAGCAAGTCGATGTGGTGCGCAATCACGACAGCTTCAGCATTGAAATTCTCAGTGATGAGCAAAGCTGGCACCGCGCTCAGGTGATAGGCGAAAAATTGCGCAATCTGGTCAGTGTGTTCGACATGACGCTGCAACCGGCTCAGCCCGCCATGGCCGCACTCACTGGGTAACAGCTCGCAACCATTGGGCAACCCAAGGCCTCCTCTGGGTGACTAGGCTTCACGCTTCACGGTGCAGACACGGATAAGTCCGCGCCGGTGTTTGAAGCCGTCCCCAGGAGCTTTTATGCGCAACGCCCCGCCCCATGATCAGTGGCTTAGCCTGAAACAATTACTGCCCGCCCTGCTCGCCCAAGGCCGCCTGCTGCAAGGCTGTGCTGAACAGGCGCTGATCGCGAGCCGAGAGTCACTCAACAGCCCCCTGCACCCGCTGGTATTTTTGGCCAATCAACATCTCGATGACCCCAGCCGCCCCGGCAAAACCCTCGATATCGAAACACTGACCGCGTGGCTTGCCGAGCAGTACAAGCAGCCCTATCTGCGCATCGACCCGCTGAAGATTGATGTCGCGACAGTCACCGGGCTGATGTCGTTCGCCTTCGCCCAACGGCATAAAATCCTCGCCGTGGCAGCAGATGATCAGGCCATCACCATTGCCAGCGCTCAACCCTGGGTCAGCAGTTGGGAGGCAGACCTCCAGCACGTGCTCAAGCGCCCTATCAAGCGTGTGATTGCCAACCCTCTGGAGATCGAGCGCCTGAGCGTGGAGTTTTTCCAACTGGCCAAGTCAGTCACGGGGGCGGCGCTCAATGATCAAAAAGCCAGCACCCCGGCCAACCTTGAGCAACTGCTCACCCTCGGCACCAGCAGTCAGGAGCCCGATGCCAACGACGCCCACATTGTGAATATCGTCGACTGGCTGTTTCAGTACGCCTTTGAGCAGCGCGCCAGCGATATTCATATCGAGCCGCGCCGCGAGCAGGGCTGTGTGCGCTTTCGCATCGACGGGGTGCTGCACAACGTCTACCAATTTCCCCCTCAGGTCACGATGGCCATCGTCAGCCGCCTTAAAAGCCTGGGCCGGATGAATGTCGCCGAAAAGCGCAAACCTCAGGACGGCCGAATCAAAACCAAAACCCCGGCAGGGGCAGAAGTAGAACTGCGGCTTGCCACCCTGCCGACCGCCTTTGGCGAAAAAATGGTGATGCGTGTTTTCGACCCGCAGGTGCTGCTCAAAAGCTTCGACCAGCTGGGTTTCAGCGCCGAAGACCTGCAACGCTGGGAACACATGATCCGCCAGCCCAACGGCATCATCCTGATCACCGGCCCGACCGGCTCGGGTAAAACCAGCACGCTGTATGCAACGCTCAAGCAACTGGCCACGCCGCAAATCAACCTGTGCACCCTGGAAGACCCGATCGAGATGATTGAGCCCGCCTTTAACCAGATGCAGGTGCAGACCAATATCGACCTGACCTTCGCCAACGGCGTGCGGGCGCTGATGCGACAAGACCCGGACATCATCATGCTCGGCGAAATACGCGACCTGGAAACCGCCGAAGTTGCCATTCAGGCTGCGTTGACCGGTCATCTGGTGCTTTCCACCCTGCACACCAACGACGCACCCAGCGCCATCAGCCGCCTGCAAGAGCTGGGAGTCGCCCCCTACTTGATCAAAGCCACGCTGCTGGGTGTCATGGCCCAGCGGCTGGTGCGCACGCTGTGCCCCGAGTGCAAGAGCGAGCAGCCAATGCTGGCGGGCGACTGGAAAAGCCTGGCCCCCACCTGGTCTAACCCGCTGCCAACACATACGTGCCGGGCCAATGGCTGCATGGAATGCCGGGACACCGGCTACAGCGGGCGCGCCGGGGTGTACGAAATCATGCAGATGAGCGACCGACTCAGCGCCCTGATCGGCCCGCAAACAGACATCAACACCCTGCGCCGCGAAGCCTGCTTTGAAGGCATGCGCCCGCTGAGAATCGCCGCAGCCCATAAAGTGACCAGCGGCATGACCACTCTGGAGGAGGTATTACGCGTAACCCCGGCGTAGTTGAATTATTTTGACTAAAATTTAAACAGTTGGACTGTTTGCGTGCAGGTAGTCTGCGGCCGGGGCTTCCCCCGCTGGTACATCACAAACAAGGAATGGTTATGCAAGTAGGTACTGTGGTTCTGTTATTTGTCGCGCTGGCGATCGCCATCTTATTCATGGGGTTCAAGGTCGTGCCGCAAGGTTACCAATGGACCGTTGAGCGCTTTGGCCGCTACACCAATACCCTTAAACCTGGCCTGAACATTATCATCCCGGTCATGGACCGCATCGGGCGCAAGATCAACGTAATGGAAAGCGTGCTGGACATCCCGCCACAAGAAGTCATCACCGCCGACAACGCCACCGTGCAAATCGACGCCGTGTGTTTTTTCCAGGTAGTCAACACGGCCCAGGCCGCCTACGAGGTCAACAACCTCGAACACGCCATTCGCAACCTGCTACAGACCAACATCCGTACCGTGCTTGGCTCAATGGAGCTGGACGCGATGCTCAGCCAACGTGACGGGATCAATGAAAAGCTGCTGCGTACCGTCGATGAGGCCACCGCGCCTTGGGGCATCAAGATCACCCGTATCGAGATCAAAGACATCAGCCCACCGGCAGACTTGATGGCCGCGATGAGTGGTCAGATGAAAGCCGAGCGGATCAAACGTGCGCAAATTCTTGAAGCCGAAGGCCTGCGCGCCTCGGCGATTTTGACCGCCGAAGGTAAAAAGCAGGCACAGATCCTCGAAGCCGAGGGTGGTCGCCAGGCAGCCTTCCTTGAATCCGAAGCCCGCGAGCGCCAGGCCGAAGCAGAAGCCCGGGCAACGCAGGTGGTTTCCGAAGCCATTGCCACCGGCAACGTGCAGGCGATCAATTACTTTGTGGCGCAAAAATACATCGATGCACTGGGCAAGCTGGCATCGGCCAACAACAGCAAAGTCATCCTCATGCCGCTGGAAGCCAGCCAAGTCATTGGCGCAGTGGGCGGCATCGGAGAAATAGTCAAAGCCACCTTTGACAACAAAAAGGCCTGATACATGTGGGAGTTCCTGCAAAACCTGAGCTACTG
The DNA here is from genome assembly GCF_034347405.1 of Pseudomonas sp. CCC3.1. Taxonomy (NCBI): domain Bacteria; kingdom Pseudomonadati; phylum Pseudomonadota; class Gammaproteobacteria; order Pseudomonadales; family Pseudomonadaceae; genus Pseudomonas; species Pseudomonas sp. CCC3.1. The sequence goes on from NZ_CP133778.1 coordinate 5,076,518, forward strand.
GGACTGGCTGGCACTGGGCACCGTCCTGTTGATTCTGGAAGTGTTCGGCGCCGGTGGGTATCTGCTGTGGGTGGGCCTTGCCGGCATCATCGTCGGGGCGGTGACCTTTCTGATCCCCGCCCTGTCCTGGGCGCTGCAACTCCCGCTGTTTGGCGTGCTAGCGATTCTCACGGCGGTGTTTTGGTGGAAGCGCCAACGCAACACCATCGCCCACAGCAATCAGCCCGAACTCAACAGCCGTGGCCACGAATTGATTGGTCGTACGTTTGTCGTGCAGCAAGCGATTGTTGAAGGACGAGGCAAGATCAAAGTCGGTGATGGCGTGTGGATGGCGGTAGGGCCAGACGCCGAAGTGGGAACGGCCGTGCGCGTCACAGCGCAAAACGGCACGGTGTTAAGCGTAGAAATTGCGACATAACGTTACGGAACTCCGGGTCGCTAACTACAATCAAACAGGTAGCTAACCTATTCGGAGTTACCGTCATGCGCCTTAAATATGCTGTCGCCGCTGTTGCACTGTTGTCCCTTCCTGTTGGCTCTGTCATGGCCGACAGCTTCTGGCGTAACGTCCTGTCTTCTGGGGCGACCACCGGTTCGACCTACCTGACGTTCAAGAAAGACCGCAAAGTGATTGCCGCTCAAGATGACGCGGGCAGCTTTGTGGCCAGCAATGGTGAAATTCGTGGCCCCTACCTTGAATCGGCCATGCAGCAAGTGCGCGCTGACAACCCGAACCTGAAAGTCAGCGACATGGACCTGGCTAACGCGATTCTGGTTAAAAACGCCACGGCGGAGTAATCACCTCTGTGTTCATAAACCCGTAGCAGTTGACGAGCCTGCGAGGCTACGTCCGACTGCCCAGCAGTCGTGAAGCCAAGCCACGCGGTGTGTCCGTTAAACCGTGCGTTTAGCATTTACGATCGCTGCGCAATCGGACGTAGCCTCGCAGGCTCGGCAACTGCTACGGAACAGTTGCTCCTACTAGCTCATTCAGCCTCTATACAGAAAATTCACCTGATGTGAGCCATGCTCTGGGTATGCTTTACTCACCCAAATTCACATCGGACGTCTAGCCTCTATGAGTTCTCTGCCTTTCCTGCCGTTTTCCAAACCCACTATTGACGAAGCCACTATTGCTGCCGTGGGCGACGTGTTGCGCTCGGGCTGGATCACCAGCGGGCCAAAGGTTCAGGCGTTCGAAGCGCAATTGTCCGAGTACTTCGGCGGGCGCCCGGTGCGTACCTTCAACTCTGGCACCTGCACCATGGAAATCGCCCTGCGCATCGCGGGCATCGGTGCTGGCGATGAAGTCATCACCACACCTATTTCGTGGGTGGCCACCGCCAACGTGATCATTGAAGTGGGCGCCACGCCGGTGTTTGCCGACATTGACCCGGTCACGCGCAATATCGACCTGGCCAAACTTGAGGCCGCGATCACACCTCGCACCAAAGCCATTATTCCGGTGTACCTGTCGGGCTTGCCGGTGGACATGGACGCACTCTACGCACTGGCTAAAAAGCACAACCTGCGCGTGGTTGAAGATGCCGCTCAAGCCTTGGGTTCGAGCTGGCAAGGGCAGCGCATCGGCGCTCGCGGTGATTTTGTGTCGTTCAGTTTTCAGGCCAACAAGAACATCACCTCGTCTGAGGGCGGGTGCCTGGTGCTGAACAACGAAGAAGAGGCGCGCCTGGCCGAGAAATATCGTCTGCAAGGCGTAACCCGCACCGGTTTTGACGGGCTGGATGTGGACGTGTTGGGTGGCAAGTTCAACATGACCGACATTGCCGCAGCCATTGGCCTGGGCCAGTTTGCGCATATTGAAGCGATTACCGCCCATCGTCGGGAATTGGCCAAACATTATTTCGAATGCTTCGGTCCCGACTTCGAAGCCGAATACGGCGCGCAATTGCCTGTGAAGGACTTCACCAACACCAACTGGCATTTGTTCCAACTGGTACTGCCAGAGCGCAAAGACGGCGAGCCTGCACGTGCGACTTTTATGAAAGAGATGCAGGCACTGGGCGTCGGCGTGGGTTATCACTACCCGCCGATTCACTTGCTGAGCTTGTACCGTGCGCGGGGCTTCAAAGAAGGGATGTTGCCGGTTGCCGAACGTGTAGGACGTTTAATCGTGTCGCTGCCAATGTTCACGGCAATGACCAAAGCCGATGTGGAGCGCTCTGTGGCGGCAGTTAAAGCCGTACTGAAAGACGCATAACCTTTGTAGCCGCTGCCGAAGGCTGCGATGGGTTGCGAAGCGGCCCCGCTCTTTCAAGAGCGAAGGTCCTTCGGCCCTTATCGCAGCCTGCGGCAGCGGCTACAGATTCCGAAGGTTTACTCGCCGATGGCGGCTTTGTAGCCTGCAGCGTCCAGCAGTTTTTCCAGCTCAGCGGTGTCGGCTGGCTTGAGCTTGAAGATCCAGTTGGCGTACGAATCGTCGTTCAGCCCTTCAGGGGCATCCGCCAGACCGTCATTGACCGCAATTACTTCGCCCGATACCGGCGAGTAAATATCCGAAGCCGCTTTTACCGACTCAACCACGCCAGCCGTATCGCCTGCTGCGAAGACTTTGCCTATTTCCGGCAGCTCGACAAACACCACATCCCCCAGCGCTTCTTGAGCGTGATCGCTGATACCGACGGTAATCGAGCCATCAGCTTCCAGACGTGCCCACTCGTGACTTTCAGCAAAGCGCAGGTCCGCAGGGATATTGCTCATATTCAGTGTCCTCAGAAGAAAAGTCAGCGGCTCACACCGTGTGCGAGCCTGCCAGTAAACGTTAGATCAAGGCTTTGCCAAGACGAACAAAAGTCGGTTTAACCACGCGAACCGGGTACCACTTGCCACGAATTTCAACCTCGGCACGGTCAGCCGTCGCCATTGGAACTCGCGCCAAAGCGATCGATTTGCTTAGCGTAGGAGAGAAACTACCACTGGTTATCTCTCCTTCGCCAACATCAGCGATACGAACGACCTGATGAGCACGTAGGACGCCTCGCTCTTCGAGCACCAAACCCACCAATTTGAGCCCTGAACCATTGGCTTTTTCGGCCTCTAGCGCTTCGCGCCCGATGAACCTGCGCGAGGCAGGTTCCCAGGCAACGGTCCAGGCCATGTTGGCTGAAAGTGGCGAGACAGACAGGTGAATATCCTGCCCATAAAGATTCATGCCGGCTTCCAGGCGCAAGGTATCGCGCGCGCCCAAACCGATAGGGGAAATGCCAGCGCCGACCAGATCGTTAAAAAACCCGGGCGCCTGGTCGGCCGGGAGCACAATTTCCAGGCCGTCTTCGCCGGTATAGCCGGTGCGAGCGATAAACCAGTCACCGCTGACTTGCCCTTCAAAGGGCTTGAGTTGCTGAATAATCTGGCCACGGGCCTGGCTCACCAACTCAGCCACTTTGTGCCGTGCCTGCGGGCCTTGGATGGCCAGCAGCGCCAACTCGGGGCGCTCGTGCAACTGCACGGCGTAACCGTCCAGGTGGCCGTTCATCCAGGCCAGGTCCTGGTCGCGGGTGGCGGCGTTGACGATAAGCCGATAACCCGAAGGCATGAGGTAGACGATCATGTCGTCAACCACTCCGCCCTTCTCGTTGAGCATGGCGCTGTAAAGGGCTCGGCCGGGTGTGTTCAGACGGCCGACATCGTTTGCCAATAAATGCTGTAGCCATTCCTTGGCTTGATCCCCGGTGACGTCAATCACGGTCATATGCGAGACATCAAAAACCCCACAGTCGCGGCGCACCTCATGGTGTTCCTCAACTTGCGAGCCGTAATGCAAGGGCATATCCCAACCGCCAAAATCGACCATTTTCGCGCCTAGGGCGAGATGCAGGTCATACAGAGGCGTACGCTGTCCCATGGGTTTCTCCTTCCGGGCTTGGCGAAGGTGCGGACAGGCTTGCGCAACATTTCCGACCGTTGAAAGTGGTCTTACCGTGTTTAACAAACAACCTGGCCTGACAGACAGACCGCACCGAATGCCGCGCATTGTAGCCGTATGCAGGAGGACTGACACCTAGCTGTTTTGATAGGCCGAGCGACGAATCAAGCCGATGACCGGTAGCAAACCGACCAGAACCAGAGTCAATGCTGGCAGGGACGCTCGCGCCCATTCACCTTCACTGGTCATCTCAAAGATCCGTACCGCCAGCGTATCCCAGCCGAACGGGCGCATCAGCAGCGTGGCGGGCATCTCTTTGAGCACATCGACAAACACCAGCAGCGCTGCGCTCAATGTGCCCGGTAGCAATAACGGCAGATACACTTTGAAAAACAGTCGCGGGCCACTCACCCCCAAACTGCGCGCTGCCTCAGGCAAGGAAGGCCGAATGCGCGCCAGGCTACTTTCCAATGGGCCGTAAGCGACCGCAATAAAGCGCACCAGATACGCCAGCAACAGGGCTGACAAGCTGCCCAGCAAGAGCGGCTTGCCTGCCCCCCCCAGCCAGCCCGACACGGGGATCACCAGTTCGCGATCCAAATAGCTGAAAGCCAGCATGATCGACACCGCCAGCACCGAGCCCGGAAGGGCGTAGCCGAGGTTGGCCAGGCTGACCCCGGCGCGGATCGCTGGAGTCGGTGCCTGACGTCGGGCAAACGCCAGCACCAGCGCCACACACACGGTGATCAGCGCGGCCATGCTGCCCAAATACAGGGTGTGCAGAATTAACCCGGTGTAGCGCTCATCCAGATCAAAACGCCCGCGCTGCCAAAACCACACCACCAGTTGCAGCATCGGAATCACGAACGCACAGGCAAATACCAGCAGGCACCAGCCGCTGGCCAGCCATGCCTTGGGGCCACGCAAGTGATACAAGGCCGTGACCCGCGGCCGCTCGTTGCTGGCACGGCTGGCACCGCGCGCCCGACGCTCGCCGTAAAGCACGACCATCACCACCAGCAACAATAAGCTGGCCAGTTGAGCGGCGGTCGACAGGCTGAAGAAGCCGTACCAAGTTTTGTAAATCGCGGTGGTGAAGGTGTCGAAGTTGAACACCGACACAGCGCCAAAGTCGGCCAGGGTTTCCATCAGTGCCAGCGCGACACCAGCGCCGATGGCCGGGCGGGCCATGGGCAATGCGACACGCCAAAAAGCCTGCCACGGGCTTTGCCCCAGCACGCGGGCAGCTTCCATCAGGCCTTTGCCTTGCGCCAAAAAGGCGGTGCGCGCCAGCAAGTACACGTAGGGGTAAAACACCAGAATCAGCACGGTGATCACGCCGCCCGTCGAACGGACGCGCGGCAGTCGCAGACCCATGTCAAACCATTCCCGCAGCAGGGTTTGCACTGGCCCGGCGAAGTCCAGCAGGCCGACAAAAACAAACGCCAGCACATAGGCGGGAATCGCAAACGGCAGCATCAGCGCCCAGTCCAGCCAGCGCCTGCCAGGGAATTCGCAGAGGCTGGTGAGCCACGCCAAGCTGACCCCGAGCAGCGTTACCCCAATGCCGACGCCGACGATCAGCGTCAGTGTATTGCCCAGCAGACGTGGCATCTGCGTGTCCCACAGGTGGCTCCAGATCTGAGCATCAATACTTTGCCAGGACAGCAGCAAAACGCTCAGCGGCAACAGCACCAGAGCGGCAATGACAAAGACCAGCGGATACCAGCGACGTTGGGCAGGATGGGCCACGAAAAACTCTCGGAAGGTGTGTGAAAGTGCCAAATGCAAATGTGGGAGCGGGCTTGCCCGCGATGCAAACACCTCGGTTTCAACAGAAACCACGATGATGCTATCGCGGGCAAGCCCGCTCCCACAGGTTATGCGCTAAAGCGAACTCAGTTCCAGCCAGCACGGTCCATCATGCGGATCGCTTCGGCCTGACGCTTGCCTGCAACTTCTACCGGCAGTTCGTCGGCTTTGAAACTCCCCCAACTGGCCACTTCGGCCGACGGCGCAACGCTTGGGTTGGCCGGGAACTCTTGGTTAGTGCCAGCAAAAATCGCTTGGGCTTCAGGGGTGGTCATCCACTCCACCAGCGCTTTGGCGGCTTCAGGGTGCGGGGCGTATTTGGTCAGACCGATGCCCGACAAGTTCACGTGAACACCACGGTCGGCCTGGTTCGGCCAGAACAGTTTGACGGCCAGATCCGGCTTCTGCTTGTGCAGGCGGCCGTAGTAGTAGGTGTTGACGATACCCACGTCGCACTGCCCGGCGTTGATCGCTTCCAGCACCGCAATGTCATCGGAAAACACGTCAGTGGACAGGTTGTTCACCCAGCCCTTGAGAATTTCTTCGGTTTTTTGCGGGCCATTCACTTCGATCATGGTGGCAGTCAGCGACTGGTTGTAGACCTTCTTCGCCGTGCGCAGGCACAAGCGGCCTTCCCACTTTTTGTCAGCCAGGGCTTCGTAGGTCGACAGCTCGTCTGGCTTCACCCGGTCAGTGGAGTACGCGATGGTGCGCGCGCGCAGGCTCAGGCCCGTCCACTCATGGGAAGAGGAGCGGTATTGCGGCGGGATGTTTTTGTCGATCACGTCAGACTTGAGCGGCTGCAAGATGCCCATTTGCTCGGCTTGCCACAGGTTGCCCGCATCCACGGTCAGCAACAGGTCAGCCGTGGCGTTTTGGCCTTCAGCCTTGATGCGCTGCATGAGCGGCGCTTCCTTGTCGGTGATGAATTTGACCTTAACTCCGGTTTTAGCGGTGTAGGCGTCAAATACCGGCTTGATCAGTTCGTCGATACGCGAGGAATAAACCACCACTTCATCGGCAGCAAAAACGCTGCTCCCGAACAGGGTAAGGGCCAGGGCAGTCAGTAGACGCTTGGGTACCAGCATGGAGGGCGGTCTCTCTAATGCGAATCGGGCGTAAATGGTAGTGAATCACATTTGCCATCTCAACCGAACTCGCCCCGGAGGCGTTACCAGATGTTGCAGATAACCAAAAACCCTATGTAGGAGCGAGCTTGCCTCGCGATCTTTTGATCTTTAAAAGATCGCGAGGCAAGCTCGCTCCTACAGGGGCCGCGCTCGCGCAGAGGGTTGCCTAGAAGGCTTTGGCCAACGGCGGCAAGTCGCCGGTGAGGCCCAGCGCCTGGCGCACAAACAGGGCTTTGGCTTCGGGCATTTGGTTGACCAATTTCAAGCCGGTGTTGCGCACCAGCCGGGCGGTCAGCGAGTCGGACTGGAACAGTCGCTCAAAGCCTTCCATGGCCGCCATCAGCGCCAGGTTATGAGGCATGCGGCGCCGTTCGAAACGACTCAATACCCGCACATCGGCCAAGCGCTCGCCGCGATCAGTCGCGTGCAGCAACACATCGGCCAACACCGCCGCATCAAGGAAGCCCAGGTTCACACCCTGCCCCGCCAGTGGATGAATGGTGTGCGCCGCATCGCCGATCAATGCCAGACCTTCGGCCACGTAACGTTTGGCGTGACGTTGACGCAAGGGCACGCACACCCGAGGGTCGGCACTGAGCACCTCGCCCAGACGGCCTTCAAAGGCGAACTCCAGCTCGCGGCAAAATGCCTCGTCGTCCAGCGCCATCAATTTTTCAGCGTGCTCGGGGGTGGTCGACCAGACGATCGAGCACCCGTCTTGCTGCCCTTCTCGCTCCAGCGGCAGAAACGCCAGCGGTCCGTGATCGGTAAAACGCTGCCAGGCGGTCTGCTGATGCGCCTGGGCGCAACGCACGCTGGTGACGATGGCGTGATGCTGGTAATCCCACTCGCGGGTCTCACAGCCGGTCAGACGGCGCACCGCCGAGTTGGCGCCGTCGGCGGCAATCACCAGCGGCGCGCGCAAGGTACGGCCATCCGCCAGGGTCAGCAGCCAGTCGTCACCCGAGCGGCGCATTTGCTCCAGACGCGCATTGGCCAGCATCTGAATATCGGTGCCTTGCAAGCACTCCAGCAAGGCGTCCTGCACCACGCGGTTTTCGACGATGTGACCCAGCACCTCGGCATGCACGCTGGCCGCCGAGAAATGGATGTGCCCAGTGCCGCTGCCGTCCCACACGTGCATGTGCGAATACGGGCTGGCACGCCGCGAACGGATGCCGTCCCACGCGCCAAGACGTTGCAGGATGCGTTGGCTGGCGGCCGACAAGGCGCTGACCCGAGGTTCAAACGGGTCTTGGGCGCTAAAGGGTTTGACGCTGAGCGGGCTGCCGTCGAGCAGCAGAATGTTCAGCCCACTGTCTTTGAGCGCCAGCGCCAGGGCGCTTCCGACCATTCCGGCCCCGACAATCAGCAGATCTGCGCGCATTTCCATGCTTTAAGCCTGTCTCGCGAGCGGCCAGGGCCGCCTCTAAAAATGGATCGACGCAGGACGAACAATACGTCCCGGCCGCTATCAGCTGTCTGCGCGCGTGCCCAGGCCCATGGCCTGACGGGCAAACCAGCGCTTGGCCGGTGGCAATAAATCGAGGCCCAGCAAGCCCAGGTTGCGGCCAAACGAAATCAGCGTCTGATCACTGCCAAAGAGCCGTGTCACTTGATCCGAGAAACCAATGGTCAGGTGTTGATCCAGTTGCTGGCGCTGTTGATAACTCAGCAACGTGGGCAGATCGCCGGGCTGTTTGTCGCTCGCCAGCAAGGCATCGGCCAAGGCTTGGGCGTCACGCAGGGACAGGTTGAAACCCTGACCGGCAATCGGGTGCAAGCTGTGCGCCGCGTTCCCCAACACCACCAGATGCGGGCGCACCTGCTCTTCGGCTTCAATCAACGTGAGCGGGTACAAGTGCCGGGCGCCCACCTGTTTGAGGGTGCCGAGACGATAGCCGAACACGCCCTGCAACTCGCTGAGAAAGCTGCGTTCGTCCAACGCGGCAAGACGCTGGGCGTCCATGCCGAGGCGGGTCCAGACCAGCGCACAACGGTTATCGGGCAACGGCAACAACGCCATCGGCCCTTCATCGGTGAAGCGCTCGAAGGCCATGCCATCGTGGGGCTGGCTGGTGGTGATGTTGGCGATCAATGCGCTTTGGTCGTAAGGCCGTTTACGCACATGGATGCCCAACTGCTCACGCAAGCCGGAACGTCCGCCATCGGCCAATATCGCCAGGTCGCAATCGAGCGTGGTCTCATCATTGAGGGTCAGGCGATAACCCGCCTCAATCGGCTGCATGTGGATAACTTCAGCCGGACAGCGCCAACTGATCACATCCGGGTCCAGACCTTTCCACAGGCATTGCCCAAGCCAAGCGTTTTCGACGACATAGCCGAGTGCTGGCACGCCTTCTTCGCTGGCCGACAAACGTGCCGTGGAGAAACGCCCACGGTCGGACACGTGGATGTCTTTGATCGGCTCGCCGCGCTCGGCAATCGCTGGCCACAGGCCCAGACGCTCATAAATAAGCCGGGCGCCGTAGCTCAGTGCCGACGAACGAGCGTCGTAGCTCGGCTGGTAGGTGTTGCCGGGAGCAAAGGGTTCGATCAGGACGATCTTCCAGCCCCGCGCCTTGGCCCCGGCCTGCAAGGCCAGCGCAAGGCTCGCGCCGACCAGACCGCCACCGATGATCGCCAGATTGAATCGACTCATGCCGCGTTCGCTCGTGCTGCTGCCATCAAGGCTTCAATCTCGGCGACCGTTTTCGGCACGTCGCCGGTCAGAATCTCGCAACCGTTTTTGGTGACCACCACGTCGTCCTCAATGCGCACGCCAATACCGCGCCACTTTTTCGCGACCTGCAGGTTGTTAGGGCTGATGTAGATGCCGGGCTCGACGGTCAGCGTCATGCCAGGTTCCAGCACGCGCCACTCACCGCCGACTTTGTATTCACCGACATCATGCACATCCAGCCCCAGCCAATGGCCAGCACGGTGCATGTAGAAGGGTTTATAGGCTTCGCTGGCGATCAGTTCGTCGACGTCACCTTGCAGCAGCCCCAGCTCAACCAGCCCGGCGGTGATGACCTGAACGGTGATTTCGTGAGCCTGATTCCAGTGTTTATTAGGCGCGATTTCGGTGAATGCAGCTTCTTGCGCCGCCAGCACCAGCTCGTAAATGGCTTTTTGCTCAGGAGAGAATTTGCCGCTCACCGGGAACGTACGGCTGATGTCACTGGCGTAGCAGTCGATTTCACAACCGGCATCAATCAAAACCAGATCGCCGTCTTTGAGCGCAGCGTCGTTTTCCTGATAGTGCAGGATGCAACTGTTGTCACCCGAGGCGACGATTGAGCCATAGGCGGGCATTTTGGCCCCGCTCTTGCGAAATTCGTAATCCAGTTCGGCCTCCAGGCTGTATTCGTGCAGCCCGGCGCGGCTGGCCTGCATCGCACGGATATGCGCACGGGCCGATATGTGCGCCGCGTGGCGCATGACCTTGATCTCTGCCGCCGATTTATACAGGCGCATGTCATGCAGCAGATGATCCAGAGCAACGAATTCGTTTGGCGGCTGAGCGCCGAGGCTGGCCTTGGAGCGAATGGCGTTGATCCACTCCATGAGATGGCGGTCGAACTCAGGGTTGTTGCCCATTGCCGAATACACCCGGTCGCGGCCTTCAATCAGCCCCGGCAGGATGTCGTCGATGTCGGTAATCGGGAAGGCATCGTCTGCACCAAAGTCACAGATCGCGCCGTCTTGCCCGGCACGCAAGCCATCCCACAGCTCACGCTCGGCATTGCGTTCGCGACAAAACAGTACGTATTCGCCATGCACACGGCCAGGGATCAAGACGATCACTGCCTGCGGCTCGGGAAAACCGCTCAGGTACTGAAAGTTGCTGTCCTGGCGGTACACATATTCGACATCGCGATTGCGAATGGCCACTGCGGCGGCAGGCAAGATCGCAATGCTGTTGGGCTCCATCTGCGCCATGAGCGCCTTGCGGCGACGTGTGTATTCCGCTTTCGGGATATGGATCATGGGCAGACGGGTTCCTTCTTGAAGATCAATCAGTGCAACGAAGGCTTGGCGGGTGCTGGCTCAACAGGTTTTTTTGTTTCTGTGAACAACAACAACGGCGCAACACGCAGGTATTCCATCACTTCCATGTAGTCGCTTTCGCCATCATCGGACTCTTCCAGGGCGTCTTGCACTTGGGAGATTGCCGCCAGGTCTTGCAGGACTTCTTTGCCTTCAATACTCAAGGCGTTATCACGATAGTTCAGGCCAAAACCGGCCAAGAAACCCTGACACCATTCGCCCAGCGCAATGGCTCGCTCGGACAGTGGCGCGTCATCGGTTGGCAACAGCAGCACGACCGTCATGTCATCGCCGGTCAGCTCGCCTTTGACCATCTCTTGCAAACCGATCAAGGCATTGCGTACGTTGTCACTGATTTCTTTATCGCTTTCACTTTCGCTTTCGCTTTGGAACAGCTCGGCCGCGTCAGCCAGCCAGCCATCGTGGTCGAAGCCCGCGCCAGCAGCGCTGCGGCCCAACAACAGGCCGTGCAGTTCTGCAGGCGAAACATTATGGCCGCTGGAATTCAGCAGGGTGGCAAAGGCTTGATACGGAGAGTTCTGAATAGGCATGGTCAGCTAGGCGCCAAGCGGCGCTATGTCTAGAATGGAGGCCTTGTATCCTAGCATCGGCAGACGGGCTAGACCATCGAGGCGTCAACTCGGTTGACAGTCGCCATCCATCAGAAAATACACAGTAGGACACAATGGAAGACACCGACCTGCATGCACTGATGGCTAGACTCGAGTTGCTGATTACGCGAGTCGAGCAACTTAAACGTCAAAACGGACTCTTAGTAGCTCAGGAAAAGACTTGGCGCGAGGAACGCGCGCACCTCATTGAAAAAAACGAAATCGCCCGGCACAAGGTGGAATCGATGATTTCGCGTCTCAAAGCCCTGGAGCAAGACTCATGAGTACAAGCAGTAGCGTCACCGTACACATCCTCGATAAAGAGTATTCGATCATGTGTCCCCAGGAAGAACGCGCCAACCTGGTGAGCGCCGCCCGTTATCTGGACGGCAAAATGCGCGAAATTCGCAGCAGCGGCAAAGTGATTGGTGCCGACCGCATCGCCGTGATGGCGGCCCTGAACATTACCCACGACCTGCTGCACAAGCAGGAAGCGCCAGAGGTACAGACCAGCACCGCGACGCGCGAACAAGTGCGCGACCTGCTGGATCGGGTCGATTTGGTGCTGGCCACTGATCAGAACGAACGTCAGAGCTGATTCAAAACGTTTCTTTGGGGTATACTCGCGCCACTCCCTGGAGTATTCGCCAGTTAGCGATGTCCCTGAGCCGATTCGCACTACCCTGGAGCTTGCACGTTGGACCGGTGTGCATGTCCGCTAGACGGAAAGCCTTAAGGTCTACTGCAACTTCCACCTTGAACTTTCGGGTTCAAGGGCCAAGCCGACAGCGGTACGTCGGGGAGCCTGATTTTCTAGCGCAATGCCAGACTCTTTCTGCTGGCATTGGCTTTCTACGAGCCAACCGCCCGGTGGGCTCGATCTCGAACAGCACGCCATCATGACCGAACCTGCGACGCCTACCCGCCCGCAACTTCGCCGACTGCTGCGCAAGGCCCGCCGCGAATTGTCGCCCAGCGAGCAACGCCAGGCAGCCCGTGGCCTGTACCGCCAATTGGCGCAACACCCGCTGTTTCGACGTGCCAAACACATCTCGCTGTACCTGCCCACAGACGGCGAAATCGACCCGCGCCTGCTGCTGCGTGAAGCCCAGCGACGGGGCAAGATCACCTACCTGCCGGTGCTCAGCGCCTGGCCCAGAACCAAGATGGTGTTCCAGCGTATTGCGCCGGGCGAAAAGCTGATCCCCAACCGTTTCCGTATTCTTGAGCCGCGCATCAACCACGCACGCCAACGCAAGGTCTGGGCACTCGACCTGGTACTGCTTCCATTGGTGGGATTTGATGCAACCGGTGGCCGGCTGGGTATGGGCGGCGGCTTTTATGACCGCAGCCTGGCGTATCAGGCGCGTCGCCAAAGCTGGCGCAAACCGACGCTGCTGGGGCTGGCCCATGAATGTCAAAAAGTCGGGAGTCTGGCGCAAGCCAGTTGGGATGTGCCGTTACACGGCACGGTCTCGGACAAACAGTGGTACGTCGCCCACTGAGTGCCAAGGCATCACTGTTAAACGATGCCTTAGTTCATGAGTAATTAGCGTTTAAAAGGTTGTACTTGCTGTTGTGCCAGTTCAATCGGCGCATCGCTGGAGTTTGACCAGAGGCTTTGCGCATAACCCGTTGTAACCACGCCCAAACCGAACAAAATAACCAAAACCCACAGTAAATCCGGTTTGCGTTTCATCGATTGCCCCCCTTCAGGCAAATCAACACGATGACAGCAACGGTTTTTGTTATAGGCCGTGCAGCAGCGTCAAGCTTAAAATCCCGGCATTCTGAGGCAACACGAACGGACACGCAAACGCTGGTGTCAACCGACTGTCGGTTTATCAAAATGTTGCCAGACAAAATAACCACGTCATGTTTCAGGAGTAGAAAAAATGGCCTATTGGTTGATGAAATCCGAGCCTGACGAGTTCTCGATCAAGGATTTGCAGAAGATTGGCGAAGCCCGTTGGGACGGTGTTCGCAACTATCAAGCGCGCAATTTCATGCGCGCCATGGCGGTGGGCGACGAGTTCTTCTTTTATCACTCCAGTTGCCCGCAGCCTGGCATCGCCGGGGTTGGCCGCATCGCTCAGGCCGCCTACCCGGACCCGACCGCGCTCGACCCTGAAAGCCATTATTTCGACCCCAAGGCCAGCGCCGAGAAAAACCCGTGGAGCGCACTGCAAGTGGCGCACGTGCACACCTTCCCCAAGGTCATCACGCTCGACTACCTGAAACAGCAAAGCGCACTGTCTGACATGCCGCTGGTGCAAAAAGGCAGTCGCCTGTCGGTGATGCCGGTAACGGCTGAACAATGGGCCGTGGTGATGGGGTTGCTATAGGCGATTCTAGGGTGCGCTGAAAGCCAATTCCGTAGCAGTTGCCGAGCCTGCGAGGCTACGTCCGATTGCGAAGCGATCGTAAACGCTAAATGCAAGGTTGTACTGACACACCACAGTGCTTGGTTTTACGACTGCTATGCAGTCGGACGCAGCCTCGCAGGCTCGGCAGCTGCTACACACTTCACGCGCCATCAATCTATTTCACATCAAGCAACATTCTGTATTCACGTCTACGCTCTCAACTTCCTTTGACTGGCATCAAGTCCTCTATGGCTTGAAACGGTCAAACTAGAGCGCTCTGTGACACAGGATGTCGGCATGTCGAAGAATCACCGCATTTCCCATTATTTCGTTATTCCTTTGGCTATTCTGCTGGTCGCAGCAGGCGGGTTCGGTTACTGGAAATCCCAGCATGACCGCCTCCCCGAAGGCATCAGCATGGGCAATGGTCGACTTGAATCCACAGAAGTCCAGATCGCCGCCAAAATTCCCGGTCGCTTGGCCGACGTGCTGGTCGACGAAGGCGATCGCGTGACCAAGGGCCAGCTCTTGGCCCGCATGGACACCCGTACCCTGGAAGCCAGCCGCGCACAAGCAGAAGCCGAAGTGCAACGCGCCCGCCAGGCGATGGCCGCCAATGAGGCGAATGTGCAATTGCGCCAAAGTGAAAAACTGCTAGCCAGCCAAGAACTAAAACGCACCCGCCAACTGGCACAGCGCGGTTTCGCCAGCGGCCAGCAAGTCGATCAGCAACAGGCGCAATTCGACACCAGCAATGCCGCCGTGACCGCCGCGCAGGCACAAGTGGCTGCCGCCAAAGCGGCCATTGTTTCCAGCCAGGCCCAGGTCGCGCAACTCACCAGCGAAATCGAAGACAGCAGCCTGCGGGCGCCTATCGACGGCATCATCCAACTGCGCTTGGCTGAACCCGGCGAAGTGCTGGGCTCGGGTGGTAGGGTCTTTATGATGATCGACCCCGGCGACCAGTACATGAACCTGTACTTGCCCGCCTCGGTCGTCGGAAAACTGACGGTCGGTGCAGAGGCGCGCATCGTGCTCGACGCCCTGCCCGACACCGCACTGCCGGCAAAAATCTCCTTTGTCGCCGCCAAATCGCAGTTCACGCCCAAAGAAGTTGAAACCCGTGACGAGCGGCAAAAACTGGTATTTCGCGTCAAGTTGCGCCTGACCGACCCCGCGGCCGTCCCACAAGCCAAGCCGGGCATGCCGGGAGCCGGATATGTGCGAACCGCCGATGTGGACTGGCCGGCTAATCTGCAATGAGCGATCTGGCACTCAACGCCAGTGGCATCTGCCACCGGTATGGCAAACAGCAGGCGCTGATCGACATCGCGTTCAGCCTGCCTAAAGGCACGCGCTGCGGCTTGATCGGCCCGGATGGTGCCGGCAAATCGAGCCTGCTCGGGCTGATTGCCGGGGTCAAAAAACTTCAGCAAGGCACGCTTGAAGTGCTCGGCGGCCCGATTGATAACCGCCACCATCGCAACACGCTGTACCCGCTGATTGCTTTCATGCCCCAAGGTCTGGGCGGCAACCTCTACCCCGAACTGTCGATCAGCGAAAACATCCGGTTTTTCGGTACCCTGTTCGGCCTGTCCAAAGCCGACTGCGAACAGCGCATGGAGCAGTTGCTCAAGGCAACTGACCTTGAGCGCTTCGCCGATCGCCCGGCGGGCAAGCTCTCGGGCGGCATGAAGCAAAAACTCGGGCTGTGCTGTGCGCTGATCCACGAACCTGATTTGCTGATTCTCGACGAACCCACCACCGGCGTTGACCCGCTGTCACGGCGGCGCTTCTGGGAGTTGGTGGAAGACGTACGCAGCGAGCGCCCGCAACTGACGCTGCTGGTGGCCACGGCCTACATGGAAGAAGCCGAGCAATTTGAACACTGCCTGATGCTCGACCGTGGCAAGTTGATTGCTGCCGGGTTAAGCCAGGAGCTGGCCGCCGTCACACCCAACGGCAAGCTGGATGAGGCCTTTACCCACTTTCAGGGTGACAGCGGCCACAGCAACGAGCCGCTGGTGATCCCGCCCCGCACTAGTGATAACAGCGACATCGCCATTGAAGCCCACGACCTGACACTTAAATTTGGCGATTTCACCGCCGTGAACAAGGTCAGCTTTGCCATTGGTCGAGGCGAAATTTTCGGCTTTTTGGGCTCCAACGGCTGTGGCAAAACCACCACCATGAAAGTGCTGACCGGTTTGATGCCCGCCACCGAAGGCAGCGCCAAACTGCTGGGCAACCCGGTGAACGCCAAAGACTTGGCCACCCGCAAGCGCGTCGGGTTTATGTCGCAAAGCTTCTCGCTGTATGGCGAGTTGAGCGTTCGGCAAAACCTGGTATTGCACGCGCAACTGTTTGACCTGCCCAAAGAGGACAGCCAAGCGCGCATCGACGAGTTGATCAAGCGCTTTGACCTGGGTGAAGTGGCCGAGCAGCAGTCCGGCGAATTGCCGCTGGGTCTGCGCCAGCGTTTGTCATTGGCGGTGGCGGTGCTGCATCGCCCCGAAGTGCTGATCCTTGACGAACCCACCTCTGGCGTCGACCCGGCGGCGCGCGATGACTTTTGGCGACTGCTGATCGAACTGTCGCGGGACCAAGGGGTGACGATCTTTCTGTCGACCCACTTCATGAACGAAGCCCAGCGCTGCGACCGCATCTCGCTGATGCACGCGGGCAAAGTATTGGCCTGCGACACGCCCGATGCGCTGCAACAACAGTTCAAGGGCGACACCCTGGAGGCTGCGTTCGTGACCTGCCTGGAGCAGGCGCAAAACGATCAAGGCGCCAGCCCTTCTGCTGAAACCGAAACCACTGCCACACCCGTCGCCAACGCCCCACCGCCGCCGAGTAAAAGCGGTTTTAGTCTGTCGCGATTGATCGCAGTGGCCAGCCGTGAATCCAAAGAGCTTTTACGCGACAAGGTGCGCATGGCCTTCGCCCTGTTAGGCGCGGTGTTCATGATGATTATTTTTGGCTACGGCATTTCGCTGGACGTCGAAAACCTCGCCTTTGCCGTGTACGACCAGGATCAAAGCCCGCAAAGCCGAGCCTACCTCGAAGCCTTTCGCAGCTCACGTTACTTCGAAGAGCACGCGCCGATTCAAAGTGCCGATCAATTGCACAAACGCCTGCAACGCTCCGAAATCAAAATCGCACTGGAAATACCACCGGGCTTTGGCCGTGATTTGTATGCCGGACGCCAGCCCACCGTCGCGGCCTGGCTCGATGGCGGCATGCCGTTTCGCGCAGAGACCAGCCGCAGCTACGTTCAGGCCGTGCATCAAGCCAACCTTGCGCAATTGAGTGCCCTGAGCAGCCTGGCACAGAATAAACAGGCCGCCGCCAAGCTCGAAACCCGCTTTCGCTACAACCAAGACGTAATCAGTGTGAATGCCATCGGCCCCGGGGTCATGGCGCTGATTCTCGCGTTTATCCCGGCGATGCTCACAGCGTTAGGCATCGTGCGTGAAAAGGAACTGGGCTCGATCACCAATTTCTACGCCACTCCGCTGACCCGGCTGGAATTTTTATTAGGCAAACAGGCGCCGTATCTGGCCGTCAGCCTGGTCAACCTGGCCTTGCTGGTGGCCATGAACCGCTGGCTGTTTGGCGTGCCGTTTAAAGGCAGCGGCCTCACGCTGGCGTTCGGCGGCGTGCTCTATGTGCTGTCGACCACCAGCATGGGCCTGCTGATTTCCGCGTTCACCCGCACCCAGATTGCTGCCATTTTGGGCACCATGATCATCACCAGCCTGCCGACCATTCAGTTCTCGGGGCTGATCGTTCCGCGCTCCTCGCTCGAAGGCTCTGCGGCGTTGATGGGCATGCTGTTCCCGGCCGGGCACTTCCTCGACATTGCCGTGGGCACCTTCACCAAAGCGCTGGACCTGCGCCAGCTGTGGCCACAATGCCTGGCGCTGTTCGGGTTCTTCATTGCCTTCACCGGCCTGAGCCTGATCATGCTCAAGAAGCAGGAGGTCTGATGCATAAGCTCTCGCACATCCTGCGTCTGGGCCTCAAAGAACTCACCAGCCTGCGCCACGACAGCGTGCTGCTGCTGTTTTTGCTGTACGCCTTTACGGTGGCGATTTACATGCCAGCGGCAGGCTCCATCATTGGCGTGCACAACGCCAGCGTCGCCATCATTGATGAAGACCACAGCGCCCTGTCGCGCAAACTCAGCGAGTCACTGTTGCCGCCGGAGTTTAAAACCCCGCAAGCCTTGCCCTATGACCAATTGGATCAGGCGATGGACAACGGCGACTACACGTTCGTGATCAACGTGCCGGCCAACTTTCAGGCTGACTTGCTGGCAGGACGCGAACCCGCCGTGCAGGTCAACGTCGACGCCACTGCCATGAGCCAAGCGTTTATGGGCGCGGGGTATATCGGGCAGATTTTCCAGCGTGAATTACTCGACTATGCCGGGCAAGGCGGCACGGCTGCAAAAGCGCCAGCGCTGATCAGCAGCCGAGCGCTGTTCAACCCCAATCTGGAAGGCGGCTGGTTTTTGGCGGTGATTCAGATCGTCAACAACATCACGATATTGGCCATCGTGCTGACGGGGACCGCGCTGTTGCGTGAACGCGAGCACGGCACCCTCGACCACTTGCTGGTTCTGCCGCTCACGGCACTGGAAATCATGCTCGCAAAAATCTGGAGCAACATGCTGGTGGTCGTGCTGTGCACCTGGGTGTCGCTGGAAGTCATCGTCAAATGGGCGCTCGGCGTACCGCTGGCCGGCTCCTTGACGCTGTTTTTGATGGTCACCGCCCTGTACCTGTTTGCCAGTACGGCGCTGGGGATCTTTCTCGCTACGCTGGCCCGTTCAACGCCGCAGTTTGGCCTGCTGGCGATTCCGGTGATCATCCCGATGCTCCTGCTCTCGGGCGGCAGCACGCCGCTGGACAGCATGCCCGAGTGGCTGCAATGGGTGATGCAATGCTCGCCTTCGACTCACTTTGTGAGCTTGAGCGCGGCGATTCTGTTTCGGGGTGCGGGAGTTGATGTGGTGTGGCCGGACTTGCTGGCACTGACGGCGATTGGTCTGGTGTTCTTTGCCGTCGCGCTGGCGCGGTTCCGCAAGAGTTTGGCGTCGTAAAACGCACACCACTCCTGTAGGAGCGAGCTTGCTCGCGATCTTTTAATCGTTAAGAGATCGCGAGGCAAGCTCGCTCCTACAGGTTTTGCATAGGCTCGAATCGTTTACTGAACGATCAAGTTGTTGAACAGCAAATCTTCGACCATCGGCTTGCCGGTCTCGTCGTTCATCACTTGCTGGACTTGCTTGAGGGCTTCCTGGCGCAGCTTTTCCTTGGCCTCGACGCTGCCCAGGCTTTCGCTGGTTTGCTGGGTAAACAAGCTCACCAATTGGTTACGAATCAACGGGTCATTGGCTTTAACGGCTTTGGCCGCTTCGGCTCCCGTCACGCGCAATGAAATATCCGCCTTATAGACCTTGAGCTTCGCGCTGCCGTCCAGCCCGTAATTGCCCACAAACGGTGGGCTCAAGGTGATGTAGCTGACCTTTGCCGCGCCCTCTTCGGCTTCTTCAGCCGTCGCCATCATCGGCATGGCCAGAGCCAGCATCAATACGATCCACGCTTTCACAATTCGCTCCTTTGCACGGTTTGGCTGCAAGCATACCGGGGCAGCTTGCGAACCTGTCTACCGTTATCGGCCAGCGCTGCAAAAGCCGTAGGTTTACTCGCGTTTAATCGGTATGCCTGCGGACACCAGCAAGGCTTTGACGCTGGGCGGTAACTGGTCGGCAAACTTGCGGGTGATCTTGCGCTGACAAATATTCGTCACGTTGAGCATGCTTTGTGAAAGATCGAACAAACCGAGTGCTAACGACTCATTGTCGTATTTCTCTGCAAAAAAACCGTCCATCAAGTGCTTTTGGGTGAGTTCAAATAATGTCAGTTCCGCCAGCGGCATATTCACCCCTCTACGTAGGAGATGGTTAACCTCCCGGTTGAACTGCAGGCAAGTTGCGCTCGCAATATCCGGCGCCTCGTCGGCACGCTTGACTCGCCCCACACGGTCAATCTCAAACTGAAATGGCACGACGACGCTTATCTGTTGTGGGTTATCCCCCGTCAGCGGCCGACTCGCGAACCGCCACTCCCTAATGACCTTAAGGGCAGCCCCCGCAAAGAAGGGGTGGGTGCTGTAAGCGATTTTCGGATCAGCCACCGAACCATCGGCTTTGACCTCAACCTTGATCTTTGCCATTCCAGTCACACCCATACGCTGAAGCTCAGTGGGGTATTCAGGCTCGACCATGTGCTTAACGTCGGGATACCACTCCTCTGCCCACGTACTCAGTGCCATGAACATCATCACTAACCCGACTAATCCTTTCATCACCTTCCCCCCGGACGCTGCGCTCACATGAGCACACAAGGGAGGAATGATAGAAATGTATTGCCAGGTTTCTCAGCCCATCAGCTCTGATCCTGTTGTGGGATGGCTCCGATTAAACGGACAGAACCCTTAAACCAAACCTTACGGCTTGGCCAACACGCAGCGCTTGAGGCGTGCTTCCAGATTGCGGTCTGGCATGGCGTGGTTACGCAGGGCGCTGACGGTCTGTTCGACATAGTCACGGGTGGTGCCGTAACGCCCGCTGGCGCTGGCCAATACCTGGCTGAGTACGCCGTCTGGCAGGTTGCCCGCATAGCTGGGCAGATGCCGTTCCAGTACAAAACCCAACGCTTGTACCTGGCTGCCATCTTCGAGTCGGCAGGTCAGCCAGTGCGGTCGATAGGAGGGGACGGGCATTTCACGCAGCCACAGAGCATTGAGCGCGGCTTCAAGGTTGTCTTCAGGCAGGCGATAGGCAAAGCCACTGCACGAGCCACCACGGTCCAGGCCAAAGACCAGGCCGGGTAGTTGCGGGGTGCCGCGGTGCTCGTGAGACCACAAATACAGCCCGCGATGATAGCCATGGACCCGGCCACGCACGCGCTCTACCGCCGAACACTCAGGGCGCCAAATCAGCGAGCCATAGGCGAACAACCAGACGGGGCCACCTTGATGGCACGCCATGGTGGCTTGCAAGGATTGTTTGAGCTGCTCCGGGGTCAGAGGCGCCCCAAGATCAAGTCGCGGCGGATAAGACATGTTTAAACAAACAGATTCGGGAGTAGTTATCACAGAAGGCATGGAGTCCTACAGGCATTACATGCAGCAAACTAAGAAATAACGTTACGAATCTTATAGCACTAAAAATGAAATGACCCGCGCGGCAAGACGTATGGCAGACAACTGGGTACTAACGTCTAAACTCAGTGTTATATCGAGTTCTGGTTCAGCCGACTAACAGACACACGTCTGTATAGTGGCTCGCCCTACGCGCATTACCGTGACAACAGAGGCCCCACTAATGAAACGCTTCGGGATCTGCGATCTGCTGTTATTGGCTCAAGCCAGCTCAGCGATGGCACAGGACAACACGCAACAAACCAAAGATGAGGGTTTCTGGTACTTACAAACCAGTGTCTATACACGGCACTTTTCGCCAGACCCTGATCACAACAACAATCAAGACCTTATTGGCATTGAGCGCAATGATGGTTCTGGCTGGTTAGTGGGCGGCGCCACTTTTCGCAACTCATTTCGCCAACGCTCGTATTACGCCTACGCGGGTAAACGCTTTGAGAGCGACACTTATCCGGTGTATTTAAAGTTGACGGCAGGTTTGCTGGAAGGCTACCACGGCAAATATCAAGACAAGATCCCGCTCAACCGCTTCGGCGTGGCCCCGGTGATTATCCCCTCGGTAGGAATTCATTACGGCCCTGTAGCCACCGAGCTGGTGCTGCTCGGTTTCAATGCCGCAATGATTACCACCGGGATACGTTTCTGAGGCGGACTCAAGGCCGTGGCGCGTAGGCAAATACGTCGGCGCGCATTTGGTGCGCGTCCATGCCGGCTTCAAGCAAGGCGTCGAGGGTGCCGTAAATCATCGCAGGCGAGCCGCTGGCGTATACATAGACGGCGCTGAGGTCGCTGATGTCTTCGCACACGGCTTCATGCAACAACCCGCAACGCCCTTCCCAGCCGCACAAGTCACTCACGACTTTATGCAGGAACAGGTTAGGAATCTGCTGCCAGGCATCCCACGCTTCCAGCGCGTAAAAATCTTCAGGGCGACGTACGCCCCAATACAGATGCACGGGGTGCGTAAAACCGTTGGCGCGGCAATGCTCAATCAGGCTGTGCATTTGCGCCATGCCGGTACCCGCGGCGATCAGTACCAGCGGCCCGTCCGGCAATTCAGACAAATGCGTGTCACCAAACGGCAGCTCAAGGCGGACCATTTTGTTGCGTTGCAGCTGCTCGATCAGGCTGCGGGCGCTGTCTTCACGCACCAGCACATGCAGTTCTAGGTCACGCCCCGAGTGCGGCGCGCTGGCCAACGAGAACGCCGATTTCTCGCCGTTTTCACGCTCCAGCATCACGTATTGCCCGGCGTGGTAACGCGGCACCTTACCCGCAGGCGCACGCAAGCGCACCCGCCACACATCGCCACCCAACTCGACACATTCCGTCAATTGACACGCCAGACTACGCACCGGTAATTCTCCCAACGCAAGCACGCCATCCCACAACACCACACAGTCTTCAAGCGGCGCCGCCAGGCAGGTATAGACCTCGCCGTGGTCGCGTATCGCTCCCGCCTGCTCCACTTGGCCTTCAACCAGCAAGGCCGCACACACATGGCAATTACCATTGCGGCAGCTTTGCGGGCATTCATAGCCCAGGCGCTGCGCCGCATCCAGAATCCGCTCGCCAGGCAAGGTTTCCAACACGGCGCCTGAAGGCTGCAAGGTTACACGCATCAATCTATTCCTAATTGATTCCAGATGTCATCGATACGGCGAGTGACTGCTTCATCCTTGACGATGACCCGACCCCATTCGCGGGTGGTCTCACCCGGCCACTTGTTAGTTGCATCCAGGCCCATCTTCGACCCAAGGCCTGACACCGGCGAGGCAAAATCAAGGTAGTCGATTGGCGTGTTGTCGATCATCACCGTGTCGCGCTTGGGGTCCATGCGCGTGGTGATAGCCCAGATCACGTCGTTCCAATCGCGAGCATTGATGTCGTCGTCGGTCACGATAACGAATTTTGTGTACATGAATTGACGCAAAAACGACCACACACCCAGCATTACGCGCTTGGCGTGTCCCGGGTACTGTTTTTTCATGGTCACGATGGCCATGCGGTACGAGCAGCCTTCGGGCGGCAGGTAGAAGTCGGTGATTTCCGGGAACTGCTTTTGCAGAATCGGCACAAACACTTCGTTGAGTGCCACGCCCAGAATCGCCGGTTCATCCGGTGGACGGCCGGTGTAGGTGCTGTGATAGATCGGTTTGATCCGATGGGTGATGCGCTCAACAGTGAACACCGGGAAGCTGTCGACTTCGTTGTAATAACCGGTGTGGTCGCCATACGGGCCTTCGGGGGCCATTTCGCCGGGGTGAATCACGCCTTCAAGGATGATTTCAGCCGTGGCGGGCACTTGCAGGTCATTGCCGCGGCACTTCACCAGTTCAGTACGATTGCCGCGCAGCAGGCCTGCAAAGGCGTATTCGGACAAGCTGTCTGGCACCGGGGTCACGGCCCCCAAAATGGTTGCCGGATCGGCACCCAGCGCCACCGAGACCGGGAACGGCTGGCCTGGGTGTTTTTCGCACCACTCACGGTAGTCCAGCGCGCCGCCACGGTGGCTCAGCCAGCGCATGATGACTTTGTTGCGGCCAATGACTTGCTGGCGATAAATGCCCAGGTTCTGGCGATCTTTGTTCGGGCCTTTGGTCACGGTCAGGCCCCACGTGATCAAAGGTGCCACGTCTCCCGGCCAGCAATGCTGAACGGGCAACAGCCCCAGGTCGACGTCATCGCCTTCAATCACGACTTCTTGGCACACCGCGTCTTTGACGACTTTCGGGGCCATGGAAATGATTTTGCGGAAGATCGGCAGCTTGGACCACGCGTCTTTCAGGCCTTTAGGCGGCTCAGGTTCTTTGAGGAACGCCAACAGCTTGCCGATTTCACGCAACTCGCTGACGGCTTCGGCGCCCATGCCCAAGGCCACGCGCTCAGGCGTGCCGAACAGGTTGCCCAGCACAGGAATGTCGTGACCTATCGGATTTTCAAACAGTAAAGCCGGACCTTTGGCGCGCAACGTGCGGTCGCAGATTTCGGTCATTTCCAGCTTGGGAGACACCGGAACCTGGATGCGCTTGAGTTCGCCGCGCTTTTCCAGGCCGCTGATAAAGTCGCGTAAGTCGCGATACTGCATGCTTGAGCCTCGTGTTGGCCGTGGCGTTGGGGCAACGAGTGTAGCGCCCAAGCCGCGTGTTCTGAAGGGAGAGCTGCCCAAATCAAGACCTGATCAAGAAAGGTCAGACAGCAAAAAGCCGGGTTTCCCCGGCTCTTGCTTAGCTTCCGGCGAATTACTTACGCTTCATCGACAGGAAGAACTCATCGTTGGTCTTGGTCTGTTTCAGCTTGTCGATCAAGAACTCGATGGCGGCGACTTCGTCCATCGGGTGCAACAGCTTGCGCAGAATCCACATGCGTTGCAACTCGTCGTCAGCGGTCAGCAACTCTTCACGGCGTGTGCCGGAACGGTTGATGTTGATCGCAGGGAAGACGCGTTTTTCAGCGATTTTGCGGTCCAGAGGCAGTTCCATGTTGCCGGTGCCTTTGAACTCTTCGTAGATCACTTCGTCCATCTTCGAACCGGTTTCAACCAGTGCGGTGGCGATAATGGTCAACGAGCCGCCTTCTTCGATGTTTCGCGCAGCACCGAAGAAACGCTTTGGTTTCTCAAGGGCGTGAGCATCAACACCACCGGTCAGTACCTTGCCGGAGCTTGGAATCACGGTGTTGTAGGCACGGGCCAGACGGGTGATGGAGTCGAGCAGGATGACCACGTCTTTTTTGTGTTCAACCAGGCGCTTGGCCTTCTCGATCACCATTTCAGCAACCTGCACGTGGCGGGTTGGTGGCTCGTCGAACGTGGAAGCAACCACTTCGCCGCGCACGGTGCGCTGCATTTCGGTTACTTCTTCCGGGCGCTCGTCGATCAGCAGAACGATCAAGTGCACTTCCGGGTTGTTACGCGAAATGTTCGACGCGATGTTCTGCAACATGATGGTCTTGCCCGCTTTTGGCGGAGCAACGATCAGACCGCGCTGACCTTTACCAATCGGGGCGCAGAGGTCGATAACACGACCGGTCAAATCTTCGGTGGAACCGTTACCGATTTCCATCTTCATGCGTACGGTCGGGAACAGCGGGGTCAAGTTCTCGAAGAGAATCTTGTTTTTCGCGTTCTCTGGACGATCGTAGTTGATCGTGTCGACCTTCAGCAGTGCGAAGTAACGCTCGCCTTCTTTTGGCGGGCGAATTTTGCCGACGATGGTGTCGCCAGTACGCAAGTTGAAACGTCGAATCTGGCTAGGCGAGACGTAAATGTCATCTGGGCCGGCCAAGTAAGAGGCATCAGCAGAGCGGAGGAAGCCGAAGCCGTCCTGGAGGATCTCCAGCACGCCATCACCGGAGATTTCCTCGCCGCTTTTCGCGTGCTTTTTCAGCAGGGAGAAAATCACGTCCTGCTTGCGCGAACGGGCCATATTTTCTATGCCCATCTGTTCGGCCAATTCGAGCAGTTCGGTAATCGGCTTTTGCTTGAGTTCAGTCAGGTTCATATAGGAATGACGTAATCATTTATGGAGGGGGAAATTAAGCTTTTGGCTTAATGAGGCCGCGCCGCAGAGAAGGCGACAGGATCGCGTACTAATTCGATAAGGAGTGCGTCGGCGACGGCTTGCAGGGGGCAGTGGAGAAACCAGTGCGGGGCCGAATGTACCACTTGAGTTTCATAGCGTCTAGTCCTTGAGCCATGAAAAAGCCCCGCATTTTGCGGGGCTTTTATCAACGCTTAGATATTAGCGTCGAGGAATGCAGCCAGTTGCGACTTCGACAGCGCACCGACCTTGGTGGCTTCAACGTTGCCGTTCTTGAACAGCATCAACGTCGGAATACCGCGTACGCCGTGCTTGGCAGGGGTTTCCTGGTTTTCATCGATGTTCAGCTTGGCAACCGTCAGCTTGCCTTTGTAAGTCTCGGCGATCTCATCCAGAACGGGCGCGATCATTTTGCAAGGGCCACACCATTCAGCCCAGTAGTCGACCAATACAGCGCCTTCAGCCTTGAGAACATCGGCCTCAAAGCTAGCGTCGCTAACGTGTTTAATAAGATCGCTGCTCATGGAAGTCTCCGTGGTTGTAAGCAAAAACGTAGCACATCATAGCCGTCATCACCGCGTTCAGGAAGCTGACACGTCATTGACTCTTACTATGACGGTGCATGAGTCTGGGTATTGCACCCTTTCAGGACGTTGCGGGTGTCACAAAAGCGATCCCGGTCCGCGAAGCCGCATGCCTGATGTGCTCGCACATGGCTTTGTGCGCAGGCCCGCTGGCGTGTCGGGCTAATGCTCGAAGGATTTTTCGGTGCTCTTGCCAGGTTTCCATCGCTCGCTCGGGCCGAATAAAGGGCAACTTCTGACTTTCCAGAAATATATCAGCGCGCGTTATCAGAATATTCGCCATGGCCTGATTGCCGCTGGCCCGCAAGATAATCTGATGAAACTCAAAGTCCAGATGGGCCGCCTGCACAAAGTCCTCGGCCTTTAACTCGCTGCGCATGGCGTCGACATTGTCTTGCAGCACGTCCAACTCATCGCGGGTCAGCCTCACGGCCGCCAAACCCGCCGCAAACCCCTCCAACGCGTAGCGCAGTTGAAAGATGTCTTGTGGGCACGCTTGTGCAGCAAAGGGCCATTCAGAAGCCGTAGCGATGACCGCGGGCTCATCCACTGACTGCACGTACACACCTTTACCCGGCTGCACACTGACTTCGCCCAGCGCACTCAATGACGACAACGCCTCACGCAACGAGGCTCGGCTAACACCTAGCTGCACGGCCAGATCACGTTGCGAGGGCAGCGCGTCACCCGGCGCAAATCCGTGCTCATCGATCAGTTTACGAATGGCTAACAGCGCCACTTCGGGTACAGCGCGCGCGCTTGAATTCATCACAAATCGGCTTGATCGGCTGAGGAAAGGCGTAGTTGTAAAGCTATTGCCAGCGCTCGGCAAGTCACGCCCCATAGGGGTTCAGGCCCTGAACCCAATGCTCGATTGAGGTGCAAAAAACTCGCGAACTGTTCAGACCAGTCAGACCGCCAGGAGCCTTTTGAATTCAGCCTCTTCAGCCCGTCAATGGCTGTTGGCATGGCCTGTGCTCTGTCCAGAAGCAGACATCACCGTCCGCTTGTTTTCGGAGAGTTGCCATGACCCAGCGTTACAGCGCCCTGATATGCGCCTTGTTTGCCAGCCTGATGCTGAGCCAGCCTGCGGCCCACGCCAATGACCTTGATGAGGTGATTGCACGCGGCACGCTAAAGGTTGCGGTCCCGCAAGACTTCCCGCCGTTCGGCTCGGTGGGCCCCGACATGAAACCACGCGGCCTGGACATCGATACGGCAAAGCTGCTGGCCGACCAGCTCAAGGTCAAACTTGAACTCACGCCCGTCAACAGCACCAACCGCGTCCCTTACCTGACCACCGGCAAAGTCGACGTGGTGATTTCCAGCCTCGGCAAAAACCCTGATCGCGAGAAAGTCATCGATTTCTCCCACGCCTACGCGCCCTTCTACCTCGGTGTGTTTGGCCCGCCGGACGCTGAAATCAAGACGCTGGATGACCTCAAAGGTAAAACCATCAGCGTGACTCGCGGCGCCATCGAAGACATTGAGCTGACTAACGTGGCCCCCGCTGGCGTGACGATCAAGCGCTTCGAAGACAACAACTCGACCATCGCGGCGTACCTGGCCGGCCAAGTGGACCTGATCGCCAGCGGCAACGTGGTGATGGTGACCATCAGCGAACGCAACCCCAAACGTATCCCGGCCATGAAGCTAAAACTCAAGGACTCGCCGGTTTACGTGGGCGTGAACAAGGGTCAGCCCGAACTGTTGGACAAAGTGAACCAGATTCTGGCCACCGCCAAAGCCGACGGCAGCCTGGAAAAGAATGCGCTGCTATGGCTTAAAGAGCCGCTACCAGCCGACCTCTGATCACGCACAACGGGGTCAATCATGGCTTATCAGTTCGACTTTTTATCGGTGCTGCAAAACAGTGACCTGTTGCTACGCGGCGCCCTGTTCACCCTTGAACTGACCGCCATCGGCACGCTGCTTGGCGTCAGCCTGGGGATTGTTGGCGCCGTGGTGCGCGCCTGGAACATCCGCCCATTCGCCGCACTGTTCGGGCTGTATGTCGAGTTGATTCGCAACACGCCGTTTCTGGTGCAGTTGTTCTTTATCTTCTTCGGCCTGCCGGGCCTCGGCCTGCATATCAGTGAGTGGCAAGCCTCGGTGCTGGCGATGGTGATTAACCTGGGGGCTTATTCCACCGAAATCATTCGCGCCGGTATTCAAGCCATCCCTAAAGGTCAACTGGAGGCGGCAGCGGCATTGGCCATGACCCGTTTCGAGGCGTTTCGCCATGTGGTCCTGCAACCGGCGCTGGCCAAAGTGTGGCCGGCGCTGAGCAGCCAAATCATCATCGTGATGCTGGGTTCGGCGGTGTGTTCACAAATTGCCACCGAAGAGCTGAGTTTCTTCGCCAACTTCATTCAGTCGCGCAACTTCCGGGCATTTGAGACCTACGCCCTGACCACGCTGATTTATTTGTGCATGGCGCTGTTGATTCGCCAGTTACTGAATGCCTTCGGCCGCCGTTACCTGAGCAGGAGCCGCTGATGGACTTTACCTTCTGGGACATCGTGCGCAATTTGCTGACGGGATTGCAGTGGACCGCTGCGCTGTCAGTGGTCGCGTTTATCGGCGGCGGCCTGATCGGTTTGCTGGTGTTGCTGATGCGCATCTCTAAAAGCCGCTTCGCCCGCACACTGGCACGCGGCTATATAGAGCTGTTTCAGGGCACGCCCCTGCTGATGCAGCTGTTTTTGATCTTCTTCGGCGTGGCGTTGCTGGGCATCGATATTTCTCCGTGGATGGCCGCAGCCCTGGCGCTGACGCTGTTTACCAGCGCTTATCTGGCCGAGATCTGGCGCGGCTGCGTCGAGTCGATTGCCAATGGCCAGTGGGAAGCCTCGGCCAGCCTGGCGATGAGCCCGCTGGAGCAATTGCGCTATGTGATTTTTCCGCAGGCATTTCGGGTGGCCATCGCACCCACCGTCGGGTTTTCGGTGCAAGTGATTAAAGGCACCGCCGTCACATCGATCATCGGTTTCACCGAGCTGACCAAGACCGGCAGCATGCTGGCCAATGCGACCTTTGAGCCGTTTATGGTCTACGGCCTGGTGGCGCTCGGTTACTTCCTCTTGTGCTACCCCTTGTCGCTCAGTGCGCGCTATCTGGAAAGGAGACTGCATGCCTCTGCTTAGAGTTACCGCCCTGCATAAATACTACGGCGACCATCACGTGCTTAAAGGTATCGACCTGAGCGTCGAACAAGGCCAGGTGGTTGCGATCATCGGTCGCAGCGGCTCGGGAAAAAGTACGCTGCTCAGAACCTTGAATGGCCTTGAGTCCATCAATGACGGGGTGATTGAAGTCGATGACGAATACCTGGACGCCGCCCGCGCCGACTTGCGCAGCCTGCGCCAGAAGGTCGGCATGGTGTTTCAGCAGTTCAATTTGTTCCCGCACTTGAGTGTCGGTGAAAACGTCATGCTGGCCCCGCAAGTGGTGCAAAAAGTGCCCAAGGCCAAAGCCGCACAGTTAGCGCGCGAGATGCTGGAACGCGTGGGGCTGGGCGACAAGTTCGACGCATTCCCCGAGCGTCTGTCCGGCGGGCAGCAACAGCGGGTGGCGATTGCCCGTGCGCTGGCCATGTCGCCCAAAGTGCTGCTGTGTGACGAAATCACCTCGGCGCTCGACCCCGAACTGGTCAACGAAGTGCTCAACGTGGTGCGCCAGTTGGCCCGTGAAGGCATGACGCTGATCATGGTCACCCACGAAATGCGCTTTGCCCGGGAAGTCGGCGACAAGCTGGTGTTTATGCACCAGGGCAAAGTGCATGAAGTGGGCGACCCGAAGGTCTTGTTCGCCAACCCGAAAACCCCTGAACTGGCGAATTTTATCGGCTCGGTTGAGGCTTAAATCCCGTAGGAGCGAGCTTGCCTCGCGATCTTTTGATCGTTTAAAAAATCGCGAGGCAAGCTCGCTCCTACAATTGCGGGAGCTTTTACAGGGTGTTTGTGACGGAAATTAGATCGCTGAAAAAATACGTGTCGGCAGGAACAAGCTAACGTCATTTCTTACGTGCTCCACATCAATGCATCTGACATCACGCGTTGGCGCGGGCGTTTGATCGTGGCACGATGGCGTAGTTATCGACCGAGACCCCTCTACCATGCCCCAATCCAAAAGCAAGAATCCGTCCCTGATCGCCGCTATAGATCTGGGTTCTAACAGCTTTCATATGGTGGTGGCCAAAGCCCAGAACGGCGAAATACGCATCCTTGAACGTCTTGGCGATAAAGTTCAGTTGGCTGCCGGTATCGACGAAGACCGCAAACTCAACGAAGAATCCATGCAGCGCGGGCTTGATTGCCTGAAACGTTTTGCGCAGTTGATCAAGGGCATGCCATTGGGCGCCGTGCGCATCGTTGGCACCAACGCCCTGCGTGAAGCCCGTAACCGCAACGAATTTATCGTGCGCGCTGAAGAGATTCTGGGTCACACCGTTGAAGTCATTTCTGGACGTGAAGAAGCGCGCCTCATTTATCTGGGCGTGTCGCACACCCTCGCCGACACTCCAGGCAAGCGCCTGGTGGCCGACATCGGCGGCGGCAGTACTGAATTCATCATTGGCCAACGCTTTGAACCGCTGCTGCGCGAAAGCCTGCAAATGGGCTGCGTGAGCTTTACCCAGCGTTATTTCCGCGATGGCAAGATCACCCCGGCACGTTATGCACAGGCTTACACCGCTGCGCGCCTCGAAATCATGAGCATTGAGCACGCACTGCACCGTTTGACCTGGGATGAAGCCATCGGCTCCTCGGGCACCATTCGGGCGATTGGCCTGGCCCTGAAAGCAGGCGGCCATGGCACCGGCGAAGTCAACGCCGAAGGCCTGGCCTGGCTCAAGCGCAAGCTGTTCAAGCTGGGTGAGGTCGACAAAATCGACTTCGAGGGCATCAAGCCTGACCGCCGCGCGATCTTCCCGGCGGGCCTGGCGATTCTTGAAGCGATTTTTGACGCCCTTGAATTGAAACGCATGGACCACTGCGAAGGCGCCCTGCGCGAAGGCGTGCTCTACGACCTGCTGGGTCGCCATCATCACGAAGACGTGCGCGAACGCACCCTCAGCTCACTGATGGAGCGCTACCACGTTGATCTTGAACAGGCGGACCGGGTTGAACGCAAAGCCCTGCGCGCATTTGATCAAGTGGCCAAGTCGTGGGAACTCGATGACGGCGTCTGGCGTGAACTGCTGAGCTGGGCAGCCAAGGTGCATGAAGTCGGGCTGGACATCGCCCACTATCACTACCACAAGCACGGCGCCTACCTGATTGAGCACTCCGACCTGGCTGGTTTCTCACGCGAAGACCAGGAAATGCTCGCGCTGCTGGTGCGCGGTCATCGCCGTAATATCCCTAAAGACAAATTCGCCGAATTTGGCGGTGATGGCATCAAGCTGATTCGCCTGTGCGTGCTGTTGCGCTTTTCGATTTTGTTCTACCACATCCGTGGCAATCAGGAAGCGTCGCAGGTGAAACTACGCGCCGATGGCGATCACTTGGACGTGATCTTCGCCGAGGGCTGGCTGGAACAGAACCCGCTGACCCAGGCTGACTTCGAACAAGAAGCCCAATGGCTGGAACGGGTCGGGATTGTGCTGACTATTTCGTAAGGCTTACCGCATTGTAGGAGCGAGCTCGTCTCGCGATCTTTTCAGGTTCAAAAAGATCGCGAGACGAGCTCGCTCCTACAGGGTCGACTTACACCGACGGCCCGGTGCTGACGGTCAGTACCGGCAGGCTCAGGCGGTCCAGCAGGGTTGCCTGGGCGCTGCGCGCGTTCTGGTTGCCGGTCGGCGTGTTACGCACATAACGGCCGTCTGGCTGCAGGCTCCAGCTGTGCGTGTTGTCGGTCAGGTAGCATTCCAGCTCCTTCTTGACCCGCAGAATCAACTTTTTGCCCTCAATCGGGAAGCACGTCTCGACGCGTTTATCGAGGTTGCGCTCCATCCAGTCAGCACTCGACAAGAACATCTGCTCTTCGCCGCCATTGAGGAAGTAGAACACCCGTGTGTGCTCCAGGAAGCGACCAATGATCGAGCGCACGTGGATGTTGTGCGATACGCCCGGAATGCCAGGACGCAGGCAGCACATGCCACGCACCACCAAATCAATGCGCACGCCCGACTGGCTGGCCTTGTACAGCGCGCGGATGATTTTCGGGTCGGTCAGCGAGTTGAACTTGGCAATGATGTGCGCAGGCTTGCCCTCTAACGCGAACTGGGTTTCGCGCTGAATCATGTCGAGCATGCCTTTTTTCAGGGTAAACGGCGCATGCAGCAGCTTTTTCATGCGCAGGGTTTTACCCATGCCAATCAACTGGCTGAACAACTTGCCCACGTCTTCGCACAGCGCATCATCCGACGTCAGCAAGCTGTAGTCGGTGTACAGACGCGCGTTGCCCGCGTGGTAGTTACCCGTACCCAAGTGCGCGTAACGCACAATCTCGCCCGCCTCACGGCGCAGAATCAGCATCATCTTGGCGTGGGTCTTGAAACCCACCACGCCGTAGATCACTACCGCGCCGGCCGCTTGCAGGCGGCTGGCCAGTTGCAGGTTGGACTCTTCGTCGAAGCGCGCTCGCAGTTCGATAACCGCTGTCACTTCTTTGCCGTTACGTGCGGCATCCACCAACGCGTCGACGATTTCTGAGTTGGCGCCGCTGCGGTACAGCGTCTGGCGCACGGCCAGTACATGCGGATCTTTGGCCGCCTGGCGCAGCAAATCGACCACCGGGGTGAACGACTCAAACGGGTGCAACAGCAAGATGTCTTGTTTGCTGACCACGCTGAAAATGTTCTCGCTGTTCTGCAACAGCTTTGGAATCGCCGGGGTGAATGGCGTGTATTGCAGCTCCGGATGGCTGTCCAGACCGGTAATGCTGAACAGGCGCGTGAGGTTCACCGGGCCGTTGACCTGATACAGCTCGGTCTCGTGCAGGTTGAACTGCTTGAGCAGGTAGTCGGACAGGTGTTTCGGGCAGGTGTCGGCCACTTCCAGACGCACTGCATCGCCATAGCGACGCGAGAACAACTCACCACGCAGGGCGCGGGCCAAGTCTTCTACGTCTTCGGTGTCGACCGCCAAGTCAGCGTTTCGCGTCAGGCGGAACTGGTAGCAACCCTTAACCTTCATGCCCTGGAACAGGTCATCGGCGTGCGCGTGGATCATCGACGACAGGAACACATAGTTGTCGCCTGGGCCGCCCACGTCTTCAGGCACCTTGATGACACGCGGCAACAGACGCGGGGCCGGAATGATCGCCAGGCCCGAGTCGCGGCCAAAGGCGTCGATACCTTCAAGCTCAACGATGAAGTTCAGGCTCTTGTTGACCAGCAACGGGAACGGGTGCGTCGGGTCGAGGCCGATCGGGGTGATGATCGGTGCAATTTCGTCACGGAAAAACTTGCGCACCCACGCCTTGATCTTGGTGTTCCAGTAACGACGACGAATAAAGCGCACCTGATGCTTTTCAAGCTCGGGCAGCAGAATGTCGTTGAGAATCGCGTATTGGCGGTCTACGTGGCCGTGTACCAGCTCACTGATCCGGGCCAGCGCTTGGTGCGGCTGCAGGCCATCGGCGCCCGCTTGCTCACGGGCGAAGGTGATTTGCTTTTTCAGGCCGGCAACGCGAATTTCGAAAAACTCGTCCAGGTTGCTGGAGAAAATCAGCAGGAACTTCAACCGTTCCAGTAACGGATAGGACTCATCCAGTGCTTGCTCCAGCACTCGGATGTTGAATTGCAGTTGCGACAGCTCGCGATGGATGTACAAGCTGCTGTCATCCAGGCCAGGAACGGCAATCGCTGGATGCGCCGCCGCAGGCGCCTCAGTCGCGGCAGGTGCGTGAGCTTCCGGTACGGGCGGCGTTTCTAAAGCCTCTTCCAAAACCGGTTCAGCCTCAGTAGCAACGAGTTCTGTCTGTCCTTCGGTATTCATTGAATGTTCCTGTAAGAGCGGGTTTGACTCTCGTGACCGTTAAGCGGCGCGTGCAATCAAGCTGCCAGAATGCCACCAACGCCTGCGGGTTTAAACCGCTCAGAGGCGCTTTATGCGGGCTGGAGCCTGGTTAGAGGGTGATTTGTTGAATTTGTTCTTGTGACGCCGTATTTGTAGTCGCTGCCGCAGGCTGCGATAAGGACCGCAGGGCCTTCGCTGTAAAAACAGGGCTGCTGCGCAACCCATCGCAGCCTGCGGCAGCGGCTACAAATGTTTATCTGCGTCGCGCGCGCCCTTTATAGCAACCTGCCATGAACACTAGATGACAACACCACTGACGTAGGTCAAATACTTACGGTTTGTAGGAACTGTTAACGACAAGACACAGTTCGATACTTTCCCGAACGCCCCTTAAGGCGTAGGCTGCGCGTTCATTTCGCCAGCATCCAGACAATGCTCCAACAATTTCTTCAAGAATTTGGCTACTTCGCCCTGTTTCTAGGGACGTTCTTTGAAGGCGAGACCATTTTGGTTCTCGCAGGCTTCTTGGCGTTCCGCGGATACATGGACCTCAAACTGGTCATGATCGTGGCATTCCTCGGCAGCTATGCCGGCGATCAGCTGTGGTACTTCCTGGGGCGCAAGCACGGCCGCAAACTGTTGGCGCGCAAACCGCGCTGGCAACTCATGGGCGACAAGGCGCTGGAGCATATTCGCAAGCACCCGGACATCTGGGTCTTGAGTTTCCGCTTTGTCTACGGCTTGCGCACAGTCATGCCTGTGGCCATTGGCCTCTCGGGCTACCCGCCGGGCCGCTACCTGCTGCTCAACGGCATTGGTGCCGCCATCTGGGCCATCGCCCTGGCCACCGCCGCGTATCACTTTGGCGCCGTGCTTGAAGGATTGCTGGGCAGCGTCAAGAAGTACGAGTTGTGGGTCTTGGGTGGTTTGCTGGTCATTGGCTTGGGTTTGTGGGCGCGTCGGCGCTTCAAAAATGCCCGCCTGACCAAACAGGCCGCGCTTGAAGAGCAAAAAATCCAGGCGAGCGAGGCTAACAAGCCACCTGTTGAGTAACCCGGTTTGTGCACTCGCACAGACCTTCCCCCGAGGCGTTGCCATCGCAGCGCCTGCGGACAGCGGGAACCTCCCTATGGCATCCAGTGCCAAATAAGGCGACATTAACGCCATAAACAAGGAGACCCACCATGACCACCAAACACGTTGCCGTTATTCTTTCCGGCTGTGGCGTCTATGACGGCACCGAAATCCACGAAAGCGTGATCACCCTGCTGCGCCTCGACCAGCGCGGCGCCAAGGTGCAATGCTTCGCGCCCAACATTGCGCAACTGCACGTCATCAACCACCTGACCGGCGAAGAAATGCCCGAGTCGCGCAATGTGCTGGTTGAGTCGGCGCGTATCGCCCGGGGTGAGGTCAAGGACATTCGCGAAGCCAAGGTCGAAGACTTTGACGCGCTGATCATTCCCGGCGGGTTTGGCGCGGCAAAAAACCTGTCCAGTTTTGCCTCTGAAGGCACCGCCTGCAGCGTTCAGGAGGATGTGCTGGCGCTGGCCGAGGCCTTCGCCGAGGCAGGCAAACCGATTGGCCTGATGTGTATTTCACCGGCCATCGCGGCCAAGATCTACGGCCCCGGCGTAACCTGCACCATCGGCAACGACCCCGACACCGCAGCCGCCGTTGAAAAAATGGGCGCGACCCACAAAGAGTGCGAAGTGTCCGAGATTGTTGAAGACAAGGCGCGCAAATTGGTCAGCACGCCTGCGTACATGCTGGCTCAGTCCATCAGCGAAGCCGCATCGGGCATCAACAAAATGGTCGACCGCGTACTGGAGCTGACCCAAAAAGCCTGATCAGCCGCGCGCCAGCCGGGTCAGAATCCGGTCCAGCGAATTGGCGAACGCCTGCTTGTCGCGTTCGCCATACGTGCCCTGCCCGCCTCCCATCTGACCTTGCTCGCGCAGATCAGTGAACAGGTTGCGCACCGCCAGCCGCTCCCCCATATTTTGCGGGTCAAACTCTTTGCCACGCGGGTCCAGAGCGGCCACCCCTTTCTTGACCAGCCGATCCGCCAGCGGCACATCGCTGCAAATCACCAGCTCACCGGGCACCGCGTGCTCGACGAGGTAGTCATCCGCCGCATCCGGGCCGCTGGGCACCACAATCAGTTTGACCAACGCATACGTCGGCTTGATCTGACTCTGCCCCGCCACCAGCACCACCTCAAACTGACGCTTGAGCGCGAACTTGATGACTTGATCCTTCGCGGCCTTGGGGCAAGCGTCTGCGTCGATCCAGACACGCATGGGAGTAACTCCTGAACACAGTGATCCAAACTCTGTAGCCGCTACCGCAGCGGCTACAGAGGCAACGGTGATTACGACGTCTGCACCCGGCGTTTTTCGGCCAGTTTGCTGCGCCCGTAAAGCACGATGATCGCCAGTATCGCCACGGCTTGCGCGCTCAGTGAATAGGCGTCGGCATGAATGCCCAGCCAGTCGAACTCGAAGAACGGCACAGGCCGTGTGCCGAAGATCCCGGCTTCTTGCAGGGCTTTCACACCATGGCCCGCGAAGACGACTGACAAGGCGCACAGCAACGCGGCGTTGATGCCAAAGAACAGCGCCAGCGGCAATTTGGCCGAGCCGCGCAAGATGATCCAGGCCAGGCCGATCAACAGCACCAGCGCTGTGGCACCGCCCGCCAGCACGGCGTTGTGGCCTGCAGGGCCCGCTTGCAGCCACAGGGTTTCGTAAAACAGGATCACTTCGAACAGTTCGCGGTAGACCGAGAAAAACGCCAGTACGGCGAAGCCAAACCGCCCACCGCCTTTGACCAGGCTGCTTTTGATGTAGTCCTGCCACGCGGCGGCGTGACGGCGGTCGTGCATCCACACCCCCAGCCACAGCACCATGACGCTGGCAAACAACGCCGTGCAGCCTTCCAGCAGTTCACGTTGAGCACCGCTGACGTCAATCACATAGGCCGCCAGCGCCCAAGTCGCCAGGCCCGCGACCAAGGCCAGCATCCAGCCGATGTTGACGCTGCGAACCGCTGACTGCTGGCCAGTATTGCGCAAGAACGCCAATACAGCGGCCAAGACCAGGATGGCTTCAAGGCCTTCACGCAGCAAAATCAACAGGCCCGAGATGTAGCTCAAGGACCAGCTCAAACCATCGCTGCCGAGCAACCCGGCCGACTCTTTGAGCAAGGCTTTAGCCGTGTCCAGACGCTGTTCAACCTGCTCAATCGGCAAACCGTCCTGCAACGATTGTCGGTAAGCCATCAGGGCTTTTTCGGTGTTTTTACGCACGTTGCTGTCGACGTTATCCAGCGAGCTTTCAACCAGCTCAAAACCTTCCAGATACGCCGCTA
Organism: Pseudomonas sp. CCC3.1; assembly: GCF_034347405.1. Classification (NCBI taxonomy): domain Bacteria; kingdom Pseudomonadati; phylum Pseudomonadota; class Gammaproteobacteria; order Pseudomonadales; family Pseudomonadaceae; genus Pseudomonas; species Pseudomonas sp. CCC3.1. The sequence continues at coordinate 5,114,076 of NZ_CP133778.1, forward strand.
CAGACAGGTCGTAAGCTTGTTCGTGATCACCTGCACGATAAGCCGCGAGGCTTTTATCGAGGGTTTCGCCGGTGTAGTCGAGCAACTGCGCCGGGCCACGCTTGACCTGCGGCGGCTGAGCCCGCTGCGCACGGAATGTGGCAGCGGCCCGCGGACCTTCAGCGGTCAATACTTCGCCAGGTGTCTGACGGGCCAAATCGGCGAGGTTGTAGGTTTTGTCTGCTTTAGCCGCTGCCGGATCAGCACTCAGGCCCGCCACGTACGTGGCCAGGTCCCAACGTTGACGTTCGTCCAACTGGTCCGCAAATGCGGGCATGTCAGTGCCTTCAACGCCCAACCCCAGCGTGTTGAAGATCGCGTAGAGGCTCAGGCGGTCCAGACGTTCTGCATCGCGCAGGTTGGCTGGCGGCGGGGTCATGCCCACGCTGGCTGGGCCATCACCTGCACCGGTTGCGCCGTGGCACACCGAGCAATGCTGGGCATACAGCGGCGCACCGCGGGTTGGATCAGGCGTAATGACCGGCGCCTGACTGACTTCGTAGGCGACAGCGAGTTTGGCACCGAGCTGACGCGCCGCACGGGCGACGCTGGCGCCGTCTTCGCGTTGTTCTATAGCCGATTGCAGGGCGCTCACGCCTTGTACCAGCGCCACGCGCTCAGGGCGTTCTGGCAAATCGGCAATCAAGCCCTTGAGGACCGTCAAAAACTCTAACTGCTCGCGGTATTCGGTTTCGTCGATGACCTTGCCGTCTTCAACCGTAGGCGGATAGTCCGCACCGATGTAGTCAATAAGGTGCAGCGCTTGAGAGGCGCCTTCCGGGGAGTTGGCAGACACAGCAAGGCTGCACAACGCGAGCACTGGCAACATCAGCCAGGCCAAAAAACGCGAGCGGGCGGTCATTAATAAATCCGGGTGGAAATGAGAAGTAACACATTGTTCACTTCCCATGACCGCGACTCAAGATTTTTAGGTGGTGGCGCGATGCAACGTCGCCAGGAAACCGGCCGCGCCCACAAACAGACCGGCAAAGGTTCGGTTCATGCGGCGTTGCTGTTTAGGCGTGCGCAGCAGGCGCAGCACCTTGGACGCCAAACCTGTGTAGCCCGCCATGACGATCAGATCGACGCTGATCATGGTCACGCCCAGCGTCAGGTATTGGCTCACCAGCGGTGCGTGCGGGTCTACAAACTGCGGCAAGACCGCGAGCATGAAGACCAATGCTTTAGGGTTGCTGACGTTGACCAGAAAGCCGCGAAAGATCAGCGCCAACGGCTTGCCGATGGGGCGGATGGCGGCGTCATCGCTGAGGTCAGCTGGCAGGGCACGCCACTGTTTGACAGCCAGGTAGACCAGATAGGCCACACCGAACCATTTGATCGCGTAGAAGGCGGTGGATGAGGCCGCAAGGATAGCGCCGACACCGGCAGCGACAATGGCGATTTGCAGCGCCAGACCCAGTTGCAGGCCCAGTGCGTTCCAATAACCGCGCCAGAAGCCGTATTGCAGGCCGCACGACATCGAAGCAATGGCGCCCGCGCCAGGAGACAAGCTAATGACCCAGCAGGCAGCAAAAAAGGCCAACCACGTTTCCAACGACATCGCGCACCTCGGACAAAAGCTGTAACAAGTCGCTAAGCTAATGCGCTGGATGAAAATTGACCAGATGTTTTTGCGGATATTGCGTGTAGGAGCGAGCTTGTCTCGCGATCTTTTTAAGGTCAAAAGATCGCGAGGCAAGCTCGCTCCTACAGGGGGGTGGCGTATTTAGTTATCGCCTTCGCGCCAGCGGCGTACGGAGCGCTGGAAGAACAAGCTGTTGGGGACTTGCACCATGCTGCTGCCACTGCCCGCTTCTGCTGGCTCAATCAGGGTGGTGTAAAGCAGGTTGATCGCAACGACCCTGCCTTTGACGCCCGGTTTGTCGAGGGTGTCGAGCAACTCCACAACGTCGCCAATGCGAAACGGCCCCACGGTGAAGATCAACACCGCGCACAGCAGGTTGGACAGCACGCTCCACATCGCGAAGAAGGCAATGGCCGCAACGGCCACAAACCCCGAGAGCGCGGTCCACAACACAGTCGCCGAGACGCCCAGGCGCTCAAGGACGACGATCACCGCACTGCCCATGATGAACCAGCGCAAACCGCCCCGCAGCGGCATCATCAACTGCGGCGGGAACGGGTAACGCTCACTGAGCCGGGTCAGGAAGCGTGCGACGACGCGCTGCGAGAAGTACCCCGCCAGCAGGATCAGCAAAATCTGCACGCCAATCCACAGCGGTGCAATCAGCTCGGCCGGTACCGGCAAGTTGAGCGACTCCATCAGGACAGGGCTTCCAGTTCGGCTTGCAAGGTTTCAAGCAGTTCCAGGGCTTCCATCCAGCGCTCTTCGAGCTGGCCTTCGAGCACTTTGAGCTTGGCCTGATCGGCCAGCAGCTCGCGCAGTTCGTCTTTGCGTGCTGCCTCGTAGACGCCACTGTCGCCCAGGCTGGCTTCGATTTTGGCGAGTTTTTCGTTGACCTTGCCCAATTCGCTTTCGAGCTTGTCGGCTTCGCGCTTGTGCGGTGCCAACTGCTGACGCAAGGCGGCGGCGGCCTGACGCTGTGCCTTTTTATCGGTCTTGTCAGGGTTGATCACGGTGTTGCTCACCGGCGCGTTGCGCAGGCGGTAATCAGCCAGCCAGCGGGCGTAGTCTTCGAGGTCGCCGTCGAACTCCTGGACTTTGCCATCGGCCACCAGCAAGAACTCGTCGGTGGTGCTTTTGAGCAAGTGTCGATCGTGAGAGACCACCAACACCGCGCCGCTGAACTCTTGCAGGGCCATGGTCAGTGCCAGGCGCATTTCGAGGTCAAGGTGGTTGGTCGGTTCGTCGAGCAGCAGCAGGTTCGGTCGGCCCCACGCAATCAGCGCGAGTGCCAGACGGGCTTTCTCGCCACCCGAGAAGTTCAGTACCGGCTCGTCGATGCGCGCACCCCGGAAGTCGAAACCACCGAGGAAGTCGCGCAGGGTTTGCTCGCGTTCGGTCGGCGCCAGACGCTGCATGTGCAGCAATGGGCTGGCCTTGGAGTCCAGCGAGTCAAGCTGGTGCTGGGCAAAGTAGCCCACTACCAAGTTTTCGCCACGGGCCAAACGACCCGACAGCGGCTCAAGCTCGCCCGCCAGGTTTTTGATCAGGGTCGATTTACCGGCACCGTTCGGGCCGAGCAAGCCAATCCGCGCGCCCGGAACCAACTGCAACTTGACCTTCTCAAGGATGGTTTTGTCGCCGTAGCCCAAGCGTGCATCCGACAAGTCGAGCAGCGGGCTGGAGAGTTTGACCGCCTCGCGGAACACGAAGTCGAACGGTGAGTCGACGTGGGCCGCGCTCAGTTCTTCCATGCGTTCAAGGGCCTTGATCCGGCTCTGCGCCTGACGGGCCTTGGTGGCCTGGGCCTTGAAGCGGGCAATGTAGCTTTCCATGTGCGCACGTTGCGCCTGCTGTTTCTCGTAGGCCTGTTGCTGCTGGGCCAGACGTTCGGCGCGAGCGCGTTCAAAGGCGCTGTAACCCCCACGGTAGAGGGTGATTTTGCGCTGATCAACGTGAGCAATGTTATCAACCACGGCATCGAGGAAATCCCGGTCGTGGGAGATCAGCAGCAGGGTGCCGGGATAACTTTTGAGGAAGTCTTCGAGCCACAGAATGGCGTCGAGATCCAAGTGGTTGGTCGGTTCGTCGAGCAACAACAGGTCGGACGGGCACATCAGGGCCTGGGCCAGGTTGAGACGCATGCGCCAGCCACCCGAGAAGTCGGCAACCGGACGGTCCATTTGCTCGTTGGTAAACCCCAGACCGGCGAGCATTTTGCGCGCACGGGCATCCGCGGTGTAGCCATCGGCGCTGTCCAGCTCGGCGTGCCAGCGGGCCTGTGCGGCGCCGTCCTGGTCGGCTTCAGCCTGTGCGAGGTTGGCTTGAACCTCACGCAAACGCTGGTCGCCATCGAGCACGTAGTCGATCGCAATGCGATCAAGCGTGTCGATTTCTTGCCGCATGTGGGCAATCCGCCAGTCGGCCGGTAGCAGACAATCCCCGGAATCAGGCGTCAACTCACCCAGCAGCAAGGCGAACAAAGTGGATTTACCGGCGCCATTGGCGCCGACCAAACCGGCTTTGTGGCCGGCGTGCAGGGTCAGCTCGGCGTCTTCTAGCAGACGTTGCGGGCCACGCTGTAAAGTCAGGTTCTGAAGTCGGATCATAATGGCGGCGGAGTCTACCAGCTTCCCTCTCAACTGGCGCGAATTGCACTATGCAGACTGATCTGTGGAATTACTGTTTGAAGGCCTATGCCCTTCCCGGGATTGAGCACGCGTGTTTGCGCCTGCAAAGTCAGGGCCTGGATGTGTGCCTGTTGTTGTGCGCCGCATGGCTGGAGCACCGCAACGTGGCCTGTGACGAGGCGCGTCTTGAGTCTCTGAGAGCCCTTGCCGAACCCTGGCAACGTGACGTGGTGCAGCCTTTGCGCGCGTTACGTACCCAATGGCGCGAAGCGGCCACGCACGATGACGCGCTGTCGGCATTACGCGGGCAGATCAAGGGATTGGAGCTGGAGGCGGAGCGAACCTTATTGCGGCGCCTGGAATCGGCAACCCGGGAATGGCTGCCGACCCGATCGCAAAACGGCTGCGATTGGCTGCAAAGGATGGCGGACAGTGTCGACCACCCTGATTACGACGCGCTGCAAACGCTGCGCGCCGCAATCAACCACGCTTAAGAAGCGCTGGTAGGGGTTGTAGCCGGGGTTGCAGCAGACGCCGGGGCTGGTGCAGAGGCCGCAGGCGCAGCAGCGGGTGCTGTTGCAGGGGCTGTCGCTGGCTTGGCGGCCGTGGGCTTGGCAGCAGCAGGCTTTCTAACCGCTGGCTTGGCAGCAGGTTTTGCGGCAGGTTTGGCGGCTGGCTTAACCGGAGCTTTCGCGGCACTTGCAGCCGGTTTGGCTACAGCAGGCTTGGCGGCTGGTTTTGCCACAGCGGGTTTGGCCGCTGTCGGTTTGGCGGCAGCTGTTTTGGCAGCAGGCTTGGCCGCAGCTTTTGCAGCTACCGGTTTGGCCGCAGGTTTCGCGGCGGCTGGTTTGGCAGCAGCTGTTCTAGCGGGGGCTGGCTTGGCCACAGGGGCTTTGGCCACAGCAGGTTTAGCTGCTGGCTTTTGTGCCGGTGCTTTAGCCGCAGGCTTGGCAGGTGCTTTCACGGGTGCTTTAGCCGCAACCTTGGCTGGCGTTTTAACGGGCGCTTTGGCAGGCGCTTTAGCCGCAGGTTTTTTGGCGCTGACAGCAGACTTGGCGTCGCGAGTCGAGAGTGCCTTGCCAACCGCTTCTTTAACGCGGCCAATACCTTGTGCCAGCTTCAGGCTTTCTTGAGCATCACGCTTGAGTTGCAGAATGTAGACACGCGTTTCGCTCTGGCGGTCTTTGAGCGAATCGAGCACGTCTTCAAGTTCTTTCACGGCAGACTTGGCTTTGGTTTGTGCCTTGGACTTGCCTGCATTTGCAGCGTCTTGCAGTTTTTCACGCGACTTGTGCAGTTTTTCCTGAGCTTTGCCACGCTGTTTTTCAAGTTTGGCCAGCAGCTTCTCAGCATCAGCCAACGCTTGGGAACAAGCGCTTTCCAAATGCTCAAGCAGGCTGCCTGAGAGTTGTTGGAGCAGGTGCAACGGCGTGTTAACAGACTTCTTGTTGGCCGACATGGTTTACCTCCTGGCTGAAGTGAGTGCGGCTCATACTAGACCTCTGCAAGAACCGCCGCTAGATCATGTTGACACTAACGATAGCCACGCGTTGCATAGCGTTGCAAAAGGTTGTGCTGGATCAATCTTTAAATCTGTTTGGCGCTCATTTTTGCGGCGGATTCAGCGTCGTTTAAAGCCCTGAATAAAACCCCGGATGTTGGCATAATCGCTCGCACTTCAGGCCGGAGAATGCCCATGCCGCGTTCGCTTTTATTGTCCTTGTTGTGCCTTGCTTCGTGGGCTCATGCCGCGCCCTCGCCAAGCCCACAAGCCGCTCACGACCTGGCTTACAGCTTGGGCGCGAGTCTGGGGGAGCGCTTGCGTGATGAAGTCCCCGAGTTACAGATTCAGGCATTGATCGAAGGTTTGCGCACCGCCTACCAAGGTAAACCGCTGGCACTGAGCGATGAGCGTATTGAACAGATTTTGACGGTGCACCAGGCACAAGCAGACGCCGAGCACGCGCAACCGCACAGTGAAGTTGCGCTGAACGCCGAGCGCGATTTTTTATTCAAAGAAAAACAGCAACCTGGTGTTCGCGAATTGGCCGATGGCATTCTCGTCACGGAGCTCAAACCCGGAACAGGGGCAAAACCCGGCGCTCAAGGTTCAGTATTTGTGAACTATGTGGGGCGTCTGCCTGACGGCACGGTGTTCGACCAAAGTACTCAACCGCAATGGTTTCGCCTGAACAGCGTGATTGCAGGCTGGCGCTCGGCGCTGGTGCAAATGCCGGTGGGTTCGAAGTGGAGACTGGCGATACCGTCAAATCAGGCTTATGGCGCTGACGGGGCGGGGGACTTGATTGCGCCCTATACGCCCTTGGTGTTTGAGATCGAGTTGCTCGATATCAAGTAGCAGATGTTGAGTGCGACTTTAGACCTGTGGGAGCGGGCTTGCCCGCGATGGGCTCGACAAGGTGTCTTAGACAAACTGCGCCGCCTGCATCGCTGGCAAGCCAGGCTCCCACAATTTTTAAGCCTGGGCTGCTTCTTTCTGTTTGTGTGCGCTGTGGAGCACTTCAATCAGGCAGTCTTCAAGCTCAAAACGCTCATCCAGCAAGGCGCCAAGTGTTTTGAATTCGTCTGCGAGCTTGTCACAATCCGGGCGATGGGCTTTGCCGTCGCAGTGATCGTTGAACGCCAAGGCGGCCTTAGTAATCACGGTGAGTCGAGGGTAGATGGTCTCGGCCAATGCGAGCCCACGCTTATCATTGAAGGCTTGGGCCTCCTGATTGAGCTGCTCATAGATTTCGAAATGGCCAGCAGAAACGTAATCAACCAACACCTGACAGAACTCTTTTTGAGGCCCGCGCTTGGGGTTGTTTTGTTGATCAATGACCGCTGCGTAAGCTTTCACCAGTTTACGGCGCTCATGCAGCCAGCGATCAATCAACTGGTGGACACCATTGAAACGTTCCTGAGCACTCTCACATCTTTCGAGCATGATGATCTCTCTTCCCTTGTGGGCCCATGCCACCCGGTTTTTGACCGGGCCTATGTGAACCAAAACCTGTGCTGACACACCGGCATTGGGCGGCATAACTCCAATAACGCGTGCGGGCCAGATTATGCCCGCTCGGCAACTGCTTCAAGGTACGCACGAGAGAAAGTTCATACAAGCGTTTAATACTAACTGCTACTTCCCGTCGCAGGCCGGGAGCGTTTTCGGAAGAAAAGGGAGCGCAGCAACTGGAACAGGCTCAGCATCGCCAGCCCTAAAAAGGCCAGCAGGCTGAGCTCGGGAATGCTCAAGTCAAACAGCGTCCATTGAATTTGCGCACAGGCTTGTGTGTCCCGGTAGACCGACATAAAAATCTGGCTGAGCGAAAGGTTATTCCACAAATGAGCCAGATCGGGCTGACAGATCATCAGTTGCTCAGGCGCAAATCGCTGACTGAGCACCTGCTTGGTCGCACTCGCCGCTCCGGTTGCTGCCAGCAACAGGGCAAGAAATGCATACGCCAGCGAGCCGACATGGCGAGGTGCATGAACATAAGCAATCAAATTGACGAAACAGAAAGCCTGCAAGAGATAACGCTGCATTAAACAGAGCAAACAGGGCGTCAGCCCGGCCCCATACTCCAAGTACAGCGAACCGGACAGCACTAAGGCACTGGCTAGAAAAGCCACAAGAAACATGACGCGTGAGCAGGCCAAAAACATGGCTTATCCGTAACAAAATGGACAGGCGTTTACGGTAGAGGAAAGCCATCAGCCCTTTCAAGGCCAGCCAATACGGATACTTCCTTAAGCCTGTAAGGAATTACCGACAGGCACAGGAAGCATTGAGAGAAAATAGCGTCCGAAATTTCCGCAACCACCCAAAAAGCGAATATCCCCCGTAGCAGTTGCCAAGCCCCGCGAGACTTGGCAACTGATACGGGTGTGGCCTGCTATTCCGGCAACGGCAGCGCCAATAGACGCTCATCCAGCAGGTTCAAGCCTTCCTGGAACAGTTGGTTGCTGCGGGCAGTGTCGCCCAACTGCGCCAGGAGCCGTGCAAGCTCGGCACAGGTTTCAGGATTACGTTCGAGTTTAAGGCTGCTTTCGAGGTAATCCCGAGCCTTGCCCCACAGGCTGTTTTGCAAGCACAGACGTCCCAGGGTCAGCAGCAAGCTGGCGTCCGCGGGATGCGCTTTGAGCCAGCCTTCGGCAGTCTGTAATTGCTTGACCGGGTCACTGCCACGCAGCAGGCCATAAAGCCGTACAAGGTGACTGTCGTAAGTGCGCTTGAGAGCACCTCGCACCACTTCTTCGGCCTCGGGCTGAGCGCCCAGTCGGCGCAATTGCTCAGCGTAAGCCAGGACCAGAGTCGGCTCTTGACGTTGCGCAGAGGTCAATTGCTGCCACGCCAGTGTCAGTGATTGCAGGCCCGCATCGCCCTCTGTATTGCGCTGCGCCGCCAGGCCGAGGTTTTGCCCCCAGGCACGGCGCTCCAGTTCGGCAAGCTCCTGGGCCGGCAGCACTTTGTCTTTACGCAGTTCCGGCAACAAGCGGATCAATGCCCCCCAGTCGCCGCGCTGTTGGTGCAGACGCTGCAACTGACGCAGCACCTGCACGTTGTGCGGGTGGCGTTCGTGCATGGCTTGCAAGGTCGTCAGCGCGCCTTCCGTGTCAGCGCGGTCGACCTGCAATTGCGCATGGGTCAGCGCAATAGCCAGTTCAGCCTGAGGCTGACGCTCCAGCGCACGCTCAAGCAAGCTGTCGCTTTCTTCGTAGTGCCCTTGCTCGTTGGCTGCTCGCGCCGCACCCAGGTAGTAAAGCAGCGGTTGGCGCTCGGCTTCGGCCGCACGGGAAAGGTGTTTTTGAGCACTGGCCCAACGCCCCTCGGCGAGGTCCATTTGCCCCTGCTCGATGGCGATCTGCACCCGACGGCTGCGGTTACGTCGCGACCAAGGGTTAACCAGTCCGGTCGAGGCCGTGAACAGCTCAACCAGCAACTTGATACCCCAGATCACCAGCCACAGGATCACCAGCACGGCCGCAGAGGCCCACACGCTGGATTCGTAGCGGAAGTTTTTGTAGGCGATCAGCACGTAACCTGCGTCCTCAGCGATTGCCAGGCCGACGCAAGCAGCGGCTGCAATCAACAAGAACACAATCACATAAAGGCGTTTCATGGACGGGCCTCCTGTGCAGGATTGGCAGCCGCACGACCCGGTTCATCAGCATCGACATGACGGCGCTCAAGGTACGCCTGGACCGTACTCAAGGTACCTGCGAGGTCTGGCGTTTTGACCGTGACCGGCTGCTTGCTGAGCTCAACCACCTGCTCCAGAATTTTTTTGCTCAGAGCATTGTCTTGATTGAAGTTGCCTTTGAGCACCTCTTGCGCTTGAGCCAGCGCTTGGGTGTACACCGCCTCTTGACCATTGAGCGCAGCCCATTGCGCCTGCTCCAGCGCCAGGCTCAAGGCGAGACGCACCTGGGTCAGGCTTTGGCCCGCCAGCAGTGGACGCACGTTTTTATCGGCATTGAAATCGATGCGAATGTAATGCGAAATCTCATCCCACCACTGCGCCAAGCGGCTTGCGCCGTCGCCATCGGCGGTCAGGCCCAGCAATGAATCGCCAGAATCCTTGAATTCAGGCGCCAATGCGTTGAGTTGTGCCACTTGATCGCGCAAGGCCGCTAGCTGCAAGAACAAGCCGGTGCGGTCAGGCTGCTCAACGCTGCGCAATGCCGCCAGACTCTTGGCCAATTGTTCGCGCGCAGCGAAGGAGGCCGGATCATTCTGCTCGCGCAGAATGTCATCCGCCCCCTGCACCAACGCCTGCGCGCTGCTGATGTCTTGCAGTGCCGACAAACGCAAGCTGGCCAGACGCAACAAGTGCTCGGCCTCGGCCAGACGCCAGTCTTTGCGGCTCGCACCCAGCACTGTCTCAAGGCGTTGATTCAAACGCTGCTGATCGCCTTGAAGTTGCACCACCAACTGACGCTGGTTATCCAGGTCATTGGCCGAGGGCAACTGATTGAGCCGCGCCAGCAATTGTTGTTCGCTTTGTTTAATCGACAGTGTCTGCGCGCCCAGCGCCTGGACTTCAGCCAACTGCTCGGCAGTGCTGGCTTCCAGGTGGCGCATCTGCCACACGGCCCAACCACCGACCGCAATACCGGCAGCGCCGAGCAACAGCGCGAAGGCGGCCAGACCATTGCCCCGACGTTCAGGCTTGATGACAGGCTTTTCAACCGGCGCTTCTGGCGCGGGCTGCACGTGTTCTTTTGGCAAGACTGTTTCGCTCACGTATCCATCCTTTGCGTTAGAAAGCAGGTACGGGATGTGCCCGTAGCGCCGCCAGCAAAGCCGCAGCGCTCGCGCCACGGCAATCCACAACATTTTTGGCCCCGGCATCGCGCGCTATTTGCGCAACGCGAGGGCTTGGAACAAACAATGTCATACCGCTCAGTTGCGGCCAGGCATCACCTGCCAACTGCTGCAAATGCGCAAACCCCTGTCCACTGCTGACCACCAGAGCGTTCAGGCGTTCCGCTTTTACGCGCTGAGGCAGTATTTGAGCCGGGTATGACGGCAACGTTCGGCGATACAGTTCAAGGTAGTCGACCTGTGCGCCAAGGCTGCGCAGGCGGTCAGCCAGCATCTCTCGACCGCCTTCACCCCGTACGATCAGCACCTTGGGCTCGTTGCACGCAACTGCCTGCATAAATGCCGGCAGCGCCAGCAAGGCCTCGCTGTCATCTGCGGATAAAGGGTAGCTAACATCGAGGCCATGCTCGGCGAGAATCTGCGCGGTAGCGGCACCGACACTGAACCACTTTTGCGCGGGGGGTTGCGGCCAGTATTGGCTGAACCACTCCAGGCCAAGTCGCGCCGCGGGCTTGCTGACCACGATCACCGCGCAATAACGGTCCAGGTGCGCGATCACGTCGCGCTGACTATCGCTCAAGACCAACGGTTCGATGGCCAGCAGCGGCAGGCTGCTGCTGAACACACCAGCAGTGGCCAGCGCGTTCGCGAGCGCTGCCGACTCCTCTGCGGGTCGGGTCAGCAACAGGCGCCAGCCTGTCACTCGTGACCGGCCTCGCCGTAGACCGCCTTAAGAATCTCGCCAGCGCCTTGTGCCAGCAGGTCTTCGGCGACCTGCACACCCAGCGCCAGCGCCGCCGCCACACTGTGCGGGGCACGCGCCTCAGCGCTCAGCAACGTGCCACCGCTCGGTTCGCCGACCAGGCCACGCAGCCAGATCTGCTCACCTTCAAGCACGGCATAGCAGGCAATGGGCACTTGGCAGCCGCCATTCAGGTGTTTGTTGAGCGCGCGTTCAGCGGTCACGCGCACGGCCGTGTCGGCATGATGCAACGGCGCCAGCAACGCGTGAATTTCGTTGTCAGCGCTGCGGCACTCAATGCCAACAGCGCCTTGGCCACCGGCTGGCAGGCTGTCTTCGACACTGATCGCCGAGGTAATGCGGTCTTCAAAGCCCAAGCGGATCAGGCCCGCAGCGGCGAGGATGATGGCGTCGTATTCGCCCGCGTCGAGCTTGGCCAGACGGGTGTTGACGTTGCCGCGTAAAAAACGGATTTCGAGGTCCGGCCGACGGGTCAGCAACTGGGCCTGACGACGCAGGCTAGACGTGCCGACCACACTGCCCTGAGGCAAATCGTCGAGGCTGGCAAACATATTGGAAACGAAGGCATCGCGCGGGTCTTCGCGCTCGCAGATGCAGAACAGGCCAAGGCCTTCGGGGAAGTCCATCGGCACGTCTTTCATCGAGTGCACAGCGATGTCGGCTTCGTTTTCGAGCAAAGCGGTTTCCAGCTCTTTGACGAACAGGCCCTTGCCACCGATTTTCGACAGCGGTGAGTCCAGCAGCTTGTCGCCACGACTGACCATCGGCACCAGCGTCACCACAAGACCTGGGTGAGCCTGCTCTAAACGGGCTTTAACGTATTCGGCCTGCCACAGAGCCAAGGCGCTTTTACGGGTAGCGATGCGGATTTCGCGAGAGGACATGGATCAATCCGTACTGAAAAGATACGGCTGATAATAACAGCTCAGCCAAAACAGCTTTGACTTGTATCAGAAAGTACGTGGTCGTTTAAGCCAAGAGCCGCCATCCCTTCCTGGATGGCGAACGAATACCGCATGGGAGCGGGCTTGCTCGTGATGGCATCGGCCCTGTGATTCAGGCATACCGCGCCGCCTGAATCGCGAGCAAGCTCGCTCCCACTCAGATGAACAGGCCGGATCGCAGCTTCAGAGCTGCTGCATCATTTTTCGTACACCCGCGACGTGACGCCGGCTAACAATCAATGCATCGCCATTGAGCCCCTTGAGGAACAACTGAAAATGCCCCAACGGAGTGCGCTGCAAGCGCTCTATGCGATCACGCGCCACCAGCGCATTGCGGTGGATGCGCACAAAACGCTCACCGAATTCGTCTTCAAGGGCTTTGAGCGGCTCATCGAGCAGGACTTCGCCGCCCTCGTGACGCAAGGTCACGTATTTATGATCAGCAATGAAGTAGATCACTTTGTCGATGGGGATCAGCTCAATGCCTTTTCGGGTTCGGGCACTGATGTGACTGCGCGGGCCACTGCCCGTTTGCGCAGCAGGCCGCGTAAGGGCCGCCAGTTGCACACGGTTAGGTCGGTGGGCGTCTTTCAAGGCCGCACTCAGGGCCTCGGCGCTGACCGGTTTGTGCACGTAGCTGACGCCGCTGTCTTGCAAGGCCTGAACGGAAAATTCGTCAGGCGCTACGCAAAACACCACCGCGGGTGGCAGTTCACGCTCACATAATTTGGCTGCTACCTGTAACCCGTCGAGGCCCGGCATCTGGATGTCGAGAAGAACGATATCCGGTTTCAGACTTTCGATCAGGTTCAGTGCCTCTTCGCCATGAGTGGCGGCGGGCTCTAGCAACGTATAACCCCCAGCGGCGCTGAGCAAACGGCTCAAATGTTCGCGGGCCAAGGTTTCGTCATCAACGATCAGGACATTCATATAGCGCTGTATTCCTGCGTGAGTCTCGCACAAGGATAGCGTAGACAGGTGAAGTGACGACTGTCACGGCGATCCACGCTAAGACTAGCGCGAAGGCCAAAAAGTGCCGCAAGTGGCACAGCAAAATTCACCTGTGTCTGTTGCTCGATTTAATACCGGATACGTCCAACAAGCTACAACGACCTGCAAAGACTGATCCATACGAGCAACTGTAGACGTTTGCCAAGACGAAAGTGGCCAATCGATACATTTCGTTTCGGTATTTTGTTTATACCGCACTTCATCTAAAACCTGCCGACCTGCGTCAACGCCATGAATGGCAACCCTGTTATGATCTGCAGCAACTTTTTATGTACTCCCCTCAGCCGATTACGAGCGAATCCATGAGCACCGACAAGACCAATCAGTCCTGGGGCGGCCGCTTCAGTGAACCCGTCGACGCCTTCGTTGCGCGCTTCACTGCCTCCGTCACTTTCGACCAGCGCCTTTATCGTCACGACATCATGGGCTCTGTGGCCCACGCCACCATGCTGGCCAAGGTCGGCGTGCTGACCGATGCCGAGCGCGACAGCATCATCGAAGGCTTGAAAACCATCCAGAGCGAAATCGAGGCCGGCACCTTTGACTGGCGCATCGACCTGGAAGACGTGCACATGAACATCGAGGCGCGCCTGACCGACCGCATCGGCGTGACCGGTAAAAAGTTGCACACCGGCCGCAGCCGTAACGACCAGGTAGCGACCGATATTCGCCTGTGGCTGCGCGATGAAATCGACACCATCCTGGCTGAAATCACGCGCCTGCAAAAAGGCCTGCTGGAGCAAGCCGAGCGCGAGGCCGAGACCATCATGCCGGGCTTCACGCACCTGCAAACGGCTCAGCCGGTGACGTTCGGTCACCACATGCTGGCCTGGTTCGAAATGCTGAGCCGCGACTACGAGCGCCTCGTCGACTGCCGCAAGCGCACCAACCGCATGCCTCTGGGCAGCGCTGCGCTGGCCGGTACGACCTACCCGATCGACCGCGAGCTGACCGCTCAATTGCTCGGCTTTGACGCTGTGGGTGGCAACTCGCTGGACAACGTTTCCGATCGCGATTTCGCTATCGAATTCTGCGCCGCCGCCAGCATCGCGATGATGCACTTGTCGCGTTTCTCCGAAGAGCTGGTGCTGTGGACCAGCGCTCAATTCCAGTTCATTGATCTGCCAGACCGCTTCTGCACCGGCAGCTCGATCATGCCGCAAAAGAAAAACCCCGACGTGCCCGAGCTGGTACGTGGCAAAAGTGGCCGTGTATTCGGTGCACTGATGGGCCTGTTGACCCTGATGAAAGGCCAGCCATTGGCCTACAACAAGGACAACCAGGAAGACAAAGAGCCGCTGTTCGACGCTGCCGACACCCTGCGTGATTCGCTGCGTGCCTTTGCTGACATGATCCCGGCGATCAAGCCCAAGCACGCGATCATGCGTGAAGCGGCGCTGCGCGGCTTCTCGACGGCGACCGACCTGGCCGACTACCTGGTGCGCCGCGGCCTGCCGTTCCGTGACTGCCACGAAATCGTGGGCCATGCCGTGAAGTACGGCGTGGAAACAGGCAAAGACCTGGCTGAGATGAGCCTGGAAGAACTGCGCCAGTTCAGCGATCAGATCGAAGACGACGTGTTTGCCGTGTTGACCCTGGAAGGTTCGGTCAATGCGCGCAATCACATTGGCGGCACTGCACCTGCGCAGGTGAAAGCGGCGGTTGTTCGCGGCAAGGCGTTGTTGGGGAGCCGTTAATAGTGCGAACCGTGTAGGAGCGAGCTTGCTCGCAATCTTTTAAACGTTCAAAAGATCGCGAGGCAAGCTCGCTCCTATGTATGGACTCGCCCCCACTGTCAACCCGCTTTTTCCCACTGATACCCGGCTGCATCTATGTATAAGGCCTATTTTGGGAAGCCATAATCGGCTTCTGGCCAACATTTTATGAGCTCGCGATATGCCAATTACAGTTAGGCCTCAAGGGCCGGTAGGAGCGCAGGCATAAATTCGCGACGGTCTGACCTGTGATCAATGTTCTTAAGCATGGGTTGGAGCGGTTTACACCCCGGTGGCAGAACTCTTTAGATCCTTAACTCATCGCTGCCTCCTGGCCGTTGCTCACTTGGCGGCGATACGTTTGGTCGTTTTGTAACAGCACCCAGATGATGCGCAAGTTTCGGTTGGCTAACCGAACGGCCGCCTCTTTGCGACCCAATTTTGATACCCAGCGTTGCAAGCGCCGGTCATCTGGATCCTCTGAATCAGTGCGTACCTGTCTCAACACCGCGTGAGCGCCCTGAATCGCCAAGCTTCGCAAGTAGGCATCGCCATGCTTGCTCATCTTGCCCAATCGGACTTTCTCGCCGCTGCTGTGCTGCTTGGGCACCAAGCCGAAGTAAGCAGCGAACTGCCGCGCGTTGGCAAAGCGCTCAGGCTCGGTTTGTTTAGCGATCACTGCTGTAGAAATAATTGGGCCGATACCGCGTACGGTCATCAGCCGTTTGGCTGTTTCGTCATTTTTTGCCGCTGTTTCCAGTCGACCGGTCAGTACATTGATGCGCTCGCCCAACTGACTCCATTCGCCCAGTAACTCATCTATCAATTCGCGTAACAGGTCAGGCAATGGTTGGCTGGCATCTTCCAGAATACGGGGGATAACCTGGCTGATTGCTGCTTCGCCCTGCGCCATGGCAAGACCATGCTCTAGCAACAGGCCGCGCATCTGATTACTCATTGCTGTGCGACGGCGCACGTAACCTTGCCGGACACGATGAAGAGCTTGCATGGCCAAGGCAGCAGCACTCTTGACCGGTACCGACGAGATATTGATATCTCGCCCTGCGCGCAAGATAGCCAGTGCATCGTTGCGATCGTTCTTGGGTCCGCTGCGGTGATTGGCGACATGCTGGGCTGGCAATATCCGGACAGGATTGCCTTGGGTTTTCAGCAATTGCGCCCATGCCTGAGCCCCCGGACCTGTCTCCACCAACACGGTTACGCTTGTTGGCAACTTGCGAAGAAACGTATGGAAGGCTTCGCGCGAAGAGATACGTTCTTCATACACGGTTACGCCATAAGCATCCTCGCCGGCTACCTGGAAGACCCTCTTGGCCAGATCTACGGCAATGATGGTGCATTTCGAAACATCGGTTGGCATCGACTGATTGGTCGTCGTATTCTTTTTCATGGTCTCGCCCTCGCTGTCGTTGGCTTCTAATAGAATGCCACCGTGGCGCACAGACGCCTCGGCTTGGGCGAGTCCATGTAATTACAGATTCAAGCGGTTTTGATTCGCTCCAGGAACAGCGGAATATCTTCCATTCGTTCTGCCGCGACTCTCTGCACATTCGGATTTTTAGCCAGCAGCTCCAGCAATGCCCGCGCTTGCGGCATGTCAGCCAGCACATCAATATCAAACAGCTTTTTCGCCACCATGGCGGCCAAATCCACGCTGTAGAGAAAGTACAGATCCGCCACCGTGAACTGCTCACCCATCACGTACGGGGCAAACGTCGCGCGCCGCGACAATGTCGCAAATCCCTTGATCATGTCCCGCTCAGCCTTGCGCTTGAGTGCCTCGGGCGTAGGGCGTCCGCCAAACATCACTTCGGCGTAACACAGCCGCGCAGGCAGTTCGATATACAGCTCGATTTCTTTGGCCATGGCGCGCACCTGGGCACGGGCGAAAGGGTCACGCGGTAACAGCGCAGGCCCGCATTGCGTCTCTTCGAGGTAGTCAAGAATCGCATCGGTTTCACTGAGAAACCCTTGCTCGGTCTCTAGCGCCGGGACTTTGCCGCGCGGGCTGACCGCGAGAATGGCCGGGTTCTGACACCCGTGAAAAGGCACAACCTCGTAAGCAATACCCTTTTCAAGTAACGCTAACTTGACCATGTTGAAGTAGTTACTGGCCGCAAATCCATACAGTTTCAGCATCTCGGGTCATCCTTAAATAGTTAGAGCATCAACACTATTCAGGCTAATGACTGCGACGGGATTCGCACTAAACGACGCATTACAAAATGCATCTAAATGAGTGCATTTATGACCGCAGACCAGAGAAACGTCCTACTTTCGCACTCGAAAAAACGCCAGCGCAATAGCTGGCGTTCGTACGGCAAATTGCTACTTTTTACTGCTAACCCACGCCAGAAACTCCGGCATCGCGGCCTCTCTGTCCGCAGCAATGCGCTTCACGTGCGGGTTTTGCTCAAAGTGCTCAAGGAGCGCCTTGGCCGCTGGAAACTCGGCCAACAGGTCCAGATTGAACACTTTATGACCCACCGCGCAGGCCAGATTGACGCTGTAGAGGAAGTAAATGTCCGCCACGCTCAGCGTTTCGCCAGCGACATAGGGTGAGAATTTTCCGTGGCGTGCGAGCGAAGAAATGCCTTGCAGCAATTCGGCCTTGGCTTTTTTCTTGATGGCATCGGGCACTGGCATGCCGAAGAAGGCCTCAGCGTAGCAAGCACGAGCAGGCAGCTCGATATACAACTCTATTTCTTTAGCCAACGCCCAGACTTGCGCTCGTTCGAATGGCTCGATCGGCAGCAATTTTGGACCAGGCTGAGTCTGTTCGATGTAGTCGAGAATAACGCTGGTTTCGTTGACGAAGCCCTGCTCGACGCCCAGCACCGGCACTTTACCGCACGGGCTTACGGTAAGTGCTTCGGGGGTTTGCCCGGCAAAAAATCGCACTTCCTCAAACGGCAGGCCCTTTTCCAGCAGCGCCAGCTTGACCATGTTGTAGTAGTTACTGACCGCGAATCCATAAAGCTTGAGCATTATCTATGCCTCCAGGCCGTGTTGGGGTTGGCAGCGGCTGTTATAGAGCTTCGCCGCTAAGCTGGCTAGCAGCATCACTTTGGTGAATACCGCTAAACTGCCGGTCTTACCTTAAGGAGCCTGCCTGTGAGCGAGCCAACAGATATCGACAATGACGAAGAAGAGTTCACCGAGTCCACGCTGACCCAGGCGATTGAGAACCAGATTGAAAGCGACAACCCTCCAGCCGCCAAAGCCACGTTCAACAAGTTGACCCTGGTCGGCTACGAGCGCGAAGAGATTTTGAACTTGATGGCCCACGTGTTGGCCGTAGAAATTGACGCGATGCTCGATGAGGATCGCGCCTTTAACACCGAGTGGTACGAGACCGCGCTTCGTGCACTGCCTGAGCTGCCACCCGAGAAGTCGTAACGCTAAGCTCAGCGACTGATCGCAGGCGCTCGCTGCCAATCCAGTTCACTGGCCGGCATCGGGCGCCCAAACCAGTAGCCCTGCCCCAGATCGCAGTTGAGGTTAAGCAGAAACTGCGCCTGCTCAACTTGCTCGATCCCTTCGGCGTGCACCTGCAGCCCCATGCTCTGAGAAAGCGCGATGACCGCGCGAACAATCGCCACATCGTCGTTATCTTCTGGCAGCCCGGCGACAAATCCCTGATCGATTTTGAGTTTCTGCACCGGCAGGCGTTTGAGCCGCAGCAGTGATGAGAAACCGGTTCCAAAATCATCGATGGCCAAGCGCAAACCCAGGGCTCGCAGTCGATACATCTGCTCCAGCGCACCTTGCGAGTCATCCATGACCGCGCTTTCGGTGACTTCAAGCTCCAGCAGGGCCGGGTCTAGCCCGGTGTCCGCCAGCACGGTTGAAACCAGCGTGTACAACTCCGGACGGGCAAACAAACGGCTGGAGATGTTCACGGCCACGAACGACAAATCCACACCTGCCGATTGCCACTGACACATCTGCCAACACGCTTGCTCCAACACCCAAGCGTCGATTTCGGCAATCAGCCCGGTGCGCTCGGCGATAGGAATAAACTCGCCTGGCGGCACCAGGCCTCGTAGCGGATGCTGCCAGCGCACCAAGGCTTCAACGCCAATCAGCCGGCTGGTGTTCAGGTCATGCACGGGCTGGTAATAAACCCGCAGCTCATGTTGCTCCAGCGCCCGACGCAAGTCGCTGGCCACCTCGATCCGGTTCAGGGCATGCGCCGTCAGTTCTTCGGTGTACAAGGCGTAGCCTTCACGGCCAGCACTTTTGGCCTTGAACAAGGCTGAGTCCGCGTTACGCAACAACTGTTCGGCGTTCAGGGCGTCACTGGGAAACACGCTGATACCCACACTGGCACTGATAAACAGCTGATGCTTTTCGATGTCAAAGGCGGCCTTCATGACCTCCAGCACCTGTTGCGCCAGGGCTTCTGCCTGGCGGGCGGTGGAGCAATTTTCGATCAGCACGGCAAATTCATCACCGCCCAATCGGGCCACGGTAAAACCTTTGCCAAAAACACCCTGCAAACGCCCGCCGACCCCTTTGAGCAAAAGGTCTCCGACGTTATGACCCAGGCTGTCATTAATAATTTTGAAATGATCGAGGTCGATCATTAGCAGCGCGCAGCCTGACGTATGGCGTTGCGCCGTGACCAGTGCCTGTTCGGTGCGGTCGGTGAACAGCAGGCGATTAGGCAGATCGGTCAGCGGGTCATGGTGCACCAGCCGTGCCAATTCACTCTGCGACTGTTTAATCGCCGATATATCCGTGAACACCGCGACGTAGTGGCTGAGTTGCCCTTTGGAATCGTTGATCGCACGTACGGTTTGCCATTGCGGGTAAATTTCGCCGCTTTTGCGGCGGTTCCAGATCTCGCCTTGCCAGTCACCGCTGTCTTTTAATGACTTGAACACTGCCTGATAGAACTCAGGGCCATGGTGGCCTGATTTGAACATGTTGGGACGTCGGCCCAGCACCTCTTCTACCGTATATCCGGTGATTTCAACCAGAGCGCGATTCACATGCACAATCACACCCTTGCGGTCGGTGACCAGCACCCCTTCGCGAGTGCAATCAAAGACCACCTCAGCCTGGCGCAGACGCTCTCGGTCCTGGCGTTGACGCTTCAGGCTGGCGCTCCCTCCCAAAAAGCTCAACAACCGGGCTCGGGCGACAAAAATCAGCGCGGCGCTGACAAACATCCACACGTAGCCATTTATTAGCTGCCAGTGCGCCAGCTGTGTCGGTTCATCGAAATAGCGGCTCAATAAATGATCCGTTAGTTGCAACCAGATGACCGATACCAGCCCGTATAACAGGGCTGCACGCAAGGCATCGCGATAAGAAACCGACATAAGAAAGTTATAACGCCTACAAAAAAAGGGGAATTATAGTGTAAGAAACATCCAGGCACTCTTATCTGAAAGGGCGACTGGTTTTATCTGGCTGCATGGTGATAATGCGTGTTGCAGTTTTTTTCATCTTCCCGAGGGCCAAACAGCCTATGTGGTACAACGGTTTTCTCGACTTGTCAGCCTGGCAACTGGTTGCAGTCACCCTGTTGATGACCCACGTGACCATTATCGGTGTCACGGTTTATCTACACCGCTATTCAGCGCACCGCTCACTTGAACTCAACGGTGGCCTGAAACATTTTTTCCGCTTCTGGCTGTGGCTGACCACGGCTCAGAACACGCGCGAGTGGACGGCTATCCACCGCAAACACCACGCCAAATGTGAAACCGTTGATGACCCGCACAGCCCGGTCGTCAAAGGGTTATCGACCGTTTTGCGAAAAGGTGCAGAGCTTTATCGCGAAGAAGCACAAAATCCTGAAACACTGCGTATTTACGGCAAAAATTGCCCTGAAGACTGGATTGAGCGCAACGTTTACTCGCGCTACAAGCTGCTGGGCGTGATGCTGATGCTGGCTATCGACTTGCTGCTGTTCGGCGCCATCGGGCTGACCATCTGGGCGATCCAGATGATGTGGATCCCGGTTTGGGCTGCAGGCGTTGTGAACGGTTTAGGCCATGCGGTGGGTTATCGCAACTTTGAATGCCGCGACGCCGCGACCAATCTGGTGCCGTGGGGCATCATCATTGGCGGCGAAGAGCTGCACAACAATCACCACACCTACCCGAACTCGGCCAAGATGTCGGTCAAGAAGTGGGAATTCGACCTGGGCTGGGCCTGGATCAAAGTGTTCAGCTTTTTGCGCCTGGCCAAGGTTCAGCGCGTTGCGCCTATCGCCCACCGGGTCGAGGGCAAAGGCAACCTGGACATGGACACCGCGATGGCGATCCTCAACAACCGTTTCCAGATCATGGCTCAGTACCGCAAGCTGGTCATCGCGCCGCTGGTTCAGCAAGAGCTGGCCAAGGTCGATCATTCGGTGCGCCACCAGTTCCGCCGCGCCAAGCGTCTGCTCTCGCGTGAAACCAGCCTGCTTGAAGAGCGCCATCACCAGCGTATCGAAACCCTGCTGGAACACAGCCACTCGCTCAAAGTGATTTACGAGAAGCGCTTGGCGTTGCAACAGATATGGCTCAAGACCAGCAGCAATGGTCACGACATGCTGGCCGCGATCAAAGAATGGGTACACGAGGCAGAAGCCAGCGGGATCCATTCGCTGCACGAGTTTGCCAAGCAATTGAAAACTTACTCGCTGCGTCCTGCGGCGGTTTAAGGCGACCGTTGCTCCCACACCGTTTGGGAGCAACTGCCTTGATGCTTTACGCCTCGTAGCAGTTGCCGAGCTCCGCGAGGCTACGTCCGGCTGCGCAGCAGTCGAAAATAGCCTGTCGCGTTCTTTCAGTTAAATGGGCTCTCAGGATTTACGATCGCTGCGCGATCGGACGTAGCCTCGCGGAGCTCGTCAACTGCTACAAACAGTCAGCCTTACGCCTTGTTGATCAACCGCGACAGCTCTGAGGTGCCAACTTTCAACAAGCGAGCGGTCTTGCTTTGGACCAATGCCTCGATGCCTTCTTCTGACTCCAGAATGGCCGCCTGCCCCGCCAGGTTCATGACCAGCGCTTCACGCGAATACACCCCGCCACCCAAGTGATAGACAGCCGCGATCAGTTCGCGCAATTCCAGCGGCAGGCGCCAGCGCGTGCGCAATGCAGAGCCATAAGCGGCACCAAATTCGGCCAGCGACTCGTCGATCATTGCGGTGTCCAGTTCGCCGCCCGCCTGCTGCCACTCTTGCAAACACCGCAACACGGCCAGATCACCCAAGCGATGCAGCAAGCCTGCGCAATAGCAGCGCTCCTGGTCCAGGTTCAGCATGTTTGCCAACGTGCGACCATACTCAGCCGCCCGCAGTGACACAGCCCATTGGTGTTCGGCGTAATCGGCCAAACGAGGGTCATTCAACTGCGCGCTGTACTTGAGCGTAAGCCCTTGCACCAGGTTCATGCTTTGCGCAGGCCCGAGCCGTTGCAACGCGTGAGCAAGCGTCTGGGCCGGGCGCGCGAGGTGTTGCGCAGCGCTGTTGGCCGCCGCGATCAGCACGGCGGTAATCTGCGGATCGGTGTGCACTTCCTGTTCCAGCAAGGTCAGGTCCAACCCCTCTGGATTCAAACTGCGTTTGACCGCCGCTCGGGCGTCAATCCATAACGGCGCGCCGTCAGAAGACGCTCGACGCTGTGTCAGAAAGCGCTTGAGGGTCATGCCAGGGGCCAGCGCGGGCGCGTCGCACAACACTTCTTGGCCTGCGCTCAGCATCAACCCGTGCAGCCGTTTGGTCAGACCGCTCATGTCCAGCGGCTTGGTCAGGTAGGCGGTCGGCGCCAGCGGCAAGGCTTCACGCACACTGGTGATGTCATTACGGCTGCTCAACAAAATAAACGGTAACACCGGGCTGCGTCGGCGTTGGCGCACGGAGCGCAAAACGTCTAGACCGCTAACCCCAGGAAGATCCCGGTCGGCAATCACCAGGTCATAGCTTTTTTGGCCCAGCAGCACGAGCGCTTGCTGGCCTTCACCACACACGTCCAGCTGTGCGTCACAGCGCACACTCAAGACCACGTGTTTGAGCAAATCCCGAGACCAGGGATCGGCCTCTGCAATCAACACATTCGGTACAGCGGATAAATCTACAACAGTCATGCAATGTGCTCCCAGCGCGATGCCTGCACCTTAGTCAAAGGCAGCGCGTGGATACAGAAAAAAGCATGTAAACAGACCGCTCAAACCAAAAAAAACCGCCGAAGCGGTTTTTTTTGTCTATCGAGTCACATCTTCACTGTTGGGCTTACGCCAGCTCAGCGAAGCACTCTTCGATAATGGCCAGGCCTTTGTCCAGTTGCTCGTCTGGCGAGGTCAACGGCACCAGCACGCGCAATACGTTGCCGTAAGGGCCGCACGACAGCAGGATCAGACCTTTCTCACGTGCTTTAGCGACTACTTGAGCCACAGCTGCAGCGTTTGGTTTGTGCGAATCGCCGCCTTCGAAAAGCTCGACAGCGATCATGGCGCCCAGCGCACGAACGTCGCCGATCACCGGGTGCTTGGCCTGGATGGCTTTGAGGCCAGTCACCAGACGCTCGCCAACGGCTTTACAGCGATCCAGCAGGTGCTCTTCTTCGAACACTTCGAGCACTGCCAGTGCCGCTGCGCATGCAATCGGGCTACCGGCATACGTGCCGCCCAGACCGCCTGGAGCAATGGCGTCCATCAGCTCAGCCTTGCCGCACACACCGGCCAGCGGGAAGCCGCCAGCGATGGATTTAGCGAAGGTGGTCAGGTCAGCAGTGACGCCCATCTGTTCCATGGCGAAGAACGTACCAGTACGGCCAGCGCCGGTTTGTACTTCGTCCGCGATCAACAGAATGCCGTGCTTGTCGCACAGTTCGCGCAGGCGAGCCATGAACGCTTTCGGCGCCACATAGAAACCACCTTCACCCTGAACAGGCTCGATGATGATGGCAGCGATGTCTTTAGGCTCGGCATCGTTCTTGAAGATGCGTTCGATGCTGGCGATGGAATCGTCAACGCTGATGCCATGCAGCTCGCATGGGTACAGAGCGCGGAAGATACCGCCTGGCATCAGGCCCATGCCAGCCGAGTAAGGCACGACTTTACCGGTCAGGCCCAAGGTCATCATGGTGCGGCCGTGGTAAGCGCCAGTGAACGCGATCACGCCAGCACGGCCAGTGGCTGCACGGGCGATCTTGACGGCGTTTTCGACCGCTTCAGAACCGGTGGTCACCAGCAGGGTTTTCTTGTCGAAGTCACCCGGTACTTTGGCGTTGATTTTTTCGCACAGCTCGACGTACGGCTCGTAAGCCAGTACCTGGAAGCAGGTGTGGGTCAGCTTGGTCAGTTGCTCTTGCACGGCGGCAATGATTTTTGGGTGCAGGTGACCGGTGTTCAGTACCGCGATACCGCCTGCGAAGTCGATAAATTCACGACCTTCAACGTCAGTCACGGTCGCGTTTTTCGCCGACTCGGCAAAGATCGGGTGGATCTGGCCAACGCCGCGCGGGACAGCGGCTTCACGGCGTTTCATCAGAGATGCGTTGGTCTTGTTGCTCATGGTGTTCCTCATTCGCTGCTTATCAAGCAGCGTGGTTCAAGGCTGACGCGCCAAGGAGACACTCATGCCAGCATGCGATGATCGACTGGCATGGCGCACCCGGCCACAAAAATTAACAGTTTGAAACGCAGAAGAAGCATCGCTCTCGTGCCCCTTCTGCTTGAACCACCCGCTGGGTTTAGATACCCAGGCAGAGATATTTGATTTCCAGGTAGTCTTCGATGCCGTACTTGGAACCTTCACGGCCCAGGCCCGACGCCTTGATCCCGCCAAACGGGGCGACTTCGTTGGAAATCAGGCCGGTGTTAACGCCAACCATGCCGTATTCCAGGGCTTCTGCCACACGGAAGACGCGGCTCAGGTCGCGGGCATAGAAGTACGACGCCAGACCAAATTCGGTGTCGTTGGCCATTGCGATCACTTCAGCTTCGTCTTTGAAGCGGAACAGAGGCGCCAGCGGACCGAAGGTTTCTTCCTTCGCGACGGCAGCGTTTTTCGGCACGTTAACCAGAATGGTCGGCTCGAAGAAACTGCCTTCCAGGCTGTTGCCGCCTGCCAGCAAGGTCGCGCCTTTGCTCAATGCATCAGCGATGTGTTCTTTGACTTTGGCCACAGCCTTGTCATCGATCAGCGGACCCGTGGTGGTGCCTTCGTCCAGACCGTTACCGATCTTCAACTTGGCCACGGCCACTTTCAGTTTTTCAGCGAATGCGTCGTACACGCCATCTTGAATGTACAGACGGTTGGCGCAGACGCAGGTCTGGCCGTTGTTGCGGTACTTGGAGATGATCGCGCCTTCGACGGCCTTATCCAGATCCGCGTCGTCGAACACGATGAACGGCGCGTTGCCGCCCAGTTCCAGCGACACTTTTTTGATGTCTTTCGCGCATTCAGCCATCAATTGGCGGCCGATTTCAGTCGAGCCCGTGAAGGACAATTTGCGTACGATCGGGTTGCTGGTCAGCTCGCCGCCGATGTCGCCAGCGCTGCCGGTCACAACGCTCAACACGCCTTTCGGAATGCCGGCACGGTGCGCCAGCTCAACCAGAGCCAAAGCCGAGAACGGGGTTTGCGAAGCAGGCTTGATCACCATCGTGCAGCCAGCGGCCAAAGCCGGGCCTGCTTTACGGGTGATCATGGCGGCCGGGAAGTTCCACGGCGTAATGGCCGCCGTCACACCAATCGGTTGCTTGATCACGATCAGGCGCTTGTCCGGCTGGTGGCCAGGAATCACGTCACCATAAATGCGCTTGGCTTCTTCAGCGAACCACTCGATGAACGAAGCGGCGTAAACGATTTCGCCCTTGGCTTCAGCCAGCGGCTTGCCTTGTTCCAGGGTCATCAGGCGGCCGAGGTCGTCCTGGTTTTCAATCAACAATTCAAACCAGCGACGCAGCTTGGTTGCACGCTCTTTGGCGGTCAAAGCACGCCAGGCTGGCAATGCATTGTCGGCGGCTTCAATCGCACGACGGGTTTCGGCCGCGCCCATTTTTGGCACAGTACCGATAATTTCGCCCGTTGCCGGGTTGTTAACCTTGATCGTCTGACCACCGTCCGCATCCACCCAAACACCATCGATATAGGCTTGTTGGCGGAACAACTGGGCGTCTTTGAGCTGCATGTTGGCTTTCCTTAACAGCACCGCGCAGGCGCGGAGCGAATTATTGATAGAAGAAAGGCGCCATAGAAGCGAGGTGCTTGAAAACGTAACGAGCGAAGGAAAGACAAGGCAAAAACAGGCGAGGAAGCGGAGTTTACGTGTTGTAAATGAGCATTCCGAGCCTGTTTTTAACGCAGTATTTCCGAGCGCAGTCGTTTTCACGCAGCCTCGCAGGCTGCCGTCAGGAAGTCATTCACTGGCCAAAGTATCTAAATAGCGCACAAAGAAAAGGCCGTGCGGTTCAGCACTCAGACAAGAGCGTTTGAAATCTCAAACGAATCCTAGGATCAATGGGGGTAAAGGACAATAGGTTGTTCGAAAAAAAGAACAAACGGTGTTGTTTAACCCTTTTCTCACCTGGGCCCCATTAATAGCTCATAACGCGAGAAGAAACACCCCACGAATCATCTCCATGGACGGGCGACACGCAGATGAGTATTATGGCGCCCGCGTTGCACCAGTAGCTCAGCTGGATAGAGTACTGCCCTCCGAAGGCAGGGGTCGTGGGTTCGAATCCCGCCTGGTGCACCATATAGCAATCTAGACCTGTCTCAGACAGTCTACGAATCCCCTCAAGAAGCCCGCCCTGTGCGGGCTTTCTTGTTTCTGGCTATCCGTTCCTGTCTACCCCTATGCCTTCCGCCGTGTATGCCCACGTGTAGGGCTTGAGATTCCTTGAACTGGAGGCATACAAGCAGTGAAGCGAACTGAAATAAAACGCCACCCTTTAGCAGACACTACGCTTGCAGGCCTGGAGCCTGAGCACACAACGTATCGGGAGCAGGACGGGAATGGCCTGTGCTTCTGGGTGAAACCTAATGGACAAAAATGGGCCGACTTCGTGCCTTTTGCAAAGAAATCTAAGACCTGGCCCGCGTAACAGGACGAGCAGTCCACATGTAGTGGTCAACTACGACAGCGCTACCCCTTACGCCCCACAACTGCTTCAATCACACCCTTGAACCTCTTCTGCTATTACCAAAGTTGGATCTCCCTATGAACCCAGCAGGTATCGACACAAGCGCACTACTCACCATGCTGGGCTTGATTACCGCAGTGTGGGCAGTCGTGCCAAGCACTGCCAGGCTCAGTTTTCGGTTGAGCCTGAACTGGTTCGACTGGCTGATCATCTGGGCTGCGTTGCTCACAATCCATGGGCTTTTCTTTCAGCCCATACTCACCACACTCGGATTCCCTACCTTTGGCCCCTGGTTGTGGGGCTTTGACAAAAGCGCAACCCAGTACGTTCTGTTCATGCTACTCGTTGCATTCGTCTACTGGCGTTCACGCAGGACGAGGCTGACGCGGTGGAACCTCGGACTCTTCGATGACCTGACTACATCACTCTTACACGCCGGGAAGTTCGAGGAACTCGCCGACTTACTACATCGTCACCTCGGATCGGCGCTGGACCTGGCTTCCTTTAAAAGCGTGCGAAGCCAATTGGCGAACGTCATTCGCCCACGGCGTCCCGACTTCCAACTCGTATTCCAAGACGACGGTTCTATCTCGTTGGGAGATGGGGCTCCGACAAACTGGCTTTTTCGAAAATGGTTTAGCTTTCGCGAGTGGCTTGCCGACCTGGTTGGCTCTTCGCAGCGCGTGCAGCGCCGTGCTGCCATCGTTGTGAAGCGGCTGCTGTCATCCCGCCGTCTGGCAGAACACCTTGCCATCGCTCGACCGTACCTCTGTATAGAAGTTATGGAGCGCGCAACACGCTTTGAGGAAGGATTCCAAGATGAGTTCTTTGACTCACTGTTGGCCAATGAATCCAGCGTCTTCTATAGCGAGCTCAAGAATAACCAAAACTATGGCGTGGGCGGACATCGTTTAGCGCTTCCTGAGGAAAACCGTTTCTTGCGTTTCTATTGTGCTGATGTTGATGTGGCCGCACGTCTCGGGGTGTACCGGTCTGTCGGCGAGGCAGTACTCGCGCGGATTGACGGGGATGAAGCTCTCGAAAAAAAGATCAATGGCCGGCTACTAACCTTTCAAGATGTCGGAAAACACCACGACCCGGTTTATGCGGGTATCGGCTTTTTCAAAATCATGGTTTTGGAGGGCCTGCATCAGCGCGTCGCTGACCATTTGTGGCTGCACTATATGCCTCATTTCGCCAGCCGCCTGGTCGACCGCGCTCGCGAAGTTCGGCCGGAAGACGAAAACCAAGAGTTCCCAACGCCGCTGTGCTATCTGCTGTATCAAGTCGTTGGCACTACTACGGTATGGGTGAGGGATGCCGAAGCTCTAACGAAACCTGGCGAAGTGCTGCGTTCTGACAAAATCGAAGGCAATCACATCCACATTTCCTTCGAAGCCGCTGAAGCCATCGGCCATGTTATCCAGCCAATCCTGATGTCTTCACATGTGTCTAGCAGACTTAAACACGAATTACTTAGTGTTGCACTCACCACTCTGAGGGACATAGAACAAATTGCGCACTTAGCGCCGCTGGCCAGGGTGATGCGGACGCACCTCATCCAACCCTACGGATTCAGGAAACAGGACGAATATCTATGTGTTCTGAAGCAATACTTCGATGGACAGGACCATGTGCTTCGCGCTCACTTGGGAAGCTTTAAGGAAGAGCTCAACGCTGCTCGGGAAGCAGCGCTCTAAGAACTACGTTACGTCCAACCGAACGTAACAAATGGCTCGATTGCAGTCCTTGAGCTCTAAGCCTACGCCGCCTTCTGACGTGGTGCCCGCTGTCAGCACGAATGCAAATGATTGGTCGATGATAATGCGGTTAAGTGGTCACGTGAGAAGCAATGGCGCAACTGATCCCACTGATCAGGCGAACCAGCACTGGGTGAATTGCGCTCCACCCGGCGCGCGCCGTTGTCCACCCACCACACCTGCGGACTAGCAGGCCTGCATTGGCGTACAGCTCAGCCTGGCCAGGGGCGAACGCCTGTCCGCTGGCTCCTGAAAAACCTGCAAATCCCTGCACCGTCAACGCTGCAACAGCAGATTGGCACCTTTAGTTAGTCGCACTCAAAGTCAAAAAAAATTATAAGGAAGGGCTCTGCGGGTCTTTAGGCTGCCACAGAGAGCTTAACAGGGCACTCACATGGGTAAGCTTTACAGAAATCCAAAAACAATTGGCATAAACCTGCCAAGGCCTTGACATATTCAGCATTTTGATTAACATCACTGCCAAACGATTTTCAGCTGTATGTAAAGGAAATATCCAAAATGCAGGTTAGCTCAGAAGACATCATCGCGTTAATAGAAGCATCTCTCGAAGCTAACTATTCAAATGTCCGAACTGCTAGCAACAAGATTGCCAAGTGTATAAGCAACTATGATTTAGAATCGGCGCAAAAAATAAAGTCGATATTAAGAAAGAGAGGGGTACCTCTTCAAAGTTCAGGCTATATGGAGAGTCTCCCTGTAGACATGAAGTCCCGGGCGCCGCTATTAGAAGAGGCTCAATGGCCGGTTAGTCCGTTATTTTTAAATAGCGAAGCAAAAAATGTTTTTCAAACCTTTATAGCAGACGTAGTAAATATCGAAGAACTTATATCCCACGGTTTAGCAGGCCGATTAAACCTTTTGCTGTCTGGTCCACCAGGGACAGGAAAAACGCTTGTTGCAGGACATATTGCAGCTCAACTCAACCGCCCCTTATATATCGTTAGACTTGACTCTGTAATATCCTCATTGCTCGGAGATACGGCAAAAAACCTTCGACAAATCTTCGATTTCGCTCCAAAGAAAAATGCCATATTGTTTTTGGACGAGGTTGATGCGGTTGCCAAACTTAGGGATGATCGACATGAGCTCGGTGAACTCAAGCGAGTAGTTAATACGCTAATCCAAGGCTTAGACTCCCTTGACGACCATGCAGTAGTTATTGCTGCTACAAACCATTCAGGCCTTCTAGATCCGGCGATCTGGAGAAGATTCCCCTACAAAATAAACTTTCAAACTCCAGACTATGACTTACGACAAAACCTCTGGAGCCACTTTTTATTCTTAGACAGCGGGGATGAAAGTATAACAGCGCTATTGGCAAAGTTATCTGATGGACTAAGTGGTGCCGACATTGAAAGTATCTCGATCGCAACGCGAAGAAAATGCGTGCTAACGAAAATGGATATCAATATCGGCTCGGTAGTAAGCGCTGTAATCGCGAGCTCACTTGGGAACACGGCAACCCCTACTAATGGCGAGCTGTCTACAGTCGAAAAAAAGAGTATAACGAACCTGCTGCATCGAACACACGGTGTCACTCAGGTGGACCTGGCAAGAATACTCAACACCAGCAGACAAACTATATCAAGTTATTTAAAGGATTAAGAAAATGGCCGAAGGCAATGGAACAAAACTAATAAACCCCGTTCTAACCTTCCTTAAAAGGCCTGCCCCGGCTCCTATTAAAGGAGGAGGTAAGAACGAGAAGGACATTCGCCAAAGTAGGCTTGCTACACAACGGAAAAAGCTTTCAGAATCTTTTAATGGATTCATGCAAGAAGCAAAAAAATAAAAACACATGGAAACAAAACCCATATTATTGCTCGTATGTTCAGTGATTCACACGCATCCACCTGGACCCCGAAAGATATATTTTCAAGCCAGTTTGGTTGTCGAATTGTAGCGCCCGCCTTTGACGGATATCTTATAGAGAGTGATGTCGATGCCTTTGAATTGATGGCAAACCGTATAAAAACCGCGAAAACTATAGTCGATCGAGTAGATATATCTCGTGTGGAGTCGATTAACTTATTTGATATAGCAGAAACGTTTCGCGGTCAAAACATTCAAGAGATATGGAAATCTGAAGGCAACGAAAGCTCAAAGCAATTCAGCTTCTGGCTATTACCGTACTCTGAACAATCAGCCAGGGTATCCGTTGTCTCCGAAATCATAGAGCTTTATAAAAAGAAAAAAATATCTTTCGGAGATGAAAAGTATTCAAATCTCTTCAACTCTGCCACACCCGATGTGCCACTTGGAGAGTATATAGACCCGGCACTTACAAGAGCATGCCAAGAATATTTACACTCCGGCATCGCTTCCTTTTCTGCCGAGGTAAACTCGATTGAATCGCTTCAGGAAATCGCCGCATCAGGGACAACGTATCGAATAGAGCCTGTTTCAGGCATAACTTCTAACTCTACTCCTCCGGGCCAAGGGGAAGAGCCAGATCTTTCGAGTATTTCCCCAGACGATTTGCCTATTGTAGTGGTGGTTGATGGCGGGCGCTCGGCACTCAGCTATGAGCCTTTCGAATACTGGATAGCGCCCCCACTCATTGACGATTACACAGCAAATAGAATTCATGGCAATCAAATTACCTCTCTAGTTTGTAACGGTCATGCCTGGAATAATAACTTAACACTTCCAGAGTTAAATTGTCGGTTTGCTACAGTGCAGGCAATTGCTAAAAATGGAACCGCAAAACAACCTACGCAGAATCAGTTCCTCTCCTACCTGAGAGATGTAGCCTCTGCAACAAATAGCTTCGCAAAAGTATGGAATTTATCTTTCAACGAAATAGCTCCCTCAGCTAACTCTAAAGAAATTAGTTTTTTAGGGCACGAAATCAATAAAATTGCACGAGAGTTTGGAATACTTCCTATAATCTCCATTGGAAATTCGTCTATTTCAAACAAATCAAAACTGTGCCCTCCAGCCGATTGCGAAGGTGCACTAACTGTAAGTGGCCGCACCGCGAACACCACAGGTTCTCCTTCAGCCGCATGTTCCTTAAGCTTAAAGGGTCCTGCTCCGGCAGGAATGAAAAAGCCAGATCTTTCATGGTTTTCGAGCCTTAGAATGATAGGCGGCGTAACTAATACTGGTACTAGTTACAGCACCACATTAATTTCCTCACTTGCGGCACACACTTTTGCCAACTTGAAAAATCCAACGCCCGACCTAGTACGTGCGCTTTTAATCAATTGCTCGGAACGAGATGACCACTGCCACGAGTTGGGTTGGGGCACCCCGTGGACTCCTGAAACCATGCCATGGGTTTGCAAAGATGGCTCAGTGACATTGGCCTGGGTGTCCAGATTGAAAGCCGGCAGCAGCTATTACTGGAACGACATTCCCGTGCCTCCCGAGATGATGGTCAACGGGAAGCTCACCGGTAGAGCTTCTCTTACGGCAATCATTAAACCTCTTGTATCTGGTCTTGGTGGTGTTAATTACTTTGCCACACGCCTACAGGTAGCCCTTCAAGCGAAAGGTCCAAACGGCAAGATCGTGAACCTTTTGGGATCCATGCAAGAAGCTAAGGTTAAAGAAGAAAATGCGAGGAAGGATTTATCTAAGTGGAGTCCTATAAGGAGGCATGCAAAACCATTCTCAGGAAGGTCTATCCAGCCTGGCTCGATGAGGCTTAATGCTCGCGTCTTCACTAGAGACCTCTATCAATTTGGCCTCAACGATCATCACGAACTGCCAGAGCAAGAAATAGCATTTGTACTTACGTTTCAAGCTCCAGAAGATGCACCAAGTATTTATAACTCCATGGTGGGTAAGCTCACGGGATTCGTAGAAAACGCGACGCATTTGGAAACGGATATCGAAGTAGGCCATTAATACCAGAAAGCTCGCTACGAAAGAACAGCCTGTATCATCCCGATCTGTATCCCTGATGAAGAATAAAAATAGTTATTCGATATAAATCAATAGGTTACACATCAAGTTATAGGCCCGCCTGGATCTAGACCTGTCTCAGACAGTCTACGAATCCCCTCAAGAAGCCCGCCCTGTGCGGGCTTTCTTGTTTCTGGCTATCCGTTCCTGTCTACCCCTATGCCTTCCGCCGTGTATGCCCACGTGTACGGTTTGAGATTCCTTGAACTGAAATCAAACGCCGCCCTTTGGCAGACACCACGCTTGCAGGCCTGGAGCCTGAGCACGCGATCTACTCAAAATCCCCATCAAAATAGGCGCCGCAGTTGGGGCAGATTACATTCGTCACCTGATCGGCGATGGTGGTGTGGTACGTCCATACGGTGCCGCTTTTGAAAAGCGGCGTTAGGCAGCAATAGCAGTGGGTTCGGGTTGTCCAGACGCCGCAGTGCCTGCAGTCCAGTAGCCATTGCATCGCGCCACTCTTCATGGGCTTGGCTTTGATTGATTGGCTATCGTGGCGTTCGCCACAGCCGATGCAGAAGCTGTGAGATGTCCAGCGGGGGTCGTCCTTGTCTTCGCTCATTGGCGTTGGCGCAGGGAATGAACTCTGGAATGCCAGGGTGAGCAGGCGTTTGAGGTGTTGGGTGGACTGGACTCCGGATGAGGGGACGCCTGCTTGTATCCAGCCTTGGCGGTGAGCGTTCGTTCTGCTGTAGTCGCTGTGCGCGCCCCATCCGAGTGGAGATTTGGACGGGTGTACGGTGAACGCACAGGGCTGGATGATGAAGACTTTTGCATGCTCCAGTGCCTGATCGTAGCCCCTGATCAAGGTCAGTTCATCGAGCATGTGGTTCAGCTCATCCTTCTTCCACTTGCTTCTGAACTTGGCGTCCATCACGAGTCCGATACGCCGCCCTTTTTGTGGGTTGTAACGTGTCGGCAGTTCGTCGCGGATGTGTGTGATGTCCAGGACGAAATCAGGCCTGCGGCCTGACAACATTTCTGCCTGGCAGGTAAGCGATGCCTTAAGGTTCAACTCGTCGCGCGAGCATTCGAACGTGACGTTATTTGAACGTGCCAGCGTGCTGGTAATGAGCTTTTCTTCCCAGCCAGGTTCGGGCTTGAAGCGGAAGTCGTGCATCAGCAGCATGAGTATTTTGATGAGGCACCATTTTTCATAGATTTCACTGGCATGCAGGATCCCTATTTGGCTGATCTCATCTAGCTTCGACAGGTCCAGGCCACCCCGATCAATCAGTTGGCGAATTTTACTGAACGCCGATACGCATGTCGCATAGTTCGGGTTGGACACGAGCCGCATGCCGAGCGGAAAAGTCGAACTGGATGAGACCCCTAGACTTGCCAATCCGGCATCTATCTTTTGCAGCCGGTCGGCTTCATGCGCTATGGCCAACGTCGTGGATGCAATGGCTGTCCTTTTCTCTGAAGAGCGCTTCGCTCGTCGCTCGGCAATTGCGGCTTCACGCGTGAGTTCGCGACGTTCATTGGCTGAGAGCGCAACGTGCCAATTATTGGCCTCAAGGCGTTTGCGTTTGGCAGCCCTTTTTTCTAAGACATGGGTTTGCACCGAAATGCTGTGAACTGAAATAAACGTGAGCTCGCGGTATTGTTTTCCGTTGACGGCTCTCTTCAAGGAGGACCGCGCGCAGCCTGTCAGAGTCAGATTTTTGCACACGTGATGCGCGCAGAGGATCAGCTCGAACACCTTCTCAGGAAACACCACCACTCTGTAGGCGATTTCAGCGTCAACGCTGGTCTGCTGGCCGTCCTGACGCTCGTAAAAAAAAGCACACTTATCCGAGTACCTTTTACTCAGGCGAATCGGAAAACGAACGGCATGCCCTGGCTCATTGGCTGAGGGCCCGACGAAGTCCCCCAGTGCTTCCAACCTGCGCGTGATCTCTCGCGTCTGATGATCAAAGACTTCAGGATCAACCGTGCGTGACTGGGCTGTTTTGTCGCGCAAAGCACGCTCGGCCTCTTGCGAGGAGAGCCGCTGAAGGAAGTCAGCCTGCACAGTAGCTGCCGACGTATAGGCAGCGGCCACCTTGAGAGCAACCGCTAGCATATGCCGCAGGTATCGATTCTCGGAAATATCAGCCGATTCGTTGAACACCCGCCCCCTGAGCTGCCGAGCTTGCGGGTTGCGTAAGTACTCGCGAAAAGTGGCAATGTTCGGCCGTAGCTTCGCCATCGACTGCAACGCAGTCCCTTCCCGAATACTGACTGCTGGGGATGCCAGCACTCTGCTGGCGGCAACGTGCAGTGTTTTTAATGCCGCGGCCAATTCGGCACCTGCGCCAGCCCCTTGACCTGAGGCCGTAGCAGCTGCGGTTTCATTCATGATCATCCAGAGCAGATCGCTTCGAAAGTCATCGATGTACGTCTGGATGTCGGCGCGACCGAAACCTGAAAGTCTGTTTTCAACCCGCAGTGTCAACTCGCCTGACCGAATCAGATAAGCACCTGCACTTCGATGAAGCTCGCTCAGATGACGCTTATTCAGGGGATCCCAGCCGCTGTGCTGCAACCACCAATGCCCGCCGCTCTGTTGATCGGCTATACGCAGCATTGGCGTTTCTTCACCCGATGCACTGACGAAAACAGGCACGGTCTCGTTGGAGGCGAGCTCAAGGCGCATCCCCAGCCAAGGATGGAAATCGTTGAAAACCGTGGTCTCGATGGATAAGCCGCCGTTGGCGTCCCGCTCTATCTCCAGCGCCTGTGGCGCCGCCTTGATGTCCCGCGCGACGCCCTCTGATTGCCAGTCAATCATCAAGTATCGCGCTTCGATTGGCAGTGACATCATCGGGTCCAGAAGTTGGCGATACCGTTGTTACTCTCTGAGCGGGCGATCAACTCATCCAGGGACTCAACGGCTGACTCGGTCACCTCGCTGCGCTCAAGCCCCTCCAGCGCTTGAGCCAACGCGTCGCGCAATCCGATCAGCACGTCACGGCGCCGTTGGCCGTTGGGCGCGGCCTTCTCTACATCGAGGATGATTTTGGGCAGGATTTTATGCACCGCGACGTTATTCAACGCCGCCATGGCTCCGATACCGGCTTCGGCGGCCCTCAACATGTAGTTGAGCGATTGCCTGATAGCGCGCATGCCAAATTCGATGCCCAGCGGATCGAGGTAATCTCGCGACAGGGAAATGAGCCGTTTTACCTGAGCATTGGACTGATCAAATACCGGGTATTGCGCACGTGAACCTAAGTCAGTACTCGCTATATTCATCGGCAGTTGCAGATCAAGGTCGAATGGCTTGAGCTCACTCTCGACGGCATCCCAGTCCATCAAGACAGGGTTTCGAAAGCGCATCACGTGAGCACGATCCAGAATTTTGGGCGAGAGATAGTGGGTGGTCTCGTCCACGTTGATCGCCCCGATGATCCAGACGTTAGCCGGGAAACGGAAAGAGGAAGGTATATCGATCATCCCCGACAGCGAGCGTCTGATTTTCGCGTGATAGTTAAGCAAGGTGTCAGCCTCTTGAAAACCCGCTAGCCTGCGCAGCTCAAGGTTCGCCTGATCGTTCATCAAGATGTCGCTGAACGACGCATTGTCTGGAAGACCTGCGCGTTTTCTGGCCTCTTCTTCAAGCGCGAGAAAAAGGGTGTTAT
Source organism: Pseudomonas sp. CCC3.1 (assembly GCF_034347405.1). NCBI lineage: Bacteria > Pseudomonadati > Pseudomonadota > Gammaproteobacteria > Pseudomonadales > Pseudomonadaceae > Pseudomonas > Pseudomonas sp. CCC3.1. Next base: position 5,150,533 of record NZ_CP133778.1, read on the forward strand.
CGACGACGGCCTGACGTTCTTCAGATGATGAATAAAGGTGAATCCACGGAGCCTGGCTCCTGGTTTCCAGCAAACTCAAAAAATCGGCGAAATAATATTCCACCCGCGCGAGGTTCATTTCGTCTAGACAGATGAAGTGAGGCACTTGCGGTTCACGCGCCGCCTCCAGCAGCGCCAGCAGAAACTGGGACGGGTGATAGCGCCGCTCAATAGGGTTGTAGTAACCCAGCAGGTCGTCCGACCCGGTCCAGTTGGGCTTCACCGGCACAATCGTGCAACGCCCCCCGACTGCCTGCGCAAATGACTTCACCAAACTGGTCTTGCCCGAGCCAGAATCCCCCGCCAGCACAATCAAGTCATGGGTGCGCAACAACGTCATGAAATCGAGCAACTGGGCACGGGTGTAAAGTACGCCCTGACGCCATAGATACGCCTGAACATAGGACGCCAGTTGCTCAAGATTACCTCCAAGCTCTATACCGAAGTCATGGCCTTCCCGTGCATCAAGCGTCGCTTGAGGGGGGAACACTTTCTCCATGTCAGACCTGTCGATAAGGTTGAGCGCGACCAAGCGTTCGCCTTTTTCTCGGAAAAAAGATTCCAGCTCTCCAAACCTCGTCTGCAAGGCATGCGTCCTCTGTGCAAATTCTATTTCTAATGTTGCGATACGCTCAGTACGCTCACCCATTTCGGTCTCGATGCGCGTGTATTGGTCATTGAGCACTGTGCTTTTCTCGACAGCGGCCTCGACGTCTTCGCGCACAGCCTGAAGCTGCTGCGCGGCTTGCGCGGTCTCTCTTCGCACGAGGTCTTCTATGGCATCGCGTACCTTGGTCACAATAAAAGGCAACGTGGCTGACTGAATATCCTGAATATGCCACCAACTTTCGGGGATTTGGCTGAGTGGTTCCAGCGTATCGGCGCGCACCATACACGCCAGCGGGTCACCGCGTTTTTGCCGCTCTTGCAACGGCGACAAGTCCAGCTCGGCGATGGCGAAACCATCAACCAGCCCGACTTTCAGGTGATTGCGCAGTTCAGATGGCGGCACGAAGACGGACAGGCTTGCCCCTGAACTGGCAACTGGGGAAGGCAATCTGATGCCTGAATCAGGATGATGAAGCTCGTTGAGAAAGCCGAAATTATTCCCTTCAGCATGGGATACACGGCCTATGACCCGAAGAGTCGAAGCGCTCTGCTGCTGCCATCTCTGTGCAAGGTAGCTACGTAACGCCTCGTCCGACCACTCTAATGTGGGGACAGGTTCCGTAGGCTTGCCCTCGTCGTTGCCGCTCATGCTATTGAGGTTCGTTCCATCGATCGTCACGTGCTTTCCTGCTGTCCGACGTTGAATTTTGGCTCAGCATGAACTCGACGCCCGGATCATGCCAGCGAATCTGAGGCACGCGCCTTTGTCAGAAGTTGCCGTACCTGTTCAAAAGCTGGCTACAGTGTGCGTTCCACTTCAGGAAGACTGCTCATGTTCAGCCATATCCAGATTGGCGCACGGGATGTGCCGGCGATGATTGCTTTTTACGATGCGGTGCTGGCGACGCTGGGGTTGGTGCGCGTAGCTCCTGAGCACGAAGACACGGGCCCTGCGGGAGCGGGCTGGCAGCGACCGGGGCGCTATTGGCCGCAGTTTTATATTCAACAGCCGTTCAATGGTTTACCCGCGACGTGGGGCAACGGGGTGCAGGTGAGTTTTGGCGCGCAGTCGGTTGAGCAGGTGAACGCCGCCTGGGAGACGGCGTTGCGTCTGGGGGCCTGTGATGAAGGCGCACCCGGGGACCGGCCGCAGTATGGCGCCGATTATTACGGTGCGTATTGCCGTGATCCGGAAGGCAATAAGCTGTGTTTTGTGTTTGCGAAGGGGTTGTTGCCTGTCTTGGAATGCTGAATCCGTAGCAGTTGCCGCAGGCTACGTCCGATTGCGAAGCGATCGTAAAACCTGGTTCCCGGATTCTTCTGAAAGTCCGCGATACCTGACGTTACGACGGCTGCGCCGCCGGACGCAGCCTCGCTGAGCTCGGCAGCTGCTACGCCGATGTGCCGCATTTTTCAGAACTGATACTCGACGGTGCCTTGCAAGGTTCTTCCCCGCCCCAGAGTGAAGGCCAGCACGTCGCCCAGCGGTACCAGGTAGGCGCGGTCGGTGACGTTTTCCATGGCCAGTCGCAGGTTCAGTTGTTCGTTGACGCGGTAGCTGCCGTACAGGTCGTAGACGGTGTAGGGCTTCCAGTCCGCCGGGTAGACGCCGGTCTGTGAGACGGTCACGTTGGGCCCGCCCTCTACCGCGTAGCCCGCGCTGTAACGAGCACGCGCGCCAATATCCAGTTTGCGATCGAAGAAGCGCGCGCCCAGCGTGAGGGTGCCGCGGTCCATCGGCATGTGTTCAGCAGAGCCCAGGATTGCACTGCAATGTGAGGCTGCGTTAGCCACGTCATCGGGGAGCATCGCGTCTACCGGCGCGCGGCTCCCGCCTCCCGGTTTTTTGTAGATCTTGGTTACGCCGCCCAACCAGGCCGTTTTACTGCAATAGTCATTGGTGCCAATCATGTGTGTGTAGTTGAACTGGCCATACGCCCGACCCGCGTCATAGTCCAACTGGTATTCGACGCCTTTGAAGCGGGTTTCTTTCAGGTTGTTGACGTAGGCGCTGTTGCCAATGCCGGCCATGCCATAGCCCGGGGTTTGCACGCCCATGTTCATGAAAATGAAGTCGTCGATTCGGGTATCAAAGTACGCCACTTTGGCGCCCAGACGGTCGCCGTTGAAGAACAGGCTGTCTTTGAACACATTGACGCCCAGCTCCCAGGTCGACGAGCGTTCAGGCTTGAGAAACGGGTTGGGGAAGGTACTCTCCGCACCACCGCCATGCGGCCGCCCGCTGATCATGGTTTCGGTCACCGCCGGTGGGCGCCAGCCTTTGCCGTAGGTGGTAAACACTTGCAGCCAATCGAGACCCGGCTTGACGGAGAGCCCGAAAGTCGGCGAGAACCGGCCCTGCTCGTCATCAATATCATAGTTCACCGGCACTGAGAACTGTCGGGTTGTGCCCAGCTCGAAGGTGCGGGTATTGAGGCCCGTTTTGCCACGCAGGCGATAACGGTCGTAGCGCAACCCGGCATTCATATTCAGCCAGTCGTCATAGTCGTAGTCCAGGCGCGCGAACAAGCTAGCCACGCCACGATCGCCCTTTGGGGTCATGCTTTCTGAAGCCGACGCATTGATCGCCGACCCTGATTCCACAGGTTGCGAAGAGTCCGGGCGCACTTTGTCGTAGAAGAATTCCAAGCCGTAATTGGCCTTGATCACTGACCGCTCGCTCAGCGCGAACAGCGAGGTGTTTTGCGCCTGAAGGCCGTAGGTGTCGGTCTGGTAGGTGATCTCGTAGCCAGGGTTTATGCCACGGGTCAGGGTGGTCTGATCGTTGCGATTGTCGACGTGGTAGAGCTTGGCCTTGAAGTCGATCAAAGGGTTATCCGGCGCGTAGCTGTAGTCCAGCGCCAGGTTCTGCGCCTTGACGCTGCTGCTGCCGAGCTTTTCCCACAACTGAGCTTTCTCGACGCTCATCATGTTGGCGTCGTCGTAGTTGACCTCGGTGACCAGGTAGCTGAGTTGCAAACGCTGATCTTCTGGCAGGTTGAGGCCGAGTTTGATCAGGCGCGAACGCATCACTGACCCCGAGTACTGCACGGCAGAGTTTTTGATGCGATCGGGGTTTTCCGGGCTCAAGGCCGCGCCGCTGCGAATCTCGCCGATGCTGCCTTTGGTGCCGGGGTCGTAGTCGCCCAGGTGACGCTCGCTTGCGGCCAGCAGCATGTCCCAGACTTCGCCACCCATGGCAAAGGCCGAGCTGCCGATAAAGTGAGTGCCATTACTGAGCCCGCCCAAACCTGTGGTCAGGCGGATGCGGCCGCCGATTTCCTTGCCATCGCTCAGCAGGTCAGCCGCCTCAAGGGTGCGGAAGTTAGCGATACCACCAATCACGCCCGCGCCGCCCATGGTGGAGGTCGCGCCCTTCTCTACCACAACCTGCGAGAGCAATTCGGGGTCGACGTACAGGGTGCCGTTGCGCTGCTGATGACCACTTTGCTGATAGTTCTGACGCATGCCGTCAACCGACATGTTGACCCGGCCATAATCCTGAATGCCGCGAATGTTGACTGACAGGCCTGGGTCTTGCTGGCTGACAGCCGAGTACACGCCAGACACTTCTTCGAGCATGTCAGCGGCATGACGCGGTGGGCTGCGATCCAACTGTTCGCGGGTGACCACACTCACCGAACGCGGGGCCTGGTAGACCCAATCTTCCGGGTGCCCGGCATTGACCTGAGTGGCCGACAAACTCAGCACATTGCCGTCATGCACGGGCAGTTGGAACAGCTGCACTGTCGGGCGTTTGCTGTCTTGTGCCTGGCTGTGTTCGTAGCGGATGCCGGAGCCCTCAAGCAACCGGCTCAACGCGTTGGCAATGCTGTAGTTACCCTGGACGGCGTGCCCTGTGCGGCCTTGCAGTTGCGCATCGCCGACCAGCAAGTCGACGCCGGCCTGAGTGGCCAAGGCGTAGAGCGCGGTGTCCAGTGGCTGTGCGGGCACGTTGAACGAGCGCACGCTATCGAGGTTTGCCTGCCTGCTGGCATCCCCCGTAACCGAAGGGCTTTGTTGAGCGGCCACCTGGCCTGTCGATACCGCACCAAGCAGCATGATTGCCATGCCGATAGCCCTTCCCAAGCGACTGGGAATCGGTCGTTCTGCGTTCATCCTTAACCACTCCTTAAATGCTAATGAATTGCAACTGCATTAGCGTTGACGGATGATCGCAGACGTCAGGTAAAAATAATTTCAGAACGGCCGAATTCAATACAACAACGTCACGCCTGCCAACTGAACGACTTGCAAGTGTCGTTCTGCTGCCAGGGAGCGGATTGCAGCATCGAGGTTGTCCAGGTGAAACAGCCCGCTGACGGGGATTTGCGCCTGCTGGCCATCGACTAGTTTGAGCAACCCCGGACGGAACTCCGACAGCCGTTGCAACGCCTGCGCGAGTGGCACATTGCGCAAAATCAATACGCCCTGCGCCCAATCCGCGCGCTGCGCGGGGTCATCCGTGAGGGCGACGATGCCTTGCCCACGTTGATAGCGAGCCGATTGACCCTCGCTCAGGTTTAGCGCGCTGTGCGGCTGGTTCATGCTGACTTCTACGCGGTGCTGCAACACGCCAACCCAAGCGTTGTCGCTGTCCAGACGTTGCACCAGAAAGCGCGTGCCCAATGCTTGCGTCCGCCCGCCTGAGGCTTCGACGACGAACGCCCGGCGCTCTTCGCCCTGCCGTGGCGCCGGACTGAACAGCGCTTCGCCCTGCACCAGACGCACCCGGCGCTCGTGACCGTCGTAATCGACGTTGAGCGCGCTGCGTGAGCTGAGCAACACTTGGCTGCCGTCTTCGAGGGTCAACTCGCGCACTTCGCCGGTGCCGGTGCGGTAATCCGCCCACAACGGATCCAGCGTTTCGCGGCCGTTGACCGCCAGCATCACAACCAGTAGCACGCCTGCAACGCCAGCCCATCGAGCAGGCATGAGCGGCTCCCAGACGAACAGCCCGCGCAGGAAGCGGCGCACGCGCGTGCTTCGCGCCACAGGCACCGGCGTGGCAAACAGAGGCACATCGCGCAGTGATTCAGACATCTCCCAGAGCATTTCTGCATCGGCCAATGCGTCGCAATGGGCCGGGTCCGCCTCCAGCCAGCGCTCCAGTTCGTCCAGTTGTTGCGCATCCAGCCGCTCCATGCGTTGGCGTACGGCCCAGTCAGCGGCCTGCTGGCGGATTCGCTCAGCAGTGGCGTCAGGCGTCATCACGGGGTGTTCTCTTCTTTTGGCGTATAGAAAATATGACGTGCGAAGCCGCCACATCAGGTAAATAAACACGTAATGCGCGCAGGGTTTTCATCCTCGGCGCTCCATCTTCTGCGCCACGAAACTCAGGGCCATTGCCAGATGCTTCTGCACGGAGCTGGTGGAGATTGCCAGATGTTCAGCGGCCTGTGGATAACTCATGCCCTCGAATCGGCACAGTTGGAAAACCTGACGCGTGCGCAGCGGCAACGCTTGCAGCGCGTGCAGCAAGCGCTGCATGTCTTGCTGCGCCTCGGCCTGCACATCCGGGCCGGGCAACGGATCGACGACTTCGTGCAGGGTGTCGAGGGGGACGCTCTCGGTGCGCGCCTGCTGATGGCTGCGCCGATGGTCGATGACCAACCGATTGGCCATGGTGAACAAAAACGCCATGGGCTCTTGCAGACGCTCTTCGCTGTCACGCGTGGCCAGCCGGGCGAAGCATTCTTGGGTCAGGTCGTCAGCCAACTCGGGCTGACGCGTTTTCAACAGCACAAAGCGCCGCAAACGCGGTGCATAGTCGGCATACCATCGCTCCAGATCGGGTTCAGAGGCCATGGTGCCTGCGCTGCCTAGATTAAATGAGGTTGATATTCTTTATCATTTGCATCGGTAGAGGCAAGCGGCCATTAGTGGGTTGGCTATTAGCCAAAGAAACAGCATCAATCCAGAGGATCATTACGTCAGATTGTTTACTGACTGTAAGAACCCATTTAGTAGAAGCGAGCGTGCCCGCGATCTTTTAAAAGATCGCGGGCACGCTCGCTTCTATAGTTGAGTGGGTCGTGCGCAGTCGTTAAAGGCGGTCAGGGCCGTTACCGAAGCGGGTGATCATCAGGTTGATGAAGTCTTCAAGGCTCATTTTTTGGCCGTTGAAATCAACCTGGCCTGCTGCGTAGTTGAGTGATGCCAGGATGTTGTTACCTTCCACTTTCGCCACGCCGGTTTGCACGGCCATGACGCCCGCCATTTCGCTGTTCATGGTGGCCATTTTCTCAATGGTTTGAGGGTCTGTCTGACCGGCCAGTTGCGCTTGAACAACCGACAGATCGGCAATCATCGGCTTGGACAGCACCAGTTTGGCGTCCAGAGAGGTCAGTACTTGCTGGGTCAATTCGAGCGGAGGCTGTTCGAACGTGGTCGGCGGGGCAAGGCTTAGAGCCAAGTTGAGGTCACTTTGACCATTGGCAGTTTTGATCGTGAATTTCTCCAGCGCCAGCTGTGGCTTGGCCGTCAGCATTTGTTTGACGTCGGCTTGCATCTGGATCTGTTCGGCCTGGGTCAACGGGGCCACAGGTTTTGTACCATCAGGTTGCGGCTGGAATTTGGCCTGATAGAGCGTCAATAGCGACTGCATGGCCGGAATATCCAGACGGCTGGCCGTCATGATCATTTGCGCACTGCCCACTGGCTTGTCGTCCAGCGTGAAGTCGCCCACGTTGTAGCTCAGGCGCCCGGACATCAGGTTGCCGTTGGCCGATGCAGAACCCGCATATTCGAAGTTTTTGACCTTGGCCACCGATTGGCGCTCGCCGTAAGTCAGTTGGCCTTCACTCAACTCCAGAACGTTCTGGCCCAAGTAAAAACCAAAGGCGCTCTTGTTCAAATCACTGGCCATGGTCAGGCCATTGAGTTCGATGCGCGCACGCGGCTTGCCAGGCGTGGTGCTCACGAATTCCAGGTGGTCCATGTAGCCTTTGCCTTTGACATTTTTCCCGTCGGCATCCGACTGAGCACTCATGGTCAAGCCGGAAAAAATGAAGTTGGCGTTTTCATCAAGCTTGGCTTCAAGGGGCAACAGCGCCAAATCGCCCTCTATCGAACGGTTGTAGCCAATCGTTACCTGGCCCTTCAGCGGGGACTGATCTTTGGCAGCTTCAAACCACTTTTCGGTGAACGGTGTTTTTACCAGCGAATAGTTGCTGGTGGCCATGACTGGCATCCACTTGAAGGTTTTGATGCGCGACCATGGCAAAGGACCGTGTTCGATGTGGTCTGCAAACAGAAAGACCACCGGCTGCTTGCCCATGTCTGTGTCGTCTTGGATATCGACTCGGTAATGCGCCGTGCTGCTGTACAGATTGCGTTCAAATGAGGCCAGTTCTATGGTGGCGCGGGTCGTGGTGCCTTTGAGCTGCTGCGCCAGTTCAACGTTGGCCTGCTCCAGGGATTGTTCCAGCTCACCCTGAAGTTTGGTCCCGGTGTACCACGCACCCGCCGTATTCAGAGCCCCTGCGATTACAACAATGCCTACCAGTACGCCTAATGGTTTATTCATCAGTTGACCCGTTCAATGTCCGTTGTGTTGAAAGATATGCGGTCTTTGCTAAGCCCTTCATGGGCCGGAAAGTGGCGGCAGGTTAACACTAGCAACAGCCCGACGCTTTTTCAGCGGTGCCCATGTGCTGCACCGATCAGGCGCAGCGCGATGACGGCCATGAGCATGGCGCTTGAAACAGGCGCTCTAGGGGCACTGCTACTCGCCCGACGGATGGCGGACTTGATTATTCCTACAGAATTAAAGGCAGCATCCTAATGTCCAGATATTAGCCCTCGCTCGCCATTAACTGCGTGACATTACTGTCATGGTTTCGCGTTGGCTGGCGCCGGTGCACGACCACTTTCCCAGCCGCCCCCCAGGGCCAAAAACAGATCAATCTGACTCATGGCCACTTGTGTGTTGGCAGCCGCCAGCTGCGCCCGAACGTCGGTGTAGGTACGTGTGGCCTGCAAGTCTGAAAGGAAGGAAGCGCGCCCGGCCTGGAAGAACTGATGGGTCTGGTCGGCAGCCGTTTTGGCCGAGGCGTCGGCATCGGCCAATGCATCACGGCGCTGAAGCAAGGCGGTGTATTGCACCAGGCTGGTCTGGGTTTCACGAATAGCGTTCAACACCACACCATCAAACGTTGCCAGCGCACCTTGGGTGGCCGCTTCGGCTTCTCGAATCCGCGCTCTGGAGCCGTTGGTGGGAATGGTCCAGCTCAACAGAGGACCAAAGCCCCAGCGATTGGTCGGCGCAGTGCCGAGGTTGTCCACTATGCCGACAGTGCCAATGCTCGCGCCGATGCTGATGTCTGGGTACAACGAACCGGTGGCCACGCCAATTTGAGCCGTGGCGGCGGCCAAATGGCGTTCGGCCTGGCGCACGTCCGGACGGCGTTTGAGCAACGCCGCACCGTCGCCTACCGGCAGCAGTTGCGCCATATGCGGAAGCTCAGCACAGGTGGCTACCGGGGCCGGCAGTTGGTCCAGCGGTTTGGCGAGCAGCATCGACAAACGAAACAGTCCCGCCTGACGCAACGCCTCATAACGCGGCAATTCAGCACGCAAGGATTTGAACTGGGTTTCGGAGCGCGTGACCTGGGTTTCATCACCTCGACCGGCATCACGCAGGCGCTGAGTCAGTGAGGTGGTTTGCGCTTGCAGTTTTAGCGAGTCTTCAGCGATTTCACGCTCTTCATTGGCTGCACAGACTTGGGTGTAAGCGCGAACAACATCAGCAACCACAGTGATGCGCGCGGTATCAGCGGCCGCTTGGGTCGCATCGGCATTGGCCTGCGCCGCTTCGATGCCGCGTTTCAAGGTGCCCCACAAATCGAACTGGTACGAGGTGCTGATGCCGAGGTCGCCAACGTTTGCCACGGGCACTTTGTCAGCCAGCAGGAAGGCTTCGCCTGACTCTTGAAGACGTTGCGCCCCCGCCTTTACCGAAGCACTCCAGCCACCCGCCGATTGTGCTTGTTCAACCTGGGCCCGCGCACGCGACAGGTTTGCCGCAGCCACCCGCAGGTTGGTGTTGGAAGCCATGGCCTGACGGACCAGCTCGTTCAGCGTCGGGTCTTGGTAGAGCTTCCACCAATCGTTTGGCACCGGCGCCGATACAACATTGGCGCCCTCACCCGCTAACTCACCCTGCACGTCTGGACGCTGCATGGCCGAGTCTTTGGGCAGTTGATAGTCAGGCCCGACCATCTGACAGCCTGACAACAGCAAACCCAGGCCTACGGCTGCCAGGTGAACAGCTTTCATTGCGCCTTCTCCTGCGCAGCCTGGGCCTTGGGGGAGTCCGGGATGATGGAGACTGTCGCAGTGCGCCCGGCGATCATGCGGAAATCTTCAGGGACATCATCAAAGACGATGCGCACAGGGATCCGTTGCGCCAGCCGTACCCAGCTGAAGGCCGGGTTGACGTTGGGCAGCAGGTTCTGGCCGCTGGTGCGGTCGCGGTCTTCGATGCCGGCCACGATGCTTTCAACATGGCCGCGCAAACGGGCGTCATCGCCGACCACCCGAATATCAACGCTCTGGCCTACATGGATGCCATCGAGTTTGGTTTCTTCAAAGTAACCATCGATGTGGAATGAGCTGCTGTCGACAATCGACAAGACCGGCCGCCCGGCGGTCACGAATTCGTTGACCCGCGGCGCGCGGTCGTTGACGTAGCCATCAACCGGGCTACGCACCACGGTGCGATCCAGGTTGAGCTGTGCACTGTCGACCGCCACTTCGGCTTCGGTCAGCGCCGCCTGCGCACGCATTTCACGCGACTGGCTTTCTTCCAGTTGCTCACGGGCGACCAGGTTACCCAAGCCTCGGTTACGTCGATTTTCACGCTGGGCCTGCGCCAGTGTTTCCTTGCGATCAGCCACTGTCGCCTGAGCCTGACGCAGGGCCAGTTTGTAACGCTCCTGGTCGATGATGAACAACACCTGATCGCGGGTTACAGGCTGGTTGTCGCGCACATCCACTTGCTTGATCAAACCCGACACATCGGGAGAGATTTGCACCACGTCAGCACGGATATGGCCATCGCGGGTCCACGGGGCAAACATGTAGTACATGGTCATGCGCCAGACCACGACGCAGGCAAAAGCCACCACCAACAAGGTGAGAACAACGCTGCCCAAGGTCATTAAAGGTTTTTTCATGTCATTAGATATCGACTAAACGAATCCACAACGCCGAGTAACAGAGCGTAGAGACCGACGTTGAACAAAGCCCGGTGCCAGACCAGACGGTAAAAGTGCACACGCGTCAGCACTGCGTGAACCACCAGAAACAGTAAGTAGGTGATGCCCATCAACACCAGGAGCGTTGGCAGGAATACCCCGCTGATATCGATCTCTCCGATCATAGCGGTGCTCCATCAATGCCCTGAACATGCGGGTGTTGCAGGTTGTCGTTGTCCACAATGAATTCCACACCCGGCAGCAGTGCCAAACGCAAGCCGCTAAGCGCGTGCAGCAGGTGAACGCGGGCTTCACTTTCGCCTTGCAGGGCGTTTGCATTGAGCGCACGACGGGTACGGTCCAGGGTCATTTGCAGGGCGCTGGGCACGGGCAAACGCTCACCGGCTGAAAGGCAGGCGCGAAAGTAATCGCCCACTTCACTGACCACTTGGCGCAACAACAGTTGCGGCCCGCCTGTGACACGCGGGGCGTAGGCCAGCAAGTCGAGAAGGTTCAGCGCCACGCGCAGTTCACGCAGCGCCACGCCAGTGTCTTGCCCGGTCATGGCCAGGCGCGGCAAGTGCTGCATCAGGCGGTCAAGCATTTGCGCCCCCATTTGCCGATGCTCGGCCAAGGTGGCGGGCTTGGTCAGTTTGACGATGTCGCGCCAACTGAAACGGGTCAGGCGTTTGGCCGCGAGTTCGGCGCCAAACGGACGCGCGATCAGGGTCCAGACGAACGCAAACAGCAGCCCGATCGGCCCCGCCAGGTTGGCGTTGATGAACACCTGAAAGTCAGCATCGTAAGCACCTTGGATGCTGATGAAAGACGCCGTATTGACGATGGTCAGCAAGGTGCCCAGGTAGAAACGCGGCTGGACGGTCAGGGTGCCGACGCAAATAAACGGCACCGCGAATGCCAGCACCAGCATCGGAAAATCATGCAGGTTGGGCAGGATCACAAACAGATACAGGCTGGCGAACACTACCGACAGCGAGGTCCAGAAGAAGAATCGGTAAATCTGCGGCGCGGGGTCATCCATGGCCGCAAAGAAGCTGCAGGCTACGGCCGCCAAGATCACTGCGCTGGCGCCGTCAGTCCAGCCGAGCAGGATCCACAGGACGCACGCGATGACGATGGCGGTGACAGTGGAAAATGCCGAATACAACATCAGGCCACGGTCTAGAAAAGGGGTCAGGCGACCGAGCCGCCAATGCCGATAAACCGCGCGCCAAACTTCTTGATCGCCCGTGGCAATGGCCAATTGCAGGCTGCGGCAGTCTTGCCACAAATCGATCCACTCACCCAGTCGGTAGAGCACGTTGGACAGCAGTAACTGACGGCGATCATCCAGCGCTTCGGCGCTGGGTTGCAGTAATTCCAGCTCATGGCGCAACGCTTTCCACTGTTCAACCGGGGCGCCGTCACTGGTTTTTTCAAGCCATGTGCGTGCGTGATCGAGCACCGGCGTCACTTTATCGACCAACTCCGGGGTGCGCCGCTCAAGGGCGTAAAGGGCATCGTCCAGCGCATCAACCACGGGCAGTAAATGGATCATGCGCCCGCGCAGTTCTTTGGTGTTGCGAACGGTCTGCGGGTGCGCGCCGTCATGCGGCAACTGGCCAATCATCAACTCAAGGGTGTTGAAGGTCGCCACCATGGACGAGCGCAGGCCGCTGGCTTTACTTGGGTCTACATCACGGGCCAGGAAGTGCTTGCTGTAATTGGCCGCATCAATAAACCATTTGCTGGCCGAGTCGATGAAGACCGGCGTCAGGCGTCGTGGCCAGAACATGCTGCCCACCACGGCCGCACACACGATGCCGAGCATGATTTCTTCGGTACGTGAGACGGCGATGTCAAAAACGTTGAGCGGGTTGTCCACAATCGGCAAAGCGATCATCGGCATGGTGTAGCCCGCCAGCATGAAGACGTAGCTGTTGGCGGTGCGCAGGTGCAATGACAAGAACAGCAAAATGCCCGTCCACAGCGCGATCACCAGCACCAGTAAAAACGGTGTTTGCACAAATAACGGAACAAAGAAAACCGCCGCCGAGGCGCCCAGCAAGGTGCCAAGGGCACGGTAGACGGCCTTGGAGCTGGTCGGCCCGACGAAGGGGCTGGAGACGATATAGACCGTGGCCATGGCCCAATACGGACGGGGCATTTCCATTAACAAGGCGATGTACAGCGCGATCATCGATGCCGCGAAGGTGCGCACGCCATAGAACCAGTCGCGAGCAGGCGGCACGCTGCTGAAGAAGCCGTTCAAGAAGCGGCTCCATCCGGCAGTTGGCCTGCGGCGTCAAAGGCTTTGATCACTCTGAGTGCGGCTTCCTGATCAGCTAAGGAAACACCCGCCAGCGCAGCACGCCGCAGTTGCACCAGTTGAGCTTCTATCGATTGCACTAGCGCACGGCCGGTGTCGGTCAAGCTCAAGGTTTTGGCGCGTCGATCGCTGGGGTCTTCATTGCGCAGTACGTAACCCGCCTTGCACATTTGATCGAGCAAGCGCACCAGCGACGGGCTTTCCATGCCGGCCGCCTGGGCCACAGTGACTTGCCGCACGCCTTCACCCAAGCGGCCGATAATCAGCAGCGGCATGGCGCAAGCTTCGGAGATTCCGTAGTTGAGCAGCGTGGTTTGGCAGACGCGACGCCAATGGCGAGTCGCAACCACCATGGCGGTGCTGATGCTCATTTGGAGTTGATCAAGGGAGTCAGGCAAGAGGCATCACATATTGTTAGTTTGCTAACTATTAATACTGCGCGGCCAAATGAACGCAGTCAAGTGTTGCTAATTAATTCTGCTTACCTGTGATCGGTTTTCCATGGAGCATGAGGTTTAACTGATCGACCACTTCGGCCCAATCGGCATCGCCATGAATTTCTTTGCGCAAGAAGTCGGCTTGAGAATCTGTCCAAAAACACGCGTCCGCCAGTTTCAAGTCGGGCTTGAGCGGCGAGTGCGTGGTGACAAATTTCTCGATATCAGCCGGTCCAGAAGGCAATCCCAGTTGTTTGAACAACGCTGGGAGGCTATGGGTGGGCTCCTCCATCAAGTGAACTCCCTTTAAGGTCGCGGCCACAGTTGTCGGCGCCGCAGGTCAAATATAGTCGAACCTGAGTGTCATTGATGATCAGATCCTGGGTTTTGTCCCAGCCTGCTGGAATGGGCGCGAAGTCATCCGGTTGCACGCTGCTGCTGACCAGCCAGATGCGACCCGGGGCCGCGGGCAAGTCAGCCAGATGATCCATGTAGATTTTGGCGCCATCGGCATTAACCAGTGTGCCAAAACCATAAGCTGTCGGCCGCCCGGACAAGCCTTCTGGGGTCGGAGGCGTGTAGAGCATGGGCTGGACATGGGTTTTGTTGTAGTAGACGTAGCTGAAGTACCAGAATAAATCGCTGACGATAATCCGGTCGCCGGGCAAAAACTGCTGATTTACATGCGCAACCAACTGGTCAAAGCGGTCGACGTCGCCGGTTAAGTTACCGCGCAGGCCCACGCATTCAACGCCCAGGAACAGTGCAAACACTGAGATCGCCAAGGCCCGTCTGTGCTTAAGCAAGCGATCAACCGCTATCGCGACAATTAACGGCAAGCCAAGGGCTGCGAACGTCACATAACGCTCTATAAACATAGGCGAAGCAAACGAGATCGCGTAAATCAGCAGGATCGGCAGCAGGGTGTAAATCACGATCAGGGCGTGAAATTTGTAGGGTGTGTTGTCTCTTGCGGCGACCCAAACAGCACCCGCAAAGAGCGCGAAGGGGGCCAGCCAAAATAATGGCTCTGGAAGATTCGTGCCTTCGTTCTGCATCAGCACTTGCCAGATCATGGACGGCAAAGCGCGCGCATCGACAGGGGTCTCCCAGCCCACATCCCCACCGGCTTTGAGTTCGTCCATGTGTTGCAGCAAGTCAACCAGCCCCGGAAGCCAAGGCGCGAACAACAACACAATGGAAGCGTTGGAAATCCACCAGACCGGACGCTTGATCAGCGCACCCGCGACGCTGTTGCGGGCACTCAAAAGCAGCAGGTACAGCCAGTGAGCGATGACGCAAAAAGCCGTGAAATAGTGGGTGTAAAACGCAGCGGTCATCAGCACGGTGTAGATAGCCAGGTAACGGGTTTTATGCGGACTTTTGACCCAGTAGACCAACGCAATCGTTGCCGCGATCAGCCACATTCCCAGTAGCGAGTACATCCGCACTTCCTGGCTGTAGCGCACGGCGGTCGGCAGCATCGCCAACAAGATGCCCGCGAGTAACGCAGCCCGTTGGGTCGCGATCAGGCGCACTAACCACATCCCAAGGAACACACTTGCGATGCCCGGCAGAACGCTCAGGGCGCGTATCGAAGCAAGGCTGTCGCCAAACAATGCAATCCAGCCATGCAATAACATGAAATACAGCGGTGGATGAACATCGTGTGCCGCATGAAACCAGATGCCGCTGAGCGAGTCGTTGCTCAACATTAAGCTGGAGCCTTCGTCGCACCAAATAGCAGAAACCGTTGAGCCGTAGAACCGCACTGTCGACGCCAAGAACACAATGCCCCATAGCCATGGCTGACGAACCAGTCGGACCAGCACATTGCGGGACGGCTCCAGACGCTGGAACAGTTGCTTGTCCAGATTGTTATTACTGATGACGCCCATCCTTCACCCGCTGTGCATTAAGACTCCGAGTGGAGTCGTTTTTACTTTCGCGATTGTAGGGCACAAGCTTCAGCAAAAGGAGAAGCGTGTCTGATGTATGTCGCCAACCTAAAAGATAGTGGCCCCCTGCAATCGCTTGGTGTTCAGACGCGCTAAACTAGTTGTAACTGGGTTTGACAAGGATGGAGCCAGTACCTAACTTGAATTGGATCCAAATAAACGCGCTTCATTTCTGCCCTGAGTCGTATCAACGTGAGCGTAAAACACAGTCCTTTAAGCAGTATAGAAATACACGGCCCTATACCTGCCCATTTGGCGCGGTCGGTAATTGAAGAGGCTTTGCGCAACGCCATTCTCGATGGCCGTTTACCCTGCGGTACGGCTATCCGACAGCAAGCATTGGCAGAGTTGTTCGGCGTCAGTCGCATGCCGGTTCGCGAGGCTTTGCGCCAGTTGGAGTCCCAAGGTTTATTGCAGGTTGTACAGCACAAGGGCGCGGTCGTTGCACCTTTGATTGAGGACAGCTCGCTGGAAACCTATGAGCTTCGATTCTTGCTTGAAGCTCAAGCCTTGCGCTTGTCACTGCCGCTGTTGAAAGAGGAGGATTTCGAGGCGGCTTCTGGCTACATCGAGGCGCTTGAAGTCGAAACTGATTTCGCAAAGATTGGCACACTTAATCGGCTCTTTCACCAAGCGCTTTACCGCAAGGCCCCGAACAAAAAGCTGTTGGCGTTAATCGAAAACGGGCTGGTTGAAGAAGAACGCTTTTTGCGCTTCAACCTTGAACAGATGAACTTGGGCAGGTTGTCTCAGGACGATCACCGAGCGTTACTGCGTCATGCTCAAGCCGGCGATGTTGAAGGCTGTGTCGCGGAACTGGAACTGCATCTACAGCGTGCAATTCAAGCGATTACTCAGTTTTTGAGCAGCCAGAAACCAAAACAGCCCTGACATGTAATATGCCAGGGCTGTGGATAAGTCAGTGAAGTGCGTGAGCCTCAGATTTTAAAACTGTCGACCAGTTGTTTGAGGCGACTTGCTTGCTGCGAAAGCGCATCACAGTCTTTGAGCGTTTCGTTGAGGTTGACCACGCCTTGTTGGTTGAGCAGGTTAATTTGGTTGATATCCACGTTTAGGCTCTCTACCACTGCGGTCTGCTCTTCCGTGGCCGCCGCTACCGATTGGTTCATGCCGTCAATTTCTTCGATACGCTGAGTCACGCTGATCAAACGGGCACCGGCCTGATTGGCCACCTCCACACTGTCTTCACTGGAGGTCTGGCTGGCGTTCATGGTGCTGACAGCCTCGCGGGAGCCGACTTGCAACGAGGTAATCATTTTGTGGATCTCCTCTGCCGACTCCTGAGTGCGGTGAGCGAGGTTGCGCACCTCATCCGCGACCACGGCAAACCCGCGACCTGCTTCACCCGCACGCGCAGCCTCAATGGCCGCATTGAGGGCCAGCAAGTTGGTTTGCTGGGAGATACCTTTGATCACATCCAGTATGTGACCAATGTTGTCGGTGCTGGCATTCAGGGTTTCGATTTGCGCGCAGGACAAACTGATCTTTTGTGAGAGTTCAGTCATGGCCTGGATGGTCTGCTCAACCACTTTGCGGCCATCGTCGGCTTGTTCGCTGGCTCCGCTGGCATGCTGCGAAGCATCCGCGGCATTACGCGCGATCTCCTGAGTGGCAGCCCCCAGTTCGTTGATAGCGGCGGCAACGCTGTTGGTACGCGCGCTTTGTTCGTCTGAGCCAATAATTGAGGCGTTAGACGATGACATCACCCGCTCGGACAAGTCGTGTACCTGACGAGTGACGGAGGACACTTCGGAAATAGACGCGTGAATACGCTCAACAAACTGATTGAATGAGCCGGCCAACTCGCCAAACTCATCTTTGTTCTCAATCACCAGACGGCGTGTCAGATCACCTTCGCCTTGAGCAATGTCTTGCATGGCGCGCCCCATGGTTCTCAGTGGGCGCATCAGCACTTGAATCAACAGGCTCAGCAGGAGTGCAATCACGGCTACGGCAATAAACATCGCGACTAATGCAGAAGTGCGAAATTTAGAAAGCGGTGCGTAGGCTTTTTCTTTATCCAGTGACTGACCAATGTACCAATCTGCAGATGGTAAACCGGTCACGGGGGTGAAAGAGATGATCCGCTCCTGACCATTAAGCGTCACTTCCTGAATCCCCGTCTCGATCTTCAGAGAACTGGCAGGGTAGATATCACGCAGGTTTTTCATCACCTGGTCTTTATCTGGGCTGACGATGACTTGACCGTCGCCGCTCACCAAAAAAGCGTAGCCCAAGCCGCCGGAATCAACTGAGTTGATGATCTTGACCAGACTCTCCAGGCTCAAGTCGCCACCCACTACGCCCAGTAGCTGGCCATCCTTTTTGACAGGCATGGCGATGGTCACAATCATCCCTCCTACAGCCGCCATGTAAGGCGGTGTAAGCATAGTCTTGCCCGCCTCCACTCCTTGCTTGTACCAAGGGCGCTCACGCGGGTCATAGCCATCGGGCATTTTGGCGTCCGGGCGTTGAGTAAACACGCCATTGGCTTGACCCATGTAGGTGAACTGAAAGTTCGAGGTGAACGCTGGCTGGTCGATCAGCCCAGGGAGGTCAGCCTGATTACCTTGGTGAACAACGTTCTGTGCAAGGCTCTCCAGCATCAGGATACGGCCGCTCAACCAATTCTGGACGCTGCTGGCAGTCAGGCTACCCGCCTGCTGCACTGACGATTCAATGTTCTGCCTGATGGTATTTCGTTGTAGGTAGTCGTTGTACAACGTGAACAACGCAAACGCCAAAACTACTACACCGGATGCGGCTAGAAGAATTTTATGGCTGAACTTGAGATTCATAGCATGGGACTTCTTAGGCCGATAGGGAGGATGCGTGCGGGCTCAAACCTCTGTGCAGCCGTTCGGGCTGTGGTTCGTTCGGGCCTCAATGTGCAATACACGCATTGTTCATCAGGCTGTCGGCATGAATGGCTGAAAACTTAGCTGTTGGTGGCGGTTATTTGCTTGGTCCTGCGAAAGAGCTGTCGCAAATTCGCGAATAATCGTAAGGCACGGGAGAGCCTACCTTTCAAACTTGCCAGTAAGGATGGTCCTGTCTGCGTGGGAATCAGTGCTTTGTACGACTGGGCTTGTCTATCGACTGCGCTTGCTCGCGTGGAGGCTGCTGACAGCGTTTTTCGGGGCAGTTCAGCTGGGCACGTAAATGCACGAGACGTGTTGACTGGCTGCTTACGAATAAACTTAGGAAGGGGGATGTTGGAGTATTTCTATCACGCAAAAACAAAACCCCTGTCTGCGTGAGCAGACAGGGGTTTCGGAATTCAATCTTGACGATGACCTACTCTCACATGGGGAAACCCCACACTACCATCGGCGATGCATCGTTTCACTACTGAGTTCGGGATGGGATCAGGTGGTTCCAATGCTCTATGGTCGTCAAGAAATTCTGTGACAGAACCGTTAGCGATAACGTGTCTGTGAAAACTTGGGACTTCTACAAAAACAAAATCCCTGTCTGCGTGAGCAGACAGGGATTTTGGAATTTAATCTTGACGATGACCTACTCTCACATGGGGAAACCCCACACTACCATCGGCGATGCATCGTTTCACTACTGAGTTCGGGATGGGATCAGGTGGTTCCAATGCTCTATGGTCGTCAAGAAATTCAGTAGCCAGCTCGTTTACCTTACGGTCAACGCTCCAGCGAATGGGTATGTAATAGAATCGGTGCTTTGTGAGTTGCAAACTTTCGGTTTGTATCGTCTTCACACACCGCAATCTGGTCTCTTCGACTCAAATTGCTTGGGTGTTATATGGTCAAGCCTCACGGGCAATTAGTATTGGTTAGCTCAACGCCTCACAGCGCTTACACACCCAACCTATCAACGTCGTAGTCTTCGACGGCCCTTTAGGGAACTCAAGGTTCCAGTGAGATCTCATCTTGAGGCAAGTTTCCCGCTTAGATGCTTTCAGCGGTTATCTTTCCCGAACATAGCTACCCGGCAATGCCACTGGCGTGACAACCGGAACACCAGAGGTTCGTCCACTCCGGTCCTCTCGTACTAGGAGCAGCCCCTCTCAAATCTCAAACGTCCACGGCAGATAGGGACCGAACTGTCTCACGACGTTCTAAACCCAGCTCGCGTACCACTTTAAATGGCGAACAGCCATACCCTTGGGACCGGCTTCAGCCCCAGGATGTGATGAGCCGACATCGAGGTGCCAAACACCGCCGTCGATATGAACTCTTGGGCGGTATCAGCCTGTTATCCCCGGAGTACCTTTTATCCGTTGAGCGATGGCCCTTCCATACAGAACCACCGGATCACTAAGACCTACTTTCGTACCTGCTCGACGTGTCTGTCTCGCAGTCAAGCGCGCTTTTGCCTTTATACTCTACGACCGATTTCCGACCGGTCTGAGCGCACCTTCGTACTCCTCCGTTACTCTTTAGGAGGAGACCGCCCCAGTCAAACTACCCACCATACACTGTCCTCGATCCGGATAACGGACCTGAGTTAGAACCTCAAAGTTGCCAGGGTGGTATTTCAAGGTTGGCTCCACGCAGACTGGCGTCCACGCTTCAAAGCCTCCCACCTATCCTACACAAGCAAATTCAAAGTCCAGTGCAAAGCTATAGTAAAGGTTCACGGGGTCTTTCCGTCTAGCCGCGGATACACTGCATCTTCACAGCGATTTCAATTTCACTGAGTCTCGGGTGGAGACAGCGCCGCCATCGTTACGCCATTCGTGCAGGTCGGAACTTACCCGACAAGGAATTTCGCTACCTTAGGACCGTTATAGTTACGGCCGCCGTTTACCGGGGCTTCGATCAAGAGCTTCGCGTTAGCTAACCCCATCAATTAACCTTCCGGCACCGGGCAGGCGTCACACCCTATACGTCCACTTTCGTGTTTGCAGAGTGCTGTGTTTTTAATAAACAGTCGCAGCGGCCTGGTATCTTCGACCGGCGTGGGCTTACGCAGTAAATGCTTCACCCTCACCGGCGCACCTTCTCCCGAAGTTACGGTGCCATTTTGCCTAGTTCCTTCACCCGAGTTCTCTCAAGCGCCTTGGTATTCTCTACCCAACCACCTGTGTCGGTTTGGGGTACGGTTCCTGGTTACCTGAAGCTTAGAAGCTTTTCTTGGAAGCATGGCATCAACCACTTCGTGTTCTAAAAGAACACTCGTCATCAGCTCTCGGCCTTAGAATCCCGGATTTACCTAAGATTCCAGCCTACCACCTTAAACTTGGACAACCAACGCCAAGCTGGCCTAGCCTTCTCCGTCCCTCCATCGCAATAACCAGAAGTACAGGAATATTAACCTGTTTTCCATCGACTACGCTTTTCAGCCTCGCCTTAGGGACCGACTAACCCTGCGTCGATTAACGTTGCGCAGGAAACCTTGGTCTTTCGGCGTGGGTGTTTTTCACACCCATTATCGTTACTCATGTCAGCATTCGCACTTCTGATACCTCCAGCAAGCTTCTCAACTCACCTTCACAGGCTTACAGAACGCTCCTCTACCGCATCACCTAAGTGATACCCGTAGCTTCGGTGTATGGTTTGAGCCCCGTTAAATCTTCCGCGCAGGCCGACTCGACTAGTGAGCTATTACGCTTTCTTTAAAGGGTGGCTGCTTCTAAGCCAACCTCCTAGCTGTCTAAGCCTTCCCACATCGTTTCCCACTTAACCATAACTTTGGGACCTTAGCTGACGGTCTGGGTTGTTTCCCTTTTCACGACGGACGTTAGCACCCGCCGTGTGTCTCCCATGCTCGGCACTTGTAGGTATTCGGAGTTTGCATCGGTTTGGTAAGTCGGGATGACCCCCTAGCCGAAACAGTGCTCTACCCCCTACAGTGATACATGAGGCGCTACCTAAATAGCTTTCGAGGAGAACCAGCTATCTCCGAGCTTGATTAGCCTTTCACTCCGATCCACAGGTCATCCGCTAACTTTTCAACGGTAGTCGGTTCGGTCCTCCAGTTAGTGTTACCCAACCTTCAACCTGCCCATGGATAGATCGCCCGGTTTCGGGTCTATTCCCAGCGACTAGACGCCCTATTAAGACTCGCTTTCGCTACGCCTCCCCTATTCGGTTAAGCTTGCCACTGAAAATAAGTCGCTGACCCATTATACAAAAGGTACGCAGTCACCCAACAAAGTGAGCTCCCACTGCTTGTACGCATACGGTTTCAGGATCTATTTCACTCCCCTCTCCGGGGTTCTTTTCGCCTTTCCCTCACGGTACTAGTTCACTATCGGTCAGTCAGTAGTATTTAGCCTTGGAGGATGGTCCCCCCATATTCAGACAAAGTTTCTCGTGCTCCGTCCTACTCGATTTCACTGCAAAGATGTTTTCGCGTACAGGGCTATCACCCACTATGGCCGCACTTTCCAGAGCGTTCCGCTAACATCAATACAGCTTAAGGGCTGGTCCCCGTTCGCTCGCCACTACTAAGGGAATCTCGGTTGATTTCTTTTCCTCAGGGTACTTAGATGTTTCAGTTCCCCTGGTTCGCTTCTTAAGCCTATGTATTCAGCTTAAGATACCTAACTTATGTTAGGTGGGTTCCCCCATTCAGACATCTCCGGATCAAAGTCTGTTTGCCGACTCCCCGAAGCTTTTCGCAGGCTACCACGTCTTTCATCGCCTCTGACTGCCAAGGCATCCACCGTATGCGCTTCTTCACTTGACCATATAACCCCAAGCAATCTGGTTATACTATGAAGACGACATTCGCCGAAAACTTGCAATTACTCACAAATTTTACCTTAGCCTGAATAAACACCAGTGAAAATGTTATTCAGTCTATCTTTCTATCACATACCCAAATTTTTAAAGAACGATCTAATCAAAAGATCAGAAATCAACATTCACCATCACATTGATGGAATGCTCATTTCTAAGCTTTACGATGCAGAAGCAAGTTTATGGTGGAGCCAAACGGGATCGAACCGTTGACCTCCTGCGTGCAAGGCAGGCGCTCTCCCAGCTGAGCTATGGCCCCATATTTCTACAGGCATTTTCCACACAAAATTGGTGGGTCTGGGCAGATTCGAACTGCCGACCTCACCCTTATCAGGGGTGCGCTCTAACCAACTGAGCTACAGACCCAATTTCGAGCTTGCAACCGTTAGCGTGTGCTATCAGCGTGGAGCTTAAAGTTGCTTCTATCGTCTTCTTCAATGAATCAAGCAATTCGTGTGGGAACTTATGGAGCAGCTGATGTCGTCGATTAAGGAGGTGATCCAGCCGCAGGTTCCCCTACGGCTACCTTGTTACGACTTCACCCCAGTCATGAATCACACCGTGGTAACCGTCCTCCCGAAGGTTAGACTAGCTACTTCTGGTGCAACCCACTCCCATGGTGTGACGGGCGGTGTGTACAAGGCCCGGGAACGTATTCACCGTGACATTCTGATTCACGATTACTAGCGATTCCGACTTCACGCAGTCGAGTTGCAGACTGCGATCCGGACTACGATCGGTTTTATGGGATTAGCTCCACCTCGCGGCTTGGCAACCCTTTGTACCGACCATTGTAGCACGTGTGTAGCCCAGGCCGTAAGGGCCATGATGACTTGACGTCATCCCCACCTTCCTCCGGTTTGTCACCGGCAGTCTCCTTAGAGTGCCCACCATTACGTGCTGGTAACTAAGGACAAGGGTTGCGCTCGTTACGGGACTTAACCCAACATCTCACGACACGAGCTGACGACAGCCATGCAGCACCTGTCTCAATGTTCCCGAAGGCACCAATCTATCTCTAGAAAGTTCATTGGATGTCAAGGCCTGGTAAGGTTCTTCGCGTTGCTTCGAATTAAACCACATGCTCCACCGCTTGTGCGGGCCCCCGTCAATTCATTTGAGTTTTAACCTTGCGGCCGTACTCCCCAGGCGGTCAACTTAATGCGTTAGCTGCGCCACTAAGAGTTCAAGACTCCCAACGGCTAGTTGACATCGTTTACGGCGTGGACTACCAGGGTATCTAATCCTGTTTGCTCCCCACGCTTTCGCACCTCAGTGTCAGTATCAGTCCAGGTGGTCGCCTTCGCCACTGGTGTTCCTTCCTATATCTACGCATTTCACCGCTACACAGGAAATTCCACCACCCTCTACCATACTCTAGCTTGCCAGTTTTGGATGCAGTTCCCAGGTTGAGCCCGGGGATTTCACATTCAACTTAACAAACCACCTACGCGCGCTTTACGCCCAGTAATTCCGATTAACGCTTGCACCCTCTGTATTACCGCGGCTGCTGGCACAGAGTTAGCCGGTGCTTATTCTGTCGGTAACGTCAAAGCACTAACGTATTAGGTTAATGCCCTTCCTCCCAACTTAAAGTGCTTTACAATCCGAAGACCTTCTTCACACACGCGGCATGGCTGGATCAGGCTTTCGCCCATTGTCCAATATTCCCCACTGCTGCCTCCCGTAGGAGTCTGGACCGTGTCTCAGTTCCAGTGTGACTGATCATCCTCTCAGACCAGTTACGGATCGTAGCCTTGGTGAGCCATTACCTCACCAACTAGCTAATCCGACCTAGGCTCATCTGATAGCGCAAGGCCCGAAGGTCCCCTGCTTTCTCCCGTAGGACGTATGCGGTATTAGCGTCCGTTTCCGAACGTTATCCCCCACTATCAGGCAGATTCCTAGGTATTACTCACCCGTCCGCCGCTCTCAAGAGGTGCAAGCACCTCTCTACCGCTCGACTTGCATGTGTTAGGCCTGCCGCCAGCGTTCAATCTGAGCCATGATCAAACTCTTCAGTTCAAACATCTTTGGGTTTTGAGAAAACCCTAAACTTGGCTCAGCAATCGTTGGTTACATCTTTGATTTCTCGCGGAGTAACTTGTGATGCTGATAATCTTTTTGACTATCAGTCTGACTCCACAAGCACCCACACGAATTGCTTGATTCAGTTGTTAAAGAGCGGTTGGTTAAGCTTTCGCTCAACCGAGGCGCGCATTCTACAGCAGCCTCTGTTGCTGTCAAGCGGTTATTTAAGAAGTTTTCAAAGTTTCGCTTGGAAATCTTTAACAACTTCAACCACTTGCGCTTTCGATCTCTCGTTAGCGGGAGGCGAATTCTACAGCGTTACACGCTGCTGTCAACACCTCATTTCCTGCTACTTTCAATCGATTTGCCAACCAGGTAAATGACCTACTCAGCAGTACATGCTTTTTACAAAGCTTGTACTTATACAAAAACAAAATCCCTGTCTGCGTGAGCAGACAGGGATTTTGGAATTTAATCTTGACGATGACCTACTCTCACATGGGGAAACCCCACACTACCATCGGCGATGCATCGTTTCACTACTGAGTTCGGGATGGGATCAGGTGGTTCCAATGCTCTATGGTCGTCAAGAAATTCGGTAGCCAGCTCGTTTACCTTACGGTCAACGCTCCAGCGAATGGGTATGTAATAGAATCGGTGCTTTGTGAGCTGCAAACTTTCGGTTTGTATCGTCTTCACACACCGCAATCTGGTCTCTTCGACTCAAATTGCTTGGGTGTTATATGGTCAAGCCTCACGGGCAATTAGTATTGGTTAGCTCAACGCCTCACAGCGCTTACACACCCAACCTATCAACGTCGTAGTCTTCGACGGCCCTTTAGGGAACTCAAGGTTCCAGTGAGATCTCATCTTGAGGCAAGTTTCCCGCTTAGATGCTTTCAGCGGTTATCTTTCCCGAACATAGCTACCCGGCAATGCCACTGGCGTGACAACCGGAACACCAGAGGTTCGTCCACTCCGGTCCTCTCGTACTAGGAGCAGCCCCTCTCAAATCTCAAACGTCCACGGCAGATAGGGACCGAACTGTCTCACGACGTTCTAAACCCAGCTCGCGTACCACTTTAAATGGCGAACAGCCATACCCTTGGGACCGGCTTCAGCCCCAGGATGTGATGAGCCGACATCGAGGTGCCAAACACCGCCGTCGATATGAACTCTTGGGCGGTATCAGCCTGTTATCCCCGGAGTACCTTTTATCCGTTGAGCGATGGCCCTTCCATACAGAACCACCGGATCACTAAGACCTACTTTCGTACCTGCTCGACGTGTCTGTCTCGCAGTCAAGCGCGCTTTTGCCTTTATACTCTACGACCGATTTCCGACCGGTCTGAGCGCACCTTCGTACTCCTCCGTTACTCTTTAGGAGGAGACCGCCCCAGTCAAACTACCCACCATACACTGTCCTCGATCCGGATAACGGACCTGAGTTAGAACCTCAAAGTTGCCAGGGTGGTATTTCAAGGTTGGCTCCACGCAGACTGGCGTCCACGCTTCAAAGCCTCCCACCTATCCTACACAAGCAAATTCAAAGTCCAGTGCAAAGCTATAGTAAAGGTTCACGGGGTCTTTCCGTCTAGCCGCGGATACACTGCATCTTCACAGCGATTTCAATTTCACTGAGTCTCGGGTGGAGACAGCGCCGCCATCGTTACGCCATTCGTGCAGGTCGGAACTTACCCGACAAGGAATTTCGCTACCTTAGGACCGTTATAGTTACGGCCGCCGTTTACCGGGGCTTCGATCAAGAGCTTCGCGTTAGCTAACCCCATCAATTAACCTTCCGGCACCGGGCAGGCGTCACACCCTATACGTCCACTTTCGTGTTTGCAGAGTGCTGTGTTTTTAATAAACAGTCGCAGCGGCCTGGTATCTTCGACCGGCGTGGGCTTACGCAGTAAATGCTTCACCCTCACCGGCGCACCTTCTCCCGAAGTTACGGTGCCATTTTGCCTAGTTCCTTCACCCGAGTTCTCTCAAGCGCCTTGGTATTCTCTACCCAACCACCTGTGTCGGTTTGGGGTACGGTTCCTGGTTACCTGAAGCTTAGAAGCTTTTCTTGGAAGCATGGCATCAACCACTTCGTGTTCTAAAAGAACACTCGTCATCAGCTCTCGGCCTTAGAATCCCGGATTTACCTAAGATTCCAGCCTACCACCTTAAACTTGGACAACCAACGCCAAGCTGGCCTAGCCTTCTCCGTCCCTCCATCGCAATAACCAGAAGTACAGGAATATTAACCTGTTTTCCATCGACTACGCTTTTCAGCCTCGCCTTAGGGACCGACTAACCCTGCGTCGATTAACGTTGCGCAGGAAACCTTGGTCTTTCGGCGTGGGTGTTTTTCACACCCATTATCGTTACTCATGTCAGCATTCGCACTTCTGATACCTCCAGCAAGCTTCTCAACTCACCTTCACAGGCTTACAGAACGCTCCTCTACCGCATCACCTAAGTGATACCCGTAGCTTCGGTGTATGGTTTGAGCCCCGTTAAATCTTCCGCGCAGGCCGACTCGACTAGTGAGCTATTACGCTTTCTTTAAAGGGTGGCTGCTTCTAAGCCAACCTCCTAGCTGTCTAAGCCTTCCCACATCGTTTCCCACTTA